>NZ_JBWKJZ010000059.1:0-32656 GCF_056431945.1 Streptomyces sp. NPDC045778
CCCCCCCCCCCCCCCCCCCCCCCCCCCCCCCCCCCCCCCCCCCCCCCCCCCCCCCCCCCCCCCCCCCCCCCCCCCCCCCCCCCCCCCCCCGCGCCGACCTCAGCGCCCGCCACGCGGGCCGTACGAGCTGTGTCCCCGGCTGCCGCACAGGCGGTCGGGGACACAGCTCGTCGTGTGTGTGGGGGCCGCGGGCGCCGGCCCTGCCGCCGTGGGGCGGAGTTCCGGCGCCTTCCCTGCCCGGGGGCGAGCGGGGGCGGCGCCGCCCGCGGGCGCGGGGTCAGCTCGTGAGGACCGCCTTCATCACCGATCCGTCGGCGACCGCGGCCAGGGCGTCCGCGTGCCGGTCCAGCGGGAAGGACGTGACCAGGCTCGCCAGGTCGAACCGGGCGGCGAGCGTCGGCAGCAGCCGTACGTACTCGACGAGGTGCGCCCCGGTGAAGGCCCAGGAGCCGATGACGTCGAGCTGGCGGTACACGATCTGGTGGGGGTTGACCAGTGTGTCCCCCGCGTCCGTGTACTGGCCGATGACCAGGTACGTGCCGCCCCTGCGGGCGAGGTAGAGGCCCTGGGCGACGGCCTGGGGGACACCGGCGCACTCGATGACGAGGTCGGCGCCCTGGCCGCCGGTGGCCGCGCGCACCTCGTTCAGGATGTGGTCCGGGTCGGCGGCGTCGGCGATGTTCAGATGGACGTCGCCGATGCCCGCGCGCGCCGCGGCCTCCAGGCGCTCGGCCGGGCCGCCGATGACGATGACCTTGGCGGCCCCGGAGAGCTGGGCGAACGCCGCGGCCGCTAGCCCGACCGGGCCGCTGCCCTGGACGACGACGACCTCACCGAGCCGCACCGGGCGGCGCTCGTACAGGGCGTGCACGACGGTGGGGCCCGCGCAGGCGAGGGACATCGCGGCGAGCGGATCGACGCCCTCGGCCGCCTTGACGACCGTGGTGCCCTCTTGCAGGACGATGTGGTCGGCCCACGAGCCGGACAGCTCGGGCCCGGCCACGGTCGAGCGGTTGACCCCGTACGTACGGCGGTTCTCGCACAGCGTCGGCTCGCGGTGGATCCGGCACGGCGGACAGGTCCCGCAGGCGATGGACGAGGCCCACATCACGGAGTCGCCCGGCTTCAGCTCGGCGCCGAGCGCGTCGTGCGTGAGGCCCTCGCCCAACTCCCGTATCACGCCGAGGCCTTCGTGGCCGAGGACGAGCGGCGTGGGGATCGGCAGGTGCCCCTGGTGCAGGTGCAGGTCGGTGCCGCAGATGCCGCCGTACCCACAGGCGACGATCATGCCGCGCTCCGGGGCCGGGGGCAGCGGGTACTCGCGCAGCGCGAGGGGCTTGCCGAACTCCTCCAGGACGACCGCGCGGCCGGTGCGCCCGGTCATACGGCCGCCTCCTCGAGGTCGTCGAGGAAGGAGCCGTCGAGCGGGGAGAGCGGCGTGGAGTCGCGGCACACCACGTAGTCGGGGCGCGGCTCGCCGCTCCAGCTCGGCAGGTTGGTGACGTCGTTGTACGTCGCGATGAGCAGGCGGCGGGCGAACGGCGACATGTTGGGGGCCGAGCCGTGCACGATCTCCGGGGAGAAGAGCACGACGGAACCGGCGGGTCCCTTGGGGCTGGTCATGCCGTGCCGGTCGACGAGGTCGGCCAGCTGCTTCGGCGAGAGGGAGATGTCGTCCGGGTCCAGGTGCTGCGACGACTTCCGCTCCGCCTTGCGCCCCTCGTGCACGAGCCCGTCGCGGTGCGAGCCGGGCAGGAAGATGACCGGCCCGTTGAACTCGGTGACGTCGTCGAGGAATACGCCCACGTTGACCTGGAGCGGCGCGGGCAGGGTGTCGGAGATCTGCCAGGCGAGGAAGTCCTGGTGCCAGGCCCATTTGTCGCCGCCGAAGGCGGGCTTGGCATTGATCTTGAACTGGTAGACGTACACGTCGTCGGGGAGCAGCTGCTGGGCGGGGACCAGCAGCCGCGGGTCACGCATGAGCCGTGCGTATTCGGGCTGGCGGAGGTGCGACGAGTACACCGCGCGCACCTCGTCGCCGCCGTCCTCGATGATGCGGTGCGGCCCCGCCGTCTCGCAGTCGCGCCGGAACGCCGTGCGCAGGGTGTCGACCTCGCGCTCGTCCAGCAGGGAATCGAGCAGCAGAAAACCGTTCTCGTGGTACTGCTCCAACTGCTCCTGAGTCAGACGCATTCTTCTTTCGCTCCTTATGCGAAGGGTGTTCACGTAGGGGGCGCGTACGCGAGGTCGCGCCGGGGATTCACCCCATGAAGTGTCCGCCGTCCACGACGAGTTGTTGTCCCGTGATGTAGGCGGACCGCGAGGTCACAAGGAATTCGAGAGCGTCGGCGATGTCCTGCGGGGTGCCGATCCGCTTCTGGGGAATGGAGTCGATGACGGCCGCGCGGCGGTCCGGCTCGTCGAGCCGGTAGCGCTCGGTGACTTCCGGGGTGTCGGTAAATCCGGGGAGCAGCGCGTTGACCTGGATGTGCGGAGCCAGTTCAAGGGCCATGCACTTGGTGAGCTGGAGCAGCCCCGCCTTGCTTGCGCAGTAGTTGGCGCCGTTCGCCCGCGGGCGGATCGCCGTGGTGGCGCCGATGTTGACGATGGAGCCCCCGCCGGCCTCGATCATGGCGGGCGCCAGTGCCTGGCTGAGGTGGAAGGGCCCGGAGAGGTTGGTCGCGACGACCTGGTCCCAGTCCTCATCGGTCAGGGAGAGGAAGGGCCGGTCGCGGTTGACCCCGGCGTTGTTCACCAGGATCCGCGGGGCGCCGTGCTCGTCGAGGATCCGCGCGCAGGCGGCGCGGATCTCCGCGGGCCGCCCGACGTCGACGCGGACGGGCTCGATGCGCCCGTCGCTCGCCTGAGCCGCCTCCTTGGCCGCGGTCTCGTCGCTCCGGTACAGGGCGAGCACCCGGTGGCCCAGGGCGCAAAGGCGCAGGCTCAGCGTCAGTCCGATGCCCCGGGTGCCGCCGCTGATCACTGCCGTCGCCATGAGAACTCCACAGAGGTGCGTACCGCGGGGCGGTCGGCCGGCCGCGCGATCGTCCCGGCGCCGAGCGGCTCCGGCAGATCGCGCACGTCCATCACCCCGCGGAGACGAATGGATCGAAGAATTGGTTCGGATGAGGCCGCCGCCCGCGGTGAGCCGGGCGGGGAATATCCACGGGCGTACCGCCGCCGGTGAATTGAGGGCGCGCCGCCCGGGCCGCCCGGCCTGCGACCACACCCTCATGCCTGCGCCCTGCCGGGGTCAAGCTAGGGAAAGAGCGCCTGACAAGACCGCTTCGCGGTATCTCGGATGTCCTGTCCACAGGACACGGGGGCGGTGTACGGGGGTGGTGTACGGGGACGCCGCCGGGAATGACACGCGGGCCGCGGCGGGAATCGCAAGGGCCGCGGCGGGAATCGCAAGGGCGGCGGCGGCGAATTACCGGCGTACGTGCCGAACAGGTTTGAAACTCGGTGCCCGGGGACAGCCGCGGCCACCCTCCACGCCACGCGGAACACCGAGGGACGCCGGTCCGTGAGCTTCCGGCTCTCCTTGACGGATGCCCCCGCGACCGCCCCGCGCAACGCGGAGGAAAGGTCCGGGACATGCGCGGCATTGCCCTTCCCCGGCATTCCGTGAACGCTGTGCGGGGCCCTGTCCGCCGTGCTCGGCGCCGTCCTCGCAGGGCCTCATTCGGATGTCCTGTAGACGGGACACAGGGGCCGCCGCGCGACGCCCTGACAGGGACTCTTCTTTGCTTGACCCCGGCAGGGCGCAGGCGTGAGGGTGTGGTCGCAGGCCGGGAGGCTTGGGCGGCGCGTCCGGAATTCACCGGCGGCGGTACGCCCGGGGATATTCCCGCCCGGTCACCGCGGGCGGCGCCTTGCTCTGAACCAATTCTTCGATCCATTTGTCTGTGTGGGGTGATGGATGTGCATGCTCCGCTGGAGCGAAACCGTCCGCTGACGAGTAGGGACGGTGCGGCCGGACGGATCCTCGACACGACGGTGCTCGAGCTGTTCGCCCAGCAGGCCCGGCTGACTCCGGACGCGATCGCCGTGGTCTGCGGGGACGAGTCCCTGACGTACGGCCAACTGGACGCCAGGTCCTCCGCGTTGGCCGCCGGGCTCGCCGGACGCGGCGTGGCGCCGGAGTCGCTCGTCGCGGTCGCGCTGCCGCGGTCCGCGGAGTCGGTCGTGGCCCTCCTCGGCGTGCTGAAGGCAGGCGCCGCCTATCTGCCGCTCGACCCCGACTACCCCGTCGAGCGCGTCGAGTTGATGTTCCGCGACGCGTCCCCCGCCCTCCTGCTGAGCGCGGGGGACGCCGCGCCGCGGCTCTCCGGCTCCTGCCCCACCGTGGACGTGGCGGAGCTGACCGGCGCCGGCGGTGAGGTCGCCGCCGCCGCGCACCCGCTGTCGCTCGCGTACGTGATCTACACCTCCGGGTCGACCGGCCGGCCCAAGGGCATCGGCGTCACGCACCGCGACGTGACCGCCCTCGCGCAGGACGAGCGCTGGCGCGGTGGCGCGCAGGAACGGATGCTGCTGCACTCGCCGTTGGCCTTCGACGCCTCCGTCTACGAGATCTGGGTGCCGCTCCTCAACGGCGGCACGGTCGTCGTCGACCCGTCCCCGGACCTGACCCCCGCCGCCCTCGCCGAGCAGGTGGCGCGGCACGGCGTCACCGCCGTCTGGATCACCAGCGCGCTCTTCAACCTCCTGGTGGGGGAGGACCCGCACTGCCTGACCGGGCTCCGCGAGGTGTGGGTGGGCGGCGACCGCGTCTCGCCGCAGGCCGTCGCCCGGGCCGCGGCGGCCTGCCCCGACACGGTCTTCGTGAACGGCTACGGACCGACCGAGACCACGGTCTTCGCCACCAGCCACCGCGTCGACCCCACGCGCGACCCGGACGCGGAGGTGCCGATCGGGCAGCCCCTTGACAGCTTCGCGGGCTATGTGCTCGACGCCCGGCTGCGGCCCGTGGAGCCCGGCGCCCCCGGCGAGCTGTACATCGCGGGCCCCGGCGTGGCGCGCGGCTATCTGCGCCGTTCCGCGCTGACCGCCGAGCGGTTCGTGGCCTGCCCCTTCGGCCCCGCCGGTGAACGGATGTACCGCACCGGCGACTTGGTCGTCCGGAACGCGGACGGCGACCTCGTGTACCAGGGCCGCGCCGACCACCAGGTGAAGGTGCGCGGCTTCCGCATCGAGCTGGGCGAGATCGAGGCGGCGCTCCTGGCCCACCCCGCGGTGGCGCACGCCGCGGTGATCGCACGCGAGGGCCGCGGCGGCGACACGGCCAAGCAGCTCGTCGGTTACGTGGTCCTCGCCGAGGACGGCGCGCCCGACGCCGCGGGCCTCCCCGCCGAGCTGCGGGAGTCCGTGGCCCGACGGCTTCCGGAGTTCATGGTTCCGGCCGCCCTGATGGTGCTCGACCAGCTGCCGCTGACCCCGAACGGCAAGCTGGACCGGGCCGCGCTGCCCGAGCCGCACTTCACGAGCACCGCCTACCGGGCGCCGCGCACCGGGACCGAGGAGGTCCTGGCCGGTGTCTTCGCCGACGTCCTCGGCCAGGCCCGCGTCGGCGTCGACGACGACTTCTTCGCCCTCGGCGGCGACAGCATCCAGTCCATCCAGGTGGTCTCGCGCGCCAGGGCCCACGGCCTGCTCGTCACCTCACGCCAGGTCTTCGAACACCGGACCGTGGCCGAACTGGCCGGTGTCGCCGCCGCAGACACCGGGCAGCGCGGCCCCGTCCTCGCCGAGCTGGACGGCGGCGGCGTGGGCACCATGCCGCTGATGCCGGTGGCGCACTGGATCCTGGAGAACGGCCCCGGCTTCGACTCCCTGCTCCAGGCCGTGGTCCTGGAGCTGCCGCACGGCATCGACCGGGACGGCCTGGCCGCGACCCTGACGACCGTCATCGACCGGCACGACCTGCTGCGCGCGCGGCTGCTGCCCGACGGCCTGCTCGTCGCCCCGCCCGGCTCCGTGGACGTGGACCCGCTGATCCGCGCGGTGCCCTGCGACGGCCGGTTCGCGGGCGAGTCCTGGCGGAGCCTGCTCGTCGGCGAGCTGCGGGACCTGGCGGGCCGCCTCGACCCCGCGGCCGGGGCCCTCGCGCGGTTCGTGTGGTTCCAGCCGCCCACCGGCCCCGGCCGGCTCCTGGTCGGCCTGCACCACATGGTCGTCGACGGCGTCTCGTGGCGGATCCTGATGCCCGACCTCGCCGCCGCCTGGAAGCAGGTCCGCGACGGCGCCGCGCCGGACCTCGCCGCGCCCGCGACCTCCGTACGCCGCTGGGCGCACGCCCTCGTGGACGAGGCGGCCCGGCCGGAGCGCGTGGCCGAGCTGGCCCGCTGGACCTCGGTCCTCGACGGCCCCGACCCGGTCCTGGGCGCCCGGCGCCTGGATCCGGCCGTGGACGTGCAGGCCACCGTCGAGAAGGTCCGGGTGGTCCTGCCGAGCGCGGCCACCGAGGCCGTCCTCACCTCCGTGCCCGCGGCCTTCCGCGGCGGCGTCAACGACGTGCTGCTCGCCGCCCTGGCGATGGCGGTGGTCCGCTGGCGCCGCACGCGCGGCGTCGAGGAGCCCTCGACCCTGCTGCGCCTCGAAGGGCACGGGCGCGAGGAGGAGTCGGTGCCCGGCGCGGACCTGTCGCGCACCGTGGGCTGGTTCACCAGTGTCTTCCCGGTCCGCCTGAACCTGTCCGGGATCGACGTGGAGGACGCCTTCGCCTCCGGCCGGGCCGCGGGCGCCGTCATCAAGGCGGTCAAGGAGCAGCTCCTCGCCCTGCCCGACAAGGGCCTGGGCTACGGCCTGCTGCGCTACCTCAACCCGGAGACCGCCGAGGCGCTGCGCCCGCGCGGCCTCGGCCAGATCGGCTTCAACTACCTGGGCCGCTTCTCCACCGGAGACATGCCCGACGACCTGCGCGGCCTGGGCTTCACCCAGACCGCGGACGCCGCGGAGTTCACCGAGCTGGCCGAGCTGGACGCCGGACACGACCCGGCCATGCCCGCCCTGTGCGAGGTGGACATCAACGCGATGGTCACCGACACCGCGGCGGGCCCGCGCCTGGGCGCGGTCTTCGGCGCCCCGGCCGGGGTGCTGACCGCCGCCGAGGTCACCGAACTCGCCGAGCTGTGGCGCGACGCCGTCGAAGCACTGGTGCGGCACGCGGCCACCCCCGGCGCGGGCGGCCTGACGCCCTCGGACGTGCCCCTGGTCCAGGTCTCCCAGGGAGAGCTGGAGACCTGGGAGAGGCAGTACCCGGGCCTGTCCGACGTATGGCCGCTGACCGCCTTGCAGGCCGGTCTGCTGCACCACTCCAAGCTCGCCGGCACCGGCGTGGACATGTACCAGGTACAGCTCCTCTTCGGCTTCGCGGGCCCCGTGGACGCCGCGCGGATGCGCGCGGCGGGCCAGGCCCTGCTCGACCGGCACGCGAGCCTGCGCACCGCCTACGTACCCGACGCCTCCGGGGACATGGTGCAGCTCGTCGTCTCGGGCGTGACCCTGCCCTGGCGCGAAGTGACGGTGGCGCAGGACGCGTTCGAGGCCTTCCTGACCGAGGACCGCACCACGACCTTCGACACCGCCGAGCCGCCGCTCCTGCGCATGACCCTGGCGCACGTCGGCGACCGCACCGAGCTGGTCCTCACCGCCCAGCACGTGCTCTTCGACGGCTGGTCCGAGCCGATCCTGCTGCGCGAGCTGCTGTGGCTGTACGCCGACGCGTCCGCGCCGGCCAAGGCGCCGTCCTTCAAGGACTTCCTCGGCCACCTCCAGAGCCGCGACGAACAGCACCGCGAACGGTCCGTACGCGCCCACACCGACGCCCTCGCCGGGATCGACGAGCCGACGCTGCTCGTGCCCGACGAGCCCGAGCACGCCGCGAGCGGATTCGGGGAGGTCGACCTCGCGCTGACGCCCGACGAGGCCCGCGCCCTGGTCCGGCGGGCCGCGGAGACCGGCAGCACGCCCAGCAACGTCGTCCAGGCCGCCTGGGCCGTCGTCCTCGGCGAACTCACCGGCCGCACCGACGTGGTGTTCGGCGCCACGGTCTCCGGCCGCCCGCCCACGCTCCCGGGCGTGGCCGACACGGTCGGCCTGTTCATCAACACCGTGCCCGTCCGCGCGCGCTGCGCGCCGGACAGGACCCTCGCCCAGGTGGCGACCGCGCTCCAGGCCGCGCAGGCCGCCCTGCTCGACCACGACGACTGCTCCCTGGCCGACGTCCACGAGGCCGCGGGCCTGGACGCGCTCTTCGACACCCTCGTCCTGGTCCAGTCGCACCCCTTCGACAACGCTGCCATCGCGGAGGCCGCCGACGCGGCCGGCCTGCCCGTGCCCACCTTCCGCAACATCGCGGGGGCGAACTACCCGCTGATCGTCATGGCCGAGCAGGACCCGCTGCTGCGCCTGCGGCTCCAGTACCAGCTCAGCGCCTTCGACCCGGCGGGGGCCTGTGACGTCGCGGAGCGGCTGCTGCGCGTGCTGCGGGCGTTCCTCAGCGACCCCCACACCCGGGTCGGAGCGGTGGGCGCCCCGGCGTCCGGCGCGCGTACGGCCGCGGACCGGCCGGTGCCGGAGCCGGCCGACGAACTGGTGCCCGAGCTGTTCGCGCGCCTGGTGGCCGAGGACCCGGACGCCGTGGCCCTCGTCTACGACGGGGTGACGACCCGGCGCGAGCTGGACGAGCGGGCCGACCGCGTCACCGGCGAACTCCTGCGCCACGCCGTGGAGCCCGACTCCGTCGTGGCCGTCTGCTGCGCCGACCCGGTGGACCGCACGGCCGCCCTGCTCGCCGTCCTGAAGGCGGGCGCCTGCGCCCTGCCCCTGGACGCCGACGACTCCCCGGAGTGGGCCGGCTCCGTCGTACGGGACGCCGCGGTGAGCGCCGTCATCGTCGACAAGCAGACCGACGACCGCGACTGGGGCGGCCTGCCGCGCGTCCGGGTCCCCCTGGACGCGCTGGACGCCGCCCCCGCCGCCCCGCGGGTGCGTCCGCTGCCCGCGCGCCTCGCCCTGCTGGCCTACGCCCCCGACGCGACGGCCAGGCCGCGGGCGCTGGCCGTCACCCACGCCGGCCTGGTGCGAGGCGTACGCGACCGCACCTCCGCGGCTCCGCTGGAGACGGGCCCCGCCACGCCCGCCGCCGACCTCCTGCTCGCCCTGTGCGCGGGCCGCACCGCCGAGATCCGCAGCGAGGCGCCCGAGGCCCCGCCGCTCGGCGCCGACCCCGCCCGCGACCGCGTCCTCAGCCCCTCCCTCGCCCCGACCGCGCCCGGCGCGACCGGCGAGCTGTACGCGGGCGGCGCGTACGCGCGCGGCTACCCCCGGCACGGCGCCCGCACCGCCCAGGACTTCGTCGCCGACCCCTACGGCCCGCCCGGGGCCCGGCTCCACCGCACCGGGCAGCGGGCCCGCGTCACCGCCGACGGCCGCATCGAGCCCCTCGGCCCCACCGCGGAGCAGCGCACGGGCCACCAGGCCCTGGAGAGCGTCCTGTCGGACCACGCGGGGGTGGCGAGCGCCGCCGTCATCGCCACCGGCGCCGGTCCCGTCGCCTACGTCGTCGCCGCGGACGGCGCCCGGCTCGTCCCCGACGAGCTGCGGGCCCTCGCCGCACGGCGCCTCCCGCGCCGGCTCGTCCCGCGCGCGGTACTCGTCCTCGACGGCCGCGACGGCTTCGACGAGCTGCCCAGGACCGCCACCGGGCGGCTCGACGCCAAGCGGCTGCCCACGGCCGCCGAAGCGCCGCGCCCGGCCCGGGGCGCGGGCAGCGAACGCGAGGTACTCCTGACGCGGATCTTCAGCGACGTACTGCAACGGGAGAACGTCGGCGTCGAGGACAACTTCTTCGCCATGGGCGGCAATTCCCTGCTCGCGACCAGGCTCATCGGCCGCGTGCGCAACGAGCTCGGGGTGGAACTCACCATTCGCTCGATATTCCAGTACAAGACCATCGCCGAACTGGCAGCCCACTGGGACGAGATCGTCACAGCGAGCGGCCCCCGACTGCGCAAGATGAGCTAGGGAGAAACCCAGCATGTCCATAGTGAGCCCCGAACTCGCCGGTGAGACCCCGTACATCTGGCGCGCCCGGCAGCCGCAGAGCCGGCACCGGCTCATCTGCTTCCCGCACGCGGGCGCGGGCGCCACGGCCTACGCCGAGTGGGCCGCCCTGCTCCCGCCGGAGATCGAGCTGGTCGCCGTGCAGCTGCCCGGCCGCCAGGACCGTATCGCCGAGGAGCCGTTCAGTGAGGTCGGACCGCTGGTCAGCGTGTTGACCCACGCGCTGCGGCCGGTGCTCGGCGGTTCGTACTCGTTCTTCGGCCACTCCTGCGGCGCCGCGCTCGCCTTCGAGCTGGCCAAGGCGCTGCGCGCGAAGGGGCAGACCGGGCCGGAGCACCTCTTCCTCTCCGCGCAGGCGGCCCCCGGCGCGACCGGGATCCGTCAGCTGCACAACCTCTCCGACGACGAGTTCCGCGACGCGATGCTGACCCTCGGCGGCATCGACGAGGAAATCGCGAACGACGAATTCGTCATGGATTCCCTGGTGCCCGTGCTGCGCGCGGACTTCAGCCTCTGGGAGCGCCACCGCCCGGCCCCCGAGGCGCCGCTCGACTGCCCCATCACCGTGCTCGCGGGGGAGGACGACCCGCAGGCGCCGAAGGACTCCCTCGACGGCTGGCGCGAGCAGACCACCGCCGAGTTCACGCTGCGCTTCCACTCCGGTGGACATTTCTACTTCCTGGATTCGCCCGGCATCGTGGTCTCGGCCATCGCCGAGAAGGTGCTGGGCGCGGTGGCGGGGAGGACCGCGTGACGAGCCCGGACGCCCTCGGCGCACTCGACGACATCACCGGCCGGATCACCGCGGCCGCCCTCGCGGTCCCCGGCGTGGACGAGGCCGTCGCCGTGGCCCGCAAGGGGCTGCGGACGGCGGCCGCCCCGCGCCCCGCCGCCGCCCCGCCCGCCGCGGACCAGCAGGACCTCGGCGACGCCGCGCCCGCCCTCCTGGACGGCGGCCCCGTGCACGTCCCCGAAGGCGCGCCGGCCACCCTCCAGGAGGCCCTGCGCCAGGCGGCCCTGCTCGCCCCGGACAAGGGCACGATCTACCTCGTCAAGGGACACGACGACGTGTTCCAGAGCTACGCCGAGCTGCTCGCCGACGCCGAGCGGGTCCTCGCCGGGCTCCGGGACGCCGGGCTGCGCCCGGGGGACGCGGCGCTGTTCCAGTTCGCGGACAACAAGGCGTTCCTGACCGCCTTCTGGGCCTGCGTGCTCGGCGGCTTCGTACCGACCCCGGTCGGCGTGGCCACGACGTACCGCGCGGAGAACGAGACCAACCGCAAGCTGCACAACGCCTGGAAGCTGCTCGGGCGGCCCGTGCTGCTCACCGACGACGCCACCGCCGAGCCGCTCGCCGAGGTGCGTGAGCTGTGGGGCGAGCCCGAGGTGCGCGTCCTGACCGTCACCGCGCTCCTGGCCTTCGCCCCCGACCGCGACTGGTTCCCCGCCACCCCCGCGTCGCCGGCGCTCAACCTGCTCACCTCGGGCAGCACTGGGATGCCCAAGTGCGTGCACCACACCCACGCCAGCCTGGTCGCCCGGTCGCACGCCGTGATCCAGCACTGCGGCCTCACCGGCGACGACATCAGCCTCATCTACATGCCGTTCGACCACGTCACGGTCGCCTTCTACAACGTCCGTGACGTCTTCGCCCGGTGCCTGCACATCAACGCCACGACCGAGCACGCCCTGGGCGACCCGCTGCTGTGGCTCGGCTGGGTCGACCGCTACCGCGTGACGAACACCTGGGCGCCGAACTTCATGTACGCCCTGGTCAACGAGCACGCCGAGGAGGTCAGCCGCAACCGCTCCTGGGACCTGTCCTGCCTGCGCGAGATCGTCAACGGCGGCGAGCCGGTCATCGCCTCGACCAGCCACCGGTTCCTGGAGCTGCTCGCGCCGCACGGCCTCGCCGCCGACGCCATGCGCCCGGTCTGGGGGATGTCCGAGACCTGCTCCGGAGTGACCTACACCCGGCAGAGCCGCGACGACCGCGGCGCGGGCACCGTCGCCATCGACCCGGCATCGCTGACCGGCACCGTCCGCCACGTCGCCCCCGACGACGAGAGCGCGGTCGTCCTGTCGACGGTCGGCAGCCCCCTGCCGGGGGTGCGGCTGCGCGTCGTGGACGACTCGGGCCGGGAGCTGCCCGAGGAGCGCCTCGGCGAGCTGCGCATCCGCGGCGTGACGATGATGCACGGCTACTTCGCCAACGAGGAGGCCAACCGCGAGGCGTTCGACGAGGACGGCTGGTTCCGCACCGGTGACCTCGCGTTCGTCCACGACGGCGAGGTCGTGATCGCCGGGCGCAAGAAGGACCAGATCATCGTGCGCGGCATCAACTACATGGCGCACGAGGTCGAGAGCGTCGTCGAGCGCGCCGAGGGCGTGAAGGTCACCTTCTCGGCCGCCGTCGGAGTGCGCGAGCCCGGCGCCGAATCGGACCAGCTCGTGGTCTTCTTCGTGCCGGCCCGCTGGGACGCCGACGCGCTCGCCACGGTCGCCGAGGACGTCCGCGCCCTGCTGGCCCGCGAGGTCGGCATCGCCCCCGACCTGCTGGTGCCCGTCACCGAGGCGGAGTTCCCGAAGACCGGCAGCGGCAAGGTGCAGCGGGCCCACCTCGCCACCGCGTTCCGCGCCGGGACGTTCGCCGACCGGACGATCGGCGGCGAGGCGGCCGAGGAGGTGCCGGACACCTGGCTGTTCCGGCGCCAGTGGACCGAGCTGCCCGAGCTGCCCGAGCTGCCCGAGCTGCCCGAGCCGTCCGGCCCCGCGTCGGCCGCGGACACGGCCGGAGCCGGCGTACGACTCGTCATCGCCGACGCCGCCGACGCCACGCGCCTCGGCGTCGAAGGGCAGGTCGTCACCGTCCACCGCGGCGAGCGGCTCACCGAGCACGGGCCCCGGCGGTTCGATGCCCGCACGGACGACCGCGAGGACCTGCGGCGGCTGCTCGCGGCCGTGACCGAGGCCCACGGCCCGGTCGCCACCGTCCTCCTCGCCCCGCCGCTGTCCGGCGACGGTGACCCGCACGCCCGCCTCACCGCGGCGACGGCCGAGCTTTCCGCGCTCGTCGGGGCGCTCGCCGACGGGTCGTACGGCCACCCGATGCTGCTCCTCGTCACCTCCGGCTCGGTGTACGTACGGGACGGGGACGCCGTCGACCTCGGCACCTGCGCGCTGCCCGCCCTGGTGCGGACCGCCGTCGCCGAGAACCCCCACGCCGTGATCCGTCAGCTCGACCTGCCCGCGGACCCCGGTGCCTGGCCTGCGGCCGTGCGCACCGAGCTGGCCGACCGGACGGGCACGGGCACCGTCGCCGTGCGCGCGGGCCGGCGCCTCAAGCCGCAGGTGGCCCCGGTCGCCGACGAGGGCGCCCCGGCCGCGCCACCGCTGGTCGCGGGCGGCCTCTACCTGGTCACCGGCGGTCTCGGCGGCATCGGACACGAGATCAGCAGCTATCTCGCCGCCGCCTACGGAGCGCGCCTGCTGCTCGTCGGCCGCTCCGCGGCCGAGGGCGAGAAGGCGGCGAGGCTGGCCGAGCTGTCCGCGCTCGGCAGCGTCGTGTACGAGCAGCTCGACCTCACCGACGGGGACGCGCTCGAAGCGGCGGTCACCGCGGCCGAGGCCCGCTGGGGACGCCCGCTCGACGGCGCGCTGCACCTGGCGGGCGCCGACCCCACGGGGCAGTGGGCCGACCTCGAACAGCACACCGTGGCGGCCGAGTCCGAGGAGACGTACGCCGCCCAGTACGGGGCCAAGGTCGCGGGCACCCTCGCGGTGGCGCGGGTGCTCCTCACCCGCCCCGACGCCTCGCTCGTGCTCTTCGGCTCCGTCAACGGAGAATTCGGCGGACATTCCTTCGGCGCGTATTCAGCGGCCAATGGCTTCCTCGTCGGATTTGCGGACCACTGGCATCACGAACGCCGTCGTACGGTGCATTGCCTGGCCTGGAGCATGTGGTCGGGAATCGGTATGAACCGAAATCAGTCCGAGGCGCCCGCGCGCAGCCGTGGTTTCCGAGCCATCGACGCTTCGGACGGTCTTCGGCTGTTCACCGAAAGCATCGTGACACCGCACCACTACATCATCGTCGGCCTCGATCTCGGGAATCCGGCGATCGTGGACGAACTGGTCCCCGAACAGCTCAGGATCGGTGAGCTGCTCGTCGCCTACACCACCGACGGCGTCGACGCGGAGGCCGTGCACGCGGCCGTCGCGCCCACCGTGCGGGACTGCCCGGTACCGGTGCGCCTGGTGCGTGTGGACCGCGTCCCGAGGGACGCGACGGGCGGCGTCGACATCGCCCGACTGCTCGCCGACACGGCCGCCGAGCGCCCCAAGCGCACCTTCACGGCGCCCGCGAACGACCTGGAGCGGCAGCTCGCAGGGCTGTGGTCAAACGCCCTGAACCAGCCGGAGATCGGCAGGGACGACTCCTTCTTCGACCTCGGCGGCAACTCGATCCGGGCCACGCGTCTGCTCTCCCTGGTCGACGAGGCGTTCGCGGTCCGCGTGCCGACGCAGGAGCTGTACGAGCGCCCCACCGTCGAGGCGATGGCGGAGTTCGTCACCCGGCACACCACGGCCTGAGCGCAGGGCGCGCCGCCGTCCGCGGGCGCGCCCTGCCGAGCCCGGCCGCCGCGGCCCCGGCCGGTGCCCCGATGTCCTGTCGCCAGGATAAATAGGGCACCGGCCGAGTGCTGTTCCACCCTGAATTCGCTTGACCCCGCGGGTCGCTGCGGGAAAAGTAAGTGTCGCTCCGCCATCAGCCCGAAGTGCCCGCCCGCCGCCCGACCGAGGCGCATTGCGCGGCAGGCACGAGACGGATGACAGACCGGCTCGCCCTTTCGAGATTCACGAAACCCACGGACGTCGAGTTCGCGCGCCACCGGCGCCCACCTTTGCGCTTGCAATTGGCCCGTCTGTGCAGGAAGACCCACCGAGGAGTTAACGCGAAATGATCCCTCTGTCCTTTGCGCAGCGCCGGCTGTGGTTCATCGACCGGCTCGAGGGCCCGTCGGCCACGTACAACATCCCGTTCGTGCTGCAGCTGGACGGAGCGCTGGACGTCGCCGCCCTGCGCCTGGCGCTGCGCGACGTCGTGACCCGGCACGAGAGCCTGCGCACGCTGTTCGTCGAGGACGCCGAGGGCAGGCCCGTGCAGCGGATCGAGCCCGCCGACGGCCTCCCGCTTGACCTGCCGGTCGTCGACGTGGCCCCCGAGGGCGTGGACGCCGCGACGGCCGAGGCCGCCGCCTACCGATTCGACCTCTCCCACGAGATACCGGTGCGGGCGCGGCTGCTGCGCACGGCGCCGGACGCGCACCTGCTGGTCCTCGTGGTGCACCACGCCGCCGCCGACGGCGAGTCGATCGTGCCGCTGAGCCGGGACCTGGCCACCGCCTACACCGCCCGGACGCGGTCCCAGGCGCCCGACTGGCCCGAACTGCCCGTCCAGTACAAGGACTACACGCTGTGGCAGCGGGAGTACCTCGGCGACGGCGACACCCCCGGCAGCGTGCTGCACACCCAGCTCGACTACTGGCGCCGCGAGCTGGACGGCGCGCCGCAGCAGCTGCGCCTGCCCACGGACCGCCCGCGCCCCTCGAAGGCCTCCCACCAGGGCGACGTGGTCGTCTTCACGGTCGACGCCGACCTCGCGGCCGCCGTCGACGAGGTGGGCAGCCGGCGCGGCCTGACGCGCGCGATGATGATGCAGTCGACCCTCGCCATGCTGCTGCACCACCTCGGCGCGGGCGAGGACGTCTCCATCGGCCAGACCGTCGCGGGACGCACCGACAGCGCGCTCACCGACCTCGTCGGCTTCTTCGTCAACACCTGGGTGCTGCGCGCGGACCTCTCGGGCAACCCCACCCTCGAGCAGGTCCTCGACCGCGTCCAGGACAAGGCCCTCGGCGCGTACGAGAACCAGGACGTGCCCTTCGAGCGGCTCGTCGAAGCGCTGAACCCGGAGCGCTCCACCGCGTACCACCCCTTCTTCCAGGTGATGTTCAGCTGGCAGAGCACCGCCCTGGTCGAGCTGGAGCTGCCGGGCCTGGCCGTCCAGCTCAAGGCCATCGCGAACGAGACGTCCAAGTTCGACCTGGAGTTCAACTTCTCCTCCGACGAGCAGGGCCGCGTGCACTGCCACCTGGAGTACGCCACCGACCTCTTCGACCGGGCCACCGTCGAGGAGATGGGCGACCGCTTCCTGCGCATCCTGCGCCGTATCGCGGCCGAGCCCACCGCCCGGCTCGGCGCGGTGGACGTCCTGTCCGCCGCCGAGCGGGACCTCCTGGCCGGGCGCAACGAGACCGCGGAGCCGACCCCCGAGGGCACCGTCGCCCAGCTCTTCGAGCGCCGCGCCGCGCTGACCCCGGACGCCATCGCGGTCACCTCCGACGCGCAGGACTTCACCTACCGGGAGCTGGACGAGCGCGCCAACCGCCTGGCGCACGAGCTGATCCGGCGGGGCGCGGGCCCCGAGACGCTGATCGGCCTCGCGGTGCCGCGTACCGCTGACCTGGTCACCGCCCTGCTCGGCATCCTCAAGTCCGGTGCGGCCTATGTGCCCATCGACCCGCGCTACCCCAGTGCCCGCCTCGGTCACATCCTCTCCGAGGCCCGCCCGCAGCTGATCCTGACCGACTCCGACACGGAGTCGGTGCTGCCCGCGGGCGACACCCCGCGGCTCCGGCTCGACGACCTCGACCTGGAGAGCGGCGCGGCCGACACCCCCGCGGCCGCGCTGCACCCGCACAACACCGCGTTCGTGATGTACACCTCCGGCTCCACGGGCAAGCCCAAGGGCGTCGCGGTCACGCACGTCGGCGTGGTGAACGGCGTGACGCGCCTCGCCGAGGTGGTGGGCCTGGAGTCCGGCTCGCGGACGCTCGCGGGGACGTCGGTGAACTTCGACGTCTCGGTGTTCGAGATCGTCACCACGCTGGCGGTGGGCGGCACGGTCGAGGTGGTCCGTGACGCGCTGGTGGTCGCCGAGCGCGGCGGCTGGTCCGGCAGCGTGATCAGCTCGGTCCCTTCGGTGTTCGCCGAACTCCTTGACCAGGTGGGCGGCAAGATCCAGGCCGACACGGTGGTCTTCGGCGGCGAGGCCCTGTCGGCCTCGCTGGTGGAGCGGGCGCGTGAGGCGATCCCGGGCGTGCGGGTGATCAACCCGTACGGGCAGACCGAGTCGTTCTACGCGACCGCCTTCCACGCCGAGGAGGGCTGGACCGGCACGGCCGGCGCGCCCATCGGCGTCCCGCTCGGCAACATGCGCACCTACGTCCTCGGCACGGGCCTGAAGCCGGTGGCGCCGGGCGTGGTGGGCGAGCTGTACGTGGCGGGCGAGGTGGCGCGAGGCTACTTCGGCCAGGCGGGCCTTACCGCCGAGCGCTTCGTCGCCGACCCCTACGGTCCGGCGGGGCACCGCATGTACCGCACCGGTGACCTGGCCCGCTGGAACGACCACGGGCAGCTGGAGTACGTGGGCCGTGACGACGCGCAGGTCAAGGTGCGCGGCTTCCGGATCGAGCCCGGTGAGGTGGAGGCGGCGCTGACCGCCCACCCGGGTGTGGCCAAGGCCGCGGTGGTCACGCGTCAGCACCAGGGCAGCACGCAGCTGGTCGGCTATGTGGTGGCCACGCAGCTGTGGGAGTCCGAACCCGGCGTGGTGGCGAACGTGGGCGACCTGGACGTCGACCTGACGGCCGCGGTCTCCTCGCGCGAGCTGCGCAAGTTCGTCTCCGAGCGGCTGCCGGAGTTCATGGTGCCCTCGGTGTTCGTGATGCTCGACCGGCTTCCGCTGGACCCCAACGGCAAGCTGGACCGCAAGGCGCTGCCCGAGCCGGAGTTCACCGGCAGCGACTACCGCGCGCCGCGCAACGAGGTGGAGGAGATCCTCGCCGGGGTGTACTCCGACGTGCTCGGTCTGGAGCGGGTCGGCATCGACGACGACTTCTTCGCCGTCGGCGGTGACAGCATCCGCTCCATCCAGGTGGTGGCGCGGGCGCGGGTGCGCGGTGTGGAGGTCACGCCGCGGCAGATCTTCGAGGCGCGCACGGTCGCGGAGCTGGCCGAGATCGCCGCCGCCGGGGCGCAGGCAGGCCCGGTCCTGGAGGAGCTGGAGGGCGGCGGAACCGGCTTCATGCCGCATCTGCCGGTGGGCCACTGGCTCGACGAACTGGGCACCGGAGTCGACCGGTTCACCATGTCGATGACCGTCGACCTTCCCGTCGGCATGGACGAGGCCGCCCTCGTCGCGACGCTCTCCGCGGTGCTCGACCGGCACGACGCGCTACGCTCACGCCTGGTCACCGGGGACACCCCGGGCCTGGAGGCGTCCGCCCCCGGCACCGTCGACGCCGCCGCGCTCATCCACCGGATCGCCTGCGACGGCACCTGGGCGGACGGCTGGCGCGAGCAGGCCGCCGCCGAACTCGACGCCGCCGCCGACCGCCTGGCCGCCGAGGCCGGGGTCATGGCGCGCTTCGTGTGGTTCGACGCGGGCACCGAGCGCGCCGGCCGGCTCATCCTCGTCCTGCACCACCTCGTCGTCGACGGCGTCTCCTGGAGCATCCTGCTGCCCGACCTGGCGGCCGCCTGGAAGGACGTCCGCGAGGGCCGCACCCCGGACCTCGCGCCGGTGGGCACCTCCGCGCGCCGCTGGGCCCACGCCCTGGCCGACGAGGCCGTGTCCGCCGAGCGCGGCGCGGAGCTGGCCCTGTGGCGCTCCATCGTCGCGGGCCCCGACCCCGTCCTCGGCAGCCGTCCGCTGGACCCGGCCGTCGACACCATCGCGACCATCGCCTACGTACGCAAGGAACTGTCGGCGGCGGCCACGGAAGCGCTCCTCACGAGCCTGCCCGCGGCCTACCGCGGCGGCGTCAACGACGGACTGCTCGCCGCGCTCGCCCTCGCGGTGGCCAAGTGGCGGGGGCAGCGCGGTGTCGCCGACACCGCCGCGTCCTCGCTGCTCCTGCGCATGGAGGGCCACGGCCGCGAGGAGGCCGCGGCACCCGGCGCCGACCTGTCGCGCACGGTGGGCTGGTTCACCAGCATGTACCCCGTCCGCCTGGACGTGGCGGGCGTCGACGTGGACGAGGCCCTCGCCGGCGGCGCCGCCGCGGGCACCGCCGTCAAGGCGGTCAAGGAGCAGCTGCTCGCCGTGCCGGACAAGGGCATCGGCTACGGCCTCCTGCGCTACCTCAACCCGGAGACCGCCGACGTCCTCAAGCGGTACTCCACGGGCCAGGTCTCCTTCAACTACCTCGGCCACTACGCGGGTTCGGCGAACATGCCGGAGAACCTGCGGGGCCTTGGCTTCACCCAGGTCGAGGGCACCACCGAGCTGGTGGCGGAGCTGGACTCGGCCATGCCCGCCCTCGCCGCGCTCAACGTCACCGCGTACGTCGCCGACGGCGAGCAGGGCCCGCGCCTGGCCGCCCGCCTCGACTACCCCTCCGGCCTCTTCACGCAGGCCGAGGTCGAGGAGCTGGCCGAGCTGTGGAGCACCGCGCTCGAAGGCCTCGCGCAGCACGCCGCACAGCCGTCCGCGGGCGGCCTGACCCCCTCCGACGTGCCGCTGGTCACGGTGAGCCAGGGCGACCTCGACGCGTGGGAGCAGACCTACGCGGGCCTGACCGACGTGCTGCCGCTGACCGCGATGCAGAGCGGCCTGCTGTTCCACACCGAACTGGCCGGCGCGGCCTTCGACGCCTACCAGATGCAGTTCGACTTCCACCTGGCCGGTGCCGTCGAGCCGCAGCGGATGCGGGCGGCCGGGCAGGCGCTGCTTGACCGCTACCCCAACCTGCGGGCCGCGTTCACCACCGACCGTGCCGGTGACCGCGTCCAGATCATCCAGGCCCACGTGGAACTCCCGTGGCACGAAGAGGACTTGAGCGGCTTCGAGGGCGCGGAGCGCGAGGAGCGGCTCAAGCGGTTCCTGGCCGCCGAGCACGGCACCCGCTTCGAGGCGGCCACGGCCCCGCTGGTGCGGATGTCCCTCGTCAAGCTGTCCGCCGAGGCGTGGGAGCTGGTCTTCACCGCGCACCACGCCCTGTTCGACGGCTGGTCGATCCCGCTGATCATGCAGGACCTGATGCGCCTGTACGGCACCGCCGGGGACGCCTCCGCCCTCGGCAAGCCGCGTAACTACCGTGACTTCCTGGCCTGGCTCTCGCGCCAGGACAAGGACGCCACCGTGCGCGCCTGGGCCGAGGAACTCCAGGGCGTGGAGGAGCCCACGCTGCTGCTGCCGGCCGGCACGCAGGAGCAGGGCGAGTCCTCGGGGGCGGGGCAGATCGACGTGCCGCTCACGGCGGAGCAGTCCCGTGCGCTCTCGCGCCGCGCCGGCGAGCTGGGCGTGACCCTGAACACCGTGGTCCAGGGCGCCTGGGCCATGCTCCTCGCGGGCCTGACCGGACGTCAGGACGTGGTGTTCGGCGCCACGGTCTCGGGCCGGCCGCCCCAGGTGGCGGGCGTGGACGAGATGGTGGGCCTGTTCATCAACACCCTGCCGGTACGCGTGGACTGCGCCCCGGGCACCTCCCTGGGCGGCGTCCTGAGCACCCTCCAGGACCGCCAGGGCGCGCTCCTCGACCACCACCACCACGGTCTGCTCGACCTGCACCAGAGCACGGGCCTGCGGGCGCTGTTCGACACGATGGTGGTCTTCGAGTCGTACCCGATCGACAGCGCCGCGCTCAGCGAGGCGTACTCGGCCGCCGGGATCTCGGTGACCGGGATCAGCCCGCTCAGCGGCACCCACTACCCGCTGACGGTCATCGCGGTGGCGGAGCCGCACCTGAAGGTGAGCCTCCAGCACCAGCACCACCTGCTGGACCAGGAGCGCGCGCAGGAGATCGCCGTGCGCCTTGGCCGGGTCCTGGAGCAGCTGGCCGAGGACCCCGAGGCCCCCTTCGGCTCGATCGACCTGCTGGAGCCCGCCGAGCGCGCGCAGATCGCCGCGGTCAACGACACGGCCGCCGAGACGCCCGAGCTGACCATCCCCGGTCTCTTCGCGCGGCAGGTCGCCCTGGTGCCGCACAAGACCGCGGTGACCTTCGACGACGTGTCCTTCACCTACGCCGAGCTGGACGCCCGCGCGACCCGGCTCGCCCACGAGCTGAAGCGCCGCGGCGTGGGAGCGGAGACCGTGGTGGGCCTGGCGCTGCCGCGCTCGGCCGACCTGGTCACCGGCATGCTCGGCATCCTCAAGGCGGGCGGCGCGTATCTGCCGATCGACCCGAAGTACCCGAGCGCGCGTCTGGGCCACATCCTGTCCACCGCGCGCCCGCAGCTGGTCCTGACCGACGCCGACACCGCGGGCGTCCTGCCCGAGACGGACGTGCCGTCGCTGTTCCTGGGCGACCTGGACCTCGAAGGCCCCGCCGAAAGCGGCGAGTTGGCGTCGGCGCGGCCGCACAACGCGGCGTACGTGATGTACACCTCCGGCTCCACCGGCACCCCCAAGGGTGTGGTGATCAGCCACGCGAACGTGGTCAACGTCGTGCTGCGCCTGGCGGAGCGGGTCGGTGTCTCCGCGGAGACGCGGATGTTCGCCAACGCCTCGGTCAACTTCGACGTCTCGGTGTTCGAGGTCGTCACGACCCTGGCCGAGGGCGGCACCATCGAGGTCGTCCGGGACGCCCTGGTCCTGGCCGAGCGCCAGGAGGTGACGGCCAGCGTGATCCACACCGTGCCGTCGGTCTTCGCCGAACTGGGCGAGCGGCTGCCCGAGATGAGCGCCCTCGAGACGGTCATCTTCGCCGGTGAGGCCCTGCCCGCCACCCTCGCGCACCGCATCCGCGAGCTGCTGCCCGACGTGCGGGTCGTCAACGCCTACGGCCAGACCGAGTCCTTCTACGCCACCACCTTCGCCCTGGAGGCGGGAACCGAGTGGCAGGCCACCGACAACACCCCCGTCGGCACCCCGCTGGGCAACATGCGCACCTACATCCTCGGCCCGGGCCTGGCCCCGGTGCCGCCGGGCGTGGTGGGCGAGCTGTACGTCGCGGGGAACATCGCCCGCGGCTACTACGGCCAGGCGGAGCTGACCGCCGAGCGCTTCGTGGCCGACCCCTACGGCCCGGCGGGACACCGCATGTACCGCACCGGTGACCTGGGCCGCTGGAACGCCGAGGGGCAGATCGAGTACGTCGGCCGCGAGGACGACCAGATCAAGATCCGCGGCGTGCGCGTGGAGCCCGCCGAGATCGAGGCCGCCCTGGCCACCCACCCGGCCGTCGGCCAGGCGGTCGTGGTCCCGCACGAGAGCGCCGGCGACAAGCAGCTCATCGCCTACGTGGTCCCGGACCTGGACGGCACGGAGTACATCGAGGAGTCCGCCAAGCAGGTCGACGAGTGGGAGCAGATCTACGACGAGGTCTACTCCGCCACCGGCACCGAGTGGGGCGAGGACTTCACCGGCTGGAACTCCAGCTACACCGGCGAGGAGATCCCGCTGGAGGAGATGCGCGACTGGCGTGACGCCGCGGTCGCGCAGATCCTGCGCACCGGACCGCGCCGCATCCTGGAACTGGGCGTCGGCTCCGGCCTCCTGATGGGCCACCTCCTCAACGACGAGCGCATCGAGGAGTACTGGGCCACCGACCTGTCCTCCCAGGTCATCGGCCGCCTCACCCAGGAGGTCGAGCAGGCCGGGTTCGCCGACAAGGTCACCCTGCGCCACCAGACCGCCGACGACACCACCGGTCTGCCCCGCGGCCACTTCGACACCGTGGTCCTGAACTCGGTGATCCAGTACTTCCCGCACGCCGCGTACCTGGACGACGTCCTCGCCAAGGCCCTCGACCTGCTCGCGCCGGGCGGCCGGATCGTAGTCGGTGACGTCCGCAACGCGGGCACGCTGCACCTGATGCGCACCGGCGTGCAGCGCACCCAGTACCCGAACGAGAGCCCGGCGGCGGCCCACGCGGCCATCGCCCGCTCGATCCTCACCGAGCCCGAACTGGTCCTGGACCCCGAATGGTTCCACCAGTTCGGCGAGAAGCACGGCGCGGCCGCGGTGGACATCCGCCTCAAGCCGGGCCGGGCCCACAACGAGCTGACCCGCCACCGCTACGAGATCTTCGTGCACAAGGACCCGGTGGACGCGCTCGACGTCGGCGACGCGCCCGCCGTGGACTGGGAGCGTCAGGCCGGTGACCTCTCCGCCCTCGAAGAGCTGGTCCGCGCCCAGGAAGGACCGGCGCTGCGCGTCACCGGCATCCTGAACGCCCGGATGATCGAGGAGGCCGAGTGGGCCGCCGAGGTCAAGATCGTCGACGCGGCTCCCGCGGCCGCGTCCGCCGTCGACCCGGAGGCCCTGCGCGCCTGGGCCGCCTCGCACGGCTGGAGCGTCCTCATGACGTGGTCGGCGGCGGCGGGCGAGAGCTTCGACGCCATCGTCCTGACCGACGCGGGCGCCGTCGAGCGGCCGGTGCGGGGCGCCTTCGTCCCGTCGGGGCGCGCCGACCTGATGCTGTCCAGCGACCCGGCGGCGGCCACGCAGATCGGCGCCCTGGTCGGCTCCCTGCGCGGCTACCTCCAGGAGCGGCTCCCCGCCCACCTGGTGCCCGCGTCCGTGGTCGCCATCGCCTCCGTGCCGCTCGCCGCCAACGGCAAGCTCGACCGCAGGGCCCTTCCCGCCCCCGACCTGTCGGCGCAGTCCGGCGGCCGGGCCCCGCGCACCCTCCAGGAAGAGCTGCTGTGCGACCTGTTCGCCGAGGTCCTGGACCTGGAGCGGGTCAGCGTCGACGACAACTTCTTCGACCTGGGCGGTCACTCGCTGCTCGCCACCAAGCTCATCAGCCGCATCCGCGCCACCCTCGGCGCCGAGGTCGAGCTGCGCACCTTCTTCTCCCACCCGA
This sequence comes from Streptomyces sp. NPDC045778, assembly GCF_056431945.1. NCBI lineage: Bacteria > Bacillati > Actinomycetota > Actinomycetes > Kitasatosporales > Streptomycetaceae > Streptomyces > Streptomyces sp. NPDC045778. The sequence goes on from NZ_JBWKJZ010000059.1 coordinate 23,946, forward strand.
CGGTGGCGGGGATCGTGCCGCACCTGGACGGCAGCGTCCGCACCCAGGCGCCCCTGGTCCGCGTCGCCGAGCGGCCCGAGCACCTGCCGCTCTCCTTCGCCCAGCAGCGCCTGTGGTTCGTCGACCAGTTCGAGGGCCCCTCGGCGACGTACAACATGCCGATCGTGCTCCGGCTGAGCGGTGAACTCGACATCGCGGCCCTGGAGACGGCCCTCAACGACCTCGTGGCCCGCCACGAGACGCTGCGCACCGTCTTCCCCGCCGTCAACGGCAGGCCCGAGCAGCACATCCACCCCGTCGACCAGGCGCGGATCACCCTGGCCGTGCGCGACGTCGACAGCGAGGACGAGCTGGCCGGGGCCCTCACCGAAGCGGCCCGGTACGCCTTCGCCCTGGAGAGCGAACTGCCCCTGCGCGCCCAGCTGTTCCGCAGCGGCCCGCAGGAGTCCGTCCTCTCCCTCGTGGTCCACCACATCGCGGCCGACGGCTGGTCCTACGCGCCGCTGGCCCTGGACCTGGCCGCCGCCTACACGGCACGCGTGGGCGGCGCCGCCCCGCAGTGGGCCGAACTGCCCGTGCAGTACGCCGACTACACGCTGTGGCAGCACGAGCTGCTCGGCGACGAGAGCGACCCCGACAGCCTCTTCAACAAGCAGTACGCCTACTGGGCCGAGCAGCTGGCCGGGCTGCCGGAGAAGGTCACCATCCCCACCGACCGGCCTCGCCCCGCCGTGCTCAAGGGCACCGGTGACCTGCTGCGCTTCACCCTCGACGCCGAGCTGCACCAGGGCATCGCGGAGCTGGCCAAGGCCACCGGCACCACGCCGTTCATGGTGCTCCAGACCACCATGGCCGCCCTGCTGACCCGCCTGGGCGCGGGCACGGACATCTCGGTGGGCAGTGGCATCGCCGGGCGGACCGACGAGAACCTCAAGGACCTCGTCGGCCTGTTCGTGAACCTGCTGGTGCTGCGGACGGACACCTCGGGCGACCCGACCTTCGCCGAGCTGCTCGCCCAGGTGCGCAAGACCAGCCTGGCCGCGTACTCCCACCAGGACATCCCCTTCGAGTCCCTGGTGGAGAAGCTCAACCCGGAGCGCTCGCCGTCCGTCCACCCGCTCTTCCAGATCGCCCTGGCGCTCCAGAACAACGAGGCGGCCCAGTTCGAGCTGCCCGGCCTGCGCGTGCGGGCCGACGGCTCCGGCACCGGAACCGCCCGCTACGACCTGCTCCTGAGCCTCGACGAGACCTTCGAGGACCGCACCAGGCCCGCGGGCATCACCATCGCGGCCGAGTACTCCGACGAGCTGTTCGACGCCTCCACCATCGAGACGCTGATCACCCGCTGGAAGCGGCTCCTGACCACCGCGGTCACCAACCCCTCGCACCGCATCAGCTACGCCGACCTGCTCACCCCCGAGGAGCGCGGCCGGCTGCTCGCGGCCGAGCGGGAGCAGCCGGAGCAGGTGGCCGTGCCCGCGACCTTCCCGGAGCTGTTCGCGGCCCGGGTGCAGGCCGCCCCACAGGCCCCGGCGGTGGAGTCGGCCGACGTCACGTGGTCGTACGCGGAACTCGACGCGCGGGCCAACCGCGTCGCCCACTGGCTCACCGCGCGCGGGATCGGCCTGGAGCAGCAGGTGGCCGTGGCCATGCCGCGCTCGGCGGAGCAGGTGGCGGTGGCCCTGGGCATCCTGAAGGCGGGCGCCGCGTACATGCCCGTCGACCTGGACTACCCGGCCGACCGCATCACGTACATGGTCGACGACGCCGCCCCCGCCGCCCTCCTGGTGACGCGGGCCGCGCTCGAAGACCTGCCGGAGGGCCTGGCGACCGACGTCGTGGCCGTCGACACGGACGAGGTCCAGGCGGCCTGGCGGTCCGGCCCGGACAGCGCCCCCGAGACCGGTCTGACGCTGCGTCACCCGGCGTACGTCATCTACACCTCGGGCTCCACGGGCCGCCCCAAGGGCGTCACCGTCACCCACGAGGGCATCGCGGCGCTCAGCCACTCCACCCAGGAGCGGCTCGGCCTCACCCCGGACGCGCGTGTCCTCCAGGTCGCGGCGCCCAGCTTCGACGCCGCGTTCTGGGAGCTGGTGCAGTCCCTGACCACCGGCGCGGCCCTGATCGTCCCGGCCGAGCGGCGCCTGGTCGGCGACGACCTGGTGCGCACCCTCGCGGAGCGCCGCGTCACCCATGTGATGCTGCCCCCCAGCGTGCTCGCCGCGCTGCCCGCCGACACCCCGCGCACCCTCACGGAGCTGCGTACGGTGACCGTCGGCGGCGAGGCCTGCCCGCCCGGCCTGGCCGCCGCCTGGGCGCAGGGGCGCCGCTTCGTCAACGCCTACGGCCCCACCGAGACCACCGTCTGCGGCTCCATCAGCACCCCGCTGACCGGCGACCACACCCCCATCGGCACCGCCGTGGCCGACAACCGGGTGCGCGTCCTGGACGAGCAGCTGGCCCCGGTCCCGCCGGGCACGCCCGGTGAGCTGTACGTGGCGGGCCCCAGCCTGGCCCGCGGCTACCTGGGCCGCCCCGCGCTGACCGCCGAGCGGTTCGTCACCGACCCCTACGGCCCGGCCGGCTCGCGGATGTACCGCACCGGTGACGTGGTGCGCCAGGGCGCCGACGGACAGCTGGAGTACCTGGGCCGCAGCGACGACCAGGTCAAGCTCCGCGGCCTGCGCATCGAGCCTGGCGAGATCGAGGCCGCGCTCGCCGAGCACCACAACGTGGCCCAGGCCGTCGTCCTCGTCCGCGAGGTGCGCGGCAGCAAGCAGCTGGTCGGCTACGTCGTCCCGGCCGGTGTCCGCGAGATGAAGGCGGAGCACTTCGACATCACGGCGGGCGTCTCCGCCAAGGAGCTGCGGCGCTTCGCCGCGGGCCGCCTGCCCGAGTTCATGGTGCCCTCGTCGTTCGTCCTCCTGGACGAGCTGCCGCTGACGCCGAACGGGAAGCTCGACAAGGCCGCGCTGCCCGAGCCCGAGGTGCCCGGCGGCGCCTACCAGGCGCCGCGCACCCCGGAGGAGCAGGCCCTCGCCGCCGCCTACGCGGAGGTCCTCGGCCTGGAGCGGGTCGGCATCGACGACGACTTCTTCGCCGTCGGCGGTGACTCCATCCGCTCCATCCAGGTCGTCTCCAAGGCCCGCGTCCACGGCATCGAGATCACGCCGCGGCAGGTCTTCGAGTGCCGTACGGTGGCCGCCCTGGCCGTGGCGGCCGCGAGTGGCGGCCCCGTCACAGCGGTCCGCGAGGAGATGGCGGGCGGCGGCGTCGGCTGGATGCCGCTGCTCCCGATCGCCCGCTACATCACCGAACTGGGCGGCGGCTACGACCGGTTCGTGATGTCGATGGCGGTGAACCTGCCGCGCGGCATCGACGAGAGCGGTCTGCTCGCCACCCTGTCCGCGGTCGTCGACCACCACGACATGCTCCGCGCCCGCCTGCTCACCGCCGACGAGCCGGGCCTGGAGGTGGCCGAGCCCGGCACCGTCGACGTCGCGTCCCTGGTGCGCCGCGTCCCCTGCGCGGGCGACTGGCAGGACGCCGCCTGGCGCGAGGCGGCGAAGGCCGCGCTCGACGCCGCCGTACGGGAGCTGGACCCCGCCTCCGGCGACGTGGCCCGGTTCGTGTGGTTCGACGCGGGCCCGAAGACCGCGGGCCGCCTGATCGTCGTGCTCCACCACCTGGTGGTCGACGGCGTGTCCTGGCGGATCCTCGTCCCGGACCTCGCCGAGGCCTGGGAGCAGGTCCGCGAGGGCCGCACGCCCCAGCTCGCCCCGGTGCCCACCTCGATGCGCCACTGGGCCCACGCCCTCACGGAGGAGGCCGCCTCCCCCGGCCGCACGGCCGAACTCGCCCTGTGGCAGGACGTCGTGGAAGGCCCTGACCCGCTGATCGGCTCCCGGCCGCTCGACCCGGCGGTGGACGTGCGCGCCACCATGGAGTCCGTGGAGGTGCGCCTCGCCTCCGAAGCCACCGAGGCGCTCCTGACGGCGCTGCCCGCCGCCTTCCACGGCGGGCCCAACGACGGCCTGCTGACCGCTCTCACCCTGGCCCTGACGCAGTGGCGCAAGAGCCGTGGCGTCGATGACACCGCCGCGTCCTCGTTGCTCCTGCGCCTGGAGGGACACGGCCGCGAGGAGGCGGCCGCGCCGGGCGTGGACCTGTCGCGCACGGTCGGCTGGTTCACCACGATGTTCCCGGTGCGCCTGAGCGTCGAGGGCTTCGACATCGACGAGGCCGTCGCGGGCGGACGCTCCGCCGGCCACGCGATCAAGGCCGTCAAGGAGCAGCTCAACGCGATCCCGGACAAGGGCATCGGCTACGGCCTGCTCCGCTACCTCAACTCCGAGACCGCCGAGGTCCTGCGCGCGGGCCACGCCGGGCAGGTCACCTTCAACTACCTGGGCCGGTTCGCGGACGGCGACCAGCCGGGCGCGGGCGGGGGCTGGGCGATCGCCACCGACATGGAGGGCATCGCCGCCGAGCTGGACGCGGACATGCCCGCCCTGGCGACGGTGGAGGTCAACTCCTACGTCGTGGACACCGCGCAGGGCCCGCAGTTCAGCGCCTCCCTCAGCTTCCCCGGCGGGCTGCTCGCCCGCGAGGAGGCGCAGGAACTCGCCGACCTGTGGCACACCGCCCTCGAAGGCCTGGCCCGGCACGCGGCCACGCCGGGCACGGGCGGCCTGACGCCCTCGGACGTACCCCTGGTGCGGGTGCGCCAGCGCGACCTGGAGGCGTGGGAGGAGCAGTACCCGGGCCTCCAGGACGTGTGGCCGATGACGGACGCGCAGTCCGGCCTGCTGTTCCAGAGCCAGCTGGCCGACACCTCCTTCGACGCCTACCACGTGCAGTTCGCCATGCACCTGGCCGGCCCGGTGGAGCCGGAGCGGATGCGCCAGGCCGGGCAGACGCTCCTCGACCGGTACGCGAACTTCCGTACCGCCTACGTGTCCAGCGCCTCCGGGCAGCAGGTCCAGCTCGTCCTCGACCACGTCGACCTGCCCTGGCAGGTCGTGGACCTGCGGAACCTCGGTGAGCAGGCGCAGGAGGAGGCCTTCGAGGAGCTGCTCGCGACGGACCAGGCCGCGCACTTCGACCCGGCGGCGCCGCCGATGCTGCGCATGACCCTGGTGCGGCGCGGCGAGGACCGCTCGGAGCTGGTGTTCACCGTCAACCACGTCCTGTTCGACGGCTGGTCCTTCCCGCTGATGCTCCAGGACCTCATCCGCGCCTACGCGGCGGACGGGGACACCTCGGACCTGCCGCGGGTGCGGCCCTACCGCGACTTCCTCGCCTGGCTCGGCAAGCAGGACCAGGAGGAGGCCTACGCGGCCTGGGCGCGGGAGCTTGACGGCGTCGAGGAGCCCACGCTGCTCGCCCCCGCGGCCGCCACCACGGCCGTCCCCGAGGGGCAGGACGCCACGGAGCACGTCGAGCTGCCGCTGCCCGCGGGCATGGCGCAGGAACTCCAGCGCAGGGCAGGTGAGTTGGGCATCACGCTCAACATGCTCCTGCAAGGCGCGTGGGGCGTCGTGCTCGGCCACCTGACCGGACGTCAGGACGTGGTCTTCGGTACGACGGTCTCCGGCCGTCCGCCCCAGGTTCCGGGCATCGACGAGATGGTGGGCCTGTTCATCAACGCCCTGCCGGTGCGCGTGCAGTTCACCCCGCGGGACAGCCTCGCGGACCTGCTGACCGGGCTGCGCGAGCGCCAGGCGGTCCTGATGGACCACCAGAACCTCGGCCTGACCGAGATCCACGACGCGGCCGGCGTGGGCACCCTGTTCGACAGCATGATCATCTTCGAGTCGTTCCCGATCGACCGGGAGGGCATGAGCGAGGCGCACGGCGAAGCCGGTGTCGAGATCGCGGGCATGCGCATCCACAGCAGCACCCACTACCCGATCACCCTGGGTGCCGACCCGGAGCTGACCATGGCGGTCCTGGAGTACCGCAAGGACCTCTTCGAGCGCCGCGAGATCGAGCGCATCGCCACTCTGGTCGGCCGGGTCCTGGAACAGCTCGCCGCGGACCCGTACACCCCGCTGGCCCGGCTCGACCTCGTGGACGAGGCCGAACGGGACGTGGTGCTGCGCCGGTTCAACGACACGGCGGCCGAGGTGCCCGCGAAGACGGCGATCCGTCTGGTGGAGGAGCAGGTGGCCCGCACCCCCGGGGCCGTCGCGGTCGTCCACGAGGGCGAGCAGGTCACCTACGAGGAGCTGAACACGCGGGCCAACCGGCTCGCCCGGCACCTCATCGCGCGGGGCATCGGCCCCGACAGCCAGGTGGCCGTGGTCCTGCCGCGCACGCCGGACCTGGTGGTGGCGATCCTGGCGACCCTCAAGTCCGGTGCCGCCTACGTCCCGATCGACCCGGGCTACCCGGGCACCCGGCTCCAGCACATCCTGGACACGGCCGGGCCGCGCCTCGTCCTCACCGACACCACCGTGGCGGGCGTCCTGCCCGGGCAGGTGGAGGCCGAGCGGCTGCTGCTGGACGAGACGGACGTGTCGGCGTACTCCGGTACGGATGTCTCCGACGGCGAGCGCACCGGGGCGCTGCTGACCGACCACCTGCTGTACCAGATCTACACCTCGGGCTCCACGGGCCTGCCCAAGGGCGTGGGCCTGACCCACGCCAACCTGGTCAACGCCCTGCACGGCATGGTGGGCGAGGTCGGTCTCGAAACGGGCCCGAAGATGCTGGCGAGCACCTCGATCGGCTTCGACGTGGCCAGCTTCGAGCTGTTCTTCACCCTCACCCGCGGCGGCAGCGTCGAGCTGGTGCGTGACGTCCTGGCCCTGGCCGAGCGCGACAGCTGGGACCTGGACGTCATCAGCTCGGTGCCCTCGGCCTTCGCCGAACTCGTCGACCAGCTCGGCGAGCGGGTCACGCCCAAGGCTCTGCTGTTCGGCGGCGAGGCCCTCACCCCGGCCCTGGTCGACCGCATCCGGGCCCAGTGGCCCACTGTCAGGATCGTCAACTGCTACGGGCCCAGTGAGGCCTTCTACGTCACCTCCCACGTCCTGGAGCCGGAGGCGTCGTACGCCGCGGGGGTGCCCATCGGACGCCCGCTGAACAACCTGCGCGGCTACGTCCTGACCCCGTCCCTGACCCCGGTCGCGCAGGGCGCCGTCGGCGAGCTGTACCTGGCCGGCGCGGGCATCGGCCGCGGCTACCACCAGCGCACCGCCCAGACCGCCGAGCGCTACCTGGCCGACCCCTTCGGCCCGGCGGGGCAGCGCATGTACCGCACCGGCGACCTCGCCCGCTGGAGTGCCGACGGGCACCTGGAGTACCTCGGCCGCGCCGACGCCCAGGTCAAGATCCGCGGCTTCCGCATCGAGCCCGGCGAGGTCGAGGCGGCGGTGGCGGCCCACCCGCGGGTCACCCAGGCGGCGGTCGTCGCCCGCGCCACGGCCGGCGGCAAGCAACTCATCGCCTACGCGGTGCCCGAGGACGGCACCGAACTCGACACCGCGCAGCTGCGCGCCTTCGTCGCCGAACGGCTGCCGGACTACATGGTCCCCGCCGCCTTCGTCACCCTGGAGCGCCTGCCGCTGTCGCCCAACGGCAAGCTCGACCACCGTGCCCTCCCGGCACCCGACCTGAGCGGCACGGCGGCCTACCGCGCGCCGCGCACGCCTCAGGAAGAGGTACTCGCGAGCCTGTTCGCGCAGGTCCTCGGGGTGGAGAAGGTCGGTATCGACGACAGCTTCTTCGACCTGGGAGGCCACTCGCTGCGTGCCACGCGGCTGGTCAGCCGGATCCGTTCGGTCCTCATGGTCGAGGTGCCGATGCGGGTGGTGTTCCAGGCGCCCACGGTGGCGCAGCTCGCCGCGCACCTCACGGCGGGCGGCGAGGGAGCCGATGGCGAGAGCACCGACCCGTACGGGGTGGTCCTGCCGCTGAAGAGCGGCGGCAGCGGCACTCCCGTGTGGTTCATCCACCCCGGTTTCGGCCTCTCCTGGTCGTACCTGGGCATGGCGATGCAGCTCGGTGACAGGCCGGTGTACGGCATCCAGGCCCGCGGTTTCGACGGCTCGCCGATCCCGGAGAGCTTCGAGGCGATGGTCCTGGACTACGTGGAGCAGATCCTCGGGGTCCAGCCGGAGGGCCCGTACCACTTCGTCGGTCACTCCATGGGCGGCACCTTGTCCCACGCCGTCGCCGCCGAACTCCAGCGCCGCGGCCACGAGGTGCCTTTCGTGGCGCTCCTGGACGCCGCGCCGACGAGCGCCTTCGTCGCCGAGGACGTGGTGCTCGACCGGTCGGTGGGCCGCGACTTCCTCGCGGGCTACCTCCCGGGCGAGGAGGAGGACGCCGAGCGCCGGATCCTCGTCGAGAACGGCGCCCAGATCATGTCCGAGCACGTGCGCCTCGCGAAGGAGTTCACGCAGCCCGTCTACCGCGGTACCGCGCTGTTCTTCAACGCGACCCAGAGCCCTGAGGCCCAGGCCTCCTTCTGGGACGCGTACGTCGACGGGGATGTCCGCGTCAGCGACATCCACGCCACCCACTTCGGTCTGACCGCACCCAAGGTCGCGGCCGAGATCTGCGCCGTCATCAGCCGCCACCTCGCGGACTGACGGAGCAGTACGTGGCGGGGGGGGGGGGGGGGGGGGGGGGGGGGGGGGGGGGGGAACCTCTCCCCCCCCCCCCCCAGAGGGGGGGGGGGGAGCAGCCTCCCCAAAAAG
>NZ_JBWKJZ010000060.1:0-29313 GCF_056431945.1 Streptomyces sp. NPDC045778
CCCCCCCCCCCCCCCCCCCCCCCCCCCCCCCCCCCCCCCCCCCCCCCCCCCCCCCCCCCCCCCCCCCCCCCCCCCCCCCCCCCCCCCCCCCCACCACACCCCCCCCCCCCCCCCCCCCCCCCCCCCCCCCCCCCCCCCCCCCGGCGGCGTACGGACTACGAGTGCGTACGCAGCAGCGTGCGCATCGTCCGCATGGCCACCGACAGGTTCGCCAGGTCGAAGGCGTCGGAGCCCTGGATCTCCTCCAGGGTGGTCCTGGCCCGGCCCAGGATCGCGGCGTTCTTCTCCTCCCACGCCTTGAAGCGCTGCTCGGGAGTGGCGGAGCCGTTGCCCACGGCCAGGATGTCGGCCGTCAGCGCGGCGTGCGCCGCGTACAGGTCCTCGCGGATGGAGGCCCGCGCCATGGACTGCCAGCGGTCGTTGCGCGGCAGCTCGATGATGCGGTCCATCAGCTGCGTGATCCGCAGCCGGTCGGCGAGGTCGTAGTACACCTCGGCGACGTCCAGCGGATCCCGGCCCGTGCGGTCGGCGACGGCGACGATGTCGAGCGCGGGGAAGGCCGAGGAGAACCCGGCCACGCGCCTGGCCAGCTCGTCCGGCACCCCGGCGCTGGTCAGCTCCTCGCGGATGCTCTCGTACCACTCCAGGTCCGAGCCCCGCACCAGCTTGGGCAGCGCCCCCCACACCCGCGTGACGCCCTCGCCGAAGAAGCTGACCGTCTCGGCGAGCTGCAACGGCTGCGGCCGGTTGTTGAGCAGCCAGCGCGTGCCGCGCTCGACGAGGCGGCGGCAGTGCAGGCGGATCCGCGTCTGCACATCGGCGGCCACCACGTTGTCCAGCGCCTCGACGGCGTCCCACACCTCGCCCAGCTCGAAGATCTCGCGCGCGGCGAGCTGCGCCCGGACGATCTCCTCCAGGGAGGCACCGGTCTCCTCGCGAAGGCGGTGCAGGAAGGTCGAGCCGCCCGAGTTCACGGTGTCGTTGACCAGGACCGTGGTGATGATCTCGCGGCGCAGCGCGTGCCCGTCGACCTGCTCGGGGAACTTCTCCCGCAGCGCCTTGGGGAAGTACGCGTGCAGCAGCCGCCGCAGATAGGCGTCGTCCGGCAGCGAGGTCTGGATCAGCTCGTCCGCCGTCACGATCTTCGTGTACGCGAGGAGCACGGCCAGCTCGGGCTGGGACAGGCCGCGCCCGGAGCCGAGCAGCTCGCGGATCTGCCGGTCGGCCGGCAGGAACTCCAGGGAGCGGTCCAGGTGGCCCTCGCGGCTCAGGCGCCGCATGAAGCGCTGGTGGGCGTGGAGCAGCGAGGGGGCCTCGAAGACGGAGTTGGCGAGCGCCGTATTCTGCGCGTAGTTGTTGCGCAGGACGAGCTGGCCGACCTCGTCGGTCATCTGGGCGAGCAGCTTGTTGCGCTGCTTGACGGTCATGTCCCCGGCCTGCACCACGGCGTTCAGCAGGATCTTGATGTTCACCTCGTGGTCGGAGGTGTCCACGCCCGCGCTGTTGTCGATGGCGTCGGTGTTGATGCGGCCGCCGGAGCGGGCGAACTCGATCCGGCCGAGCTGGGTGAGGCCGAGGTTGCCGCCCTCGCCGACGACCTTCACGCGCAGGTCGGCGCCGTTGACGCGGATGGCGTCGTTGGCCTTGTCACCGACGTCCGCGTGCGACTCGGTGGACGCCTTCACGTACGTGCCGATGCCGCCGTTCCACAGCAGGTCGACCGGCGACTGGAGGATGGCCTGCATCAGCTCGGCGGGCGTCATCTTGGCGCCGCCGGTCTGGATGCCGAGGGCCTCGCGGATGTGCGCGTTGAGCTGGATCGCCTTGGCCGAGCGCGGGAAGATCCCGCCGCCCGGGGAGAGCAGGTCCTTGTTGTAGTCGGCCCAGCTGGAGCGCGGCAGCTCGAACAGGCGGCGGCGCTCGGCGTACGAGGTGGCCGCGTCCGGGTTCGGGTCGATGAAGATGTGCCGGTGGTCGAAGGCGGCCACCAGGCGGATGTGCTCGGACAGGAGCATGCCGTTGCCGAACACGTCGCCGGACATGTCGCCGACGCCGACGACCGTGAAGTCCTCGGTCTGCGTGTTCACGCCCAGCTCGCGGAAGTGCCGCTTCACGGACTCCCAGGCGCCGCGCGCGGTGATGCCCATGCCCTTGTGGTCGTAGCCCGCGCTGCCGCCGGAGGCGAAGGCGTCGCCGAGCCAGAAGTTGTAGCTCTCGGCCACCTCGTTGGCGATGTCCGAGAACGTCGCCGTGCCCTTGTCGGCCGCGACCACGAGATACGTGTCGTCCTCGTCGTGGCGCACCACGTCGGCCGGGGGGACGACCTCGCCCGCGACCAGGTTGTCCGTGATGTCGAGCAGCGCCGAGATGAAGATCTTGTAGCAGGCGACGCCCTCGGCGAGCCACGCGTCGCGGTCCACCGACGGGTCGGGCAGCTGCTTGGCGACGAAGCCGCCCTTCGCGCCGACCGGCACGATCACGGTGTTCTTCACCATCTGCGCCTTGACCAGGCCGAGGATCTCCGTACGGAAGTCCTCCTTCCGGTCCGACCAGCGCAGACCGCCGCGCGCGACCTTGCCGAAGCGCAGGTGCACGCCCTCGACGCGGGGCGAGTACACCCAGATCTCGTACGCCGGACGCGGCGCCGGCAGGTCCGGGATGGCCTGCGGGTCGAACTTCATGGAGACGTACGAGTGCGGCTTGCCGCCCCCGGCCTCCTGGAAGAAGTTGGTGCGCAGCGTGGCCTTGATGACGGTGAGGAAGGAGCGCAGGATGCGGTCCTCGTCGAGCGAGGCCACCTGGTCGAGGGCCCCGTCCAGCTCTTCGAGGAGGCCGTCGGTCAGCTCGGTGCCCGCGCGCTGGCGCTCCGGCGACATCCGGGCCTCGAAGAGGGAGATGAGCAGGCGCGTGGTGTGGACGTTGTTGCGGAGGGTGTCCTCCATGTACTCCTGGCTGAAGGTGGAGCCCGCCTGGCGCAGGTACTTGGCGTACGCGCGCAGGACCGTCGCCTGGCGCCAGGTCAGTCCTGCGCGGAGCACGAGCGAGTTGAAGCCGTCGACCTCGGCCTCGCCGGTCCAGGCGGCGGCGAAGGCCTCCTGGAAGCGCTCGCGGCCGTCGTCGCCCAGGTAGTCGCCGCTGCCGTTGCCCAGCTTGGGCATGCGCAGGCCGAAGTCGTAGATCCACGCGTTCGTACGGTCCGCGCAGCGCAGTTCGTACGGACGCTCGTCGGTGACCTCCACGCCCAGGCGCTGGAGGACGGGCAGGACGGCGGAGAGCGAGACCTGGCCGCCGGAGCGGTAGATCTTGAAGCGGCGCTCGTCGGGGGCGGCGCCCACCGGCTCGTACAGGCTGAGCGCGAAGTCCTTGTGGCCCTGCTGGAGCTGCTCCAGGTGGACCAGGTCGGCGACGGCGGCGCGCGGCGTGTGGTCCGCCTTGTAGCCCTCGGGGAAGGCGCCCTGGTAGCGGCGGAGCAGTTCGGCCGCGCGCTCCTCGCCGCACTCGGCGGTCAGCGCCTCCGCGAAGCCGTCGGCCCACGAGCGGGCGGCCTCCACCAGGCGGGACTCGATGCGCTCGACGTCGGCGTCGGAGAGCGCGGGGACCTCGCCGCCCTTGGGCACGCGGACCACGAAGTGGATGCGGGACAGGATCGACTCGGTGTTCCACGCCGTGAAGTCGACGCTGGCGCCGTTCAGCTCCTCCTTGAGGATGTCGATGATCCGCAGTCGTACGCCGGTGGTGTAGCGGTCGCGCGGCAGGTAGACCAGGGCCGAGTAGTAGCGGCCGTACACGTCCTTGCGCAGGTAGAGCCGGAGCCGGCGGCGCTCCTGGAGGTACAGGACGCTGGTGACGATCGCCCGCAGCTCGTCGGGGGGCGTCTGGAACAGCTCGTCGCGCGGGTACGTCTCCAGGATCTGGAGCAGGTCGCGGCCGTCGTGGCTGTTGGGCGAGAAGCCCGCGCCCTTGAGGACCTCGGCGACCTTGCGCCGGATGACGGGCACGCGGCGCACCGACTCGGTGTACGCGGCGCTGGAGAAGAGGCCGAGGAAGCGGCGCTCGCCCACCACGTTGCCCTCGGCGTCGAACTTCTTCACGCCGACGTAGTCGAGGTACGACGGCCGGTGGACGGTCGCGCGGCTGTTGGCCTTCGTCAGGACGAGCAGCTTGTGCTCGCGGGCCTTGGCGCGGGCGTCGGCGGGCAGCCGGTTGAAGGACGGGCCGCCGGGGTGGTGGTCGTCGCCGCTGTGCTTGGGGTCGGAGCGCAGGATGCCGAGGCCGGTGCCGGGCACGGCGGTGAGGGAGTCCTCGTCCGTGAGGTCGTACTCGCGGTAGCCGAGGAACGTGAAGTGGTCGGCGGCCAGCCAGCGGAGCAGCTCGCGGGCCTCCTCGACCTCCCCCTCACGGACGTCGGACGCGGTCGGCTCGGCCGGCAGCTCCTCGGCGATGCGCAGCGCGGAGTCGCGCATCTTCTCCCAGTCCTCGACCGTCTCGCGGACGTCGGACAGGATGCGCAGCAGGTCGGTGGTGATCTGCTTCAGGTCGGAGCGGTCGGTCTCGCGGTCGATCTCGACGTGGATCCACGACTCGGTGAGCGTGTCGTGCGGCTTGTCCGCGCCCGCCGCCTGCGCGGGCAGCACCTCGAGGAGCTTGCCGGTCAGGTCGCGGCGCACGATGACCTGCGGGTGGATGACGACGTGGATGCCGCGGCCCTGCCGCGACAGCTCGTTCGTCACGGAGTCGACGAGGAAGGGCATGTCGTCGGTGACGACCTCGACGACGGAGTGGCTGCACGTCCAGCCGTTCTCCTCGACCGTCGGCGTGTGCACGCGGACGTTCGCGGTGCCCTGCGGGCGGTTCTCGGCGAGGCGGTAGTGCGAGAAGGCGGCACCGAAGACGTCGACCGGGTCGCGGTCGCTGAGGTCCTCGGGGGCGGTGTGCAGGTAGTAGCGCTGGAGGAACGCGAGCACCTTGTCCTGGTCGGCCTGGGCGGCCGGGTCCGAGCCGGACCCGCCACCGCCCTTCGACCCGGTCGGTGCTCCCGTTGGCAGGCGCCCCCCGACCGGGCTGTTCTCAGCTACCCGGGCGGCCCGCGCGAGCAGCTCGGCCTTGGCTTCGTCCAGCTTGGTCTGCATTGTCCTCTGACTCCTGTCGCGCGCCGTTGCGTGACGTAGAAGGAAGTGATGTGACGTAACGCCGCGACGCGGGGTCTCCGGTCGTTGTCGACGTTATGCCGCGATGAGCGATGAGCGGGCGGGATTCCGCCATTTCCGGGGTGATCGTTGACCGGTCCTGGCGGTCGCGCCGGCCGCGCTGTCCGCACCGCGGGAAAACGTCAGCGCGGCGCCCGGCACGGATGTCCTCCGTGCATAGCGGGCGCAAGGCGGAGGCGGCGGTGCCTCCGCGGGATATCGCGCTGATCACGGGTCAAGGCTATCGCCCCGCACCGGGAACTCGTCATGAGCCGTATGTGTACAAAACCTGGGCTCGAAGTTTGACAGTCTGCACAGTCCCGGCCCCCTGGGTCCCCGTGCGGCCCGGGAGGCCCTCTTGGCAAACGTCCTCGCCGGATGCACGTTGGCCGGGACGGGCGCCACGAGGCGGCCGAGCAGGGGAGCGAAGCCATGGCAGCCAAGATCCTGATCGTCACCGGTGACGCGGCGGAGTCACTGGAGGTCCTCTACCCGTACCAGCGACTGCGCGAGGAGGGGTACGACGTCCACATCGCCGCCCCGGCCCGCAAGAAGCTCCAGTTCGTGGTGCACGACTTCGAGCCGGGCTTCGACACGTACACGGAGAAGCCGGGTTACACCTGGCCCGCGGACCTGGCCTTCGCGGAGGTCGACCCCGGGCAGTACGTCGCCCTCGTCGTCCCCGGCGGGCGGGCGCCCGAGTACCTGCGCGGCGACCCCGAGCTGCGCAAGATCCTCAAGGCCTTCTTCGACGCGGACAAGCCGGTGGCGCAGATCTGCCACGGCCCGCTGCTCACCGCCGCCGTCGGCGGCCTCGCGGGCCGCCGCGTCACGGCCTATCCGGCCCTGGAGATCGACATGCAGACGGCCGGGGCCACCTTCCAGGACGCGGAGGCGGTCGTCGACGGCACGCTGGTCTCGGCACGGGCGTGGCCGGACCACTCGCGCTGGATGCGTGAGTTCCTCACGGTCCTGAGGGCGAAGGCACCGGTGACGTAGGCCGCGATTCCGTCCTCGCTGTGGGCAATCGTCCCGCAGGGCGGGACGGGTGGGCACAGCACCGAGGCGCCGAGCAACCGTTGCGGCAGGGCCTCGGCCCGGGGGCCTGGGGGCTGGGGCCCTGCGGTCTGGGGGCCTGGGGGCCTGGGGGCCTGGGGGCCTGGGGGCCTGGGGGCCTGGGGGCCTGGGGGCCTGGGGCCCTGCGGTCTGGGGGCCTGGGGGCTAAGCCACCAGGCTCTCCGCGCGCTCCACCGCCTCGCCGAGGGAGTCCACGACGGGCACCCCCGCGACCTCAAGGCTGCGCCGGCTGTGCGACCCCCCGGTGTACAGCACGGCCTGCGCCCCCACGTGCGCCGCCGCCACCGCGTCGTCCACCGCGTCCCCGATCACGACGATCCGCGCCACGTCGATCTCCTCCAGCGCCGCGAGATGCCGCACCATCCGCTCGGCCTTCCCCGTGTGCGACGCGTCCGTGCGCCCGTCGATCCGTACGAAGCGCTCGGCGATCCCGTGCCTGCGCACCAGCGGCACGAGCTGCTCGTGCGGCGCCAGCGAAAGCAGCGACTGCGTCCGCCCCGCGGTCTGCCGCGCGGCGAGCAGCTCCGCGGCGCCATCGGCGAGGGCGCACGCGTCCACCCGCGTCCCGTAGTGCTTGTGGAAGACGGCGTCCATCATCAGCCACTCGTCCTCCGTGGGCAGCCGGCCCATCAGCCGCTCGTAGAACCGCGGCACCGGCACGCAGTACAGCTCGCGATACCGCTCGAGCGTGATCGGCTCCAGGCCTATCTCGACGAACGACGCGTTCGTCGCGTCGATCACGGCGTGGATGTCGTGCAGAAGTGTCCCGTTCCAGTCCCAGACGATGTGGGCCCCGTGCCGCAGCTTCCCCATGCCCAAGACCGTACCCGGCCCCACTGACAGCACCGCCCCCACGGCCCCCGGAGGCCGGCCGCCCCCGCTCAGACCTGCGGCCCGACCAGGTTGGGGATCTCCTGCGTCGCGTACCAGAGCAGCTCGTGGTCCTCCGCGCCGTCCACGACGAACTGCGCGTCGTCGTCGCCCTGGTCCGCCGCCCCCAGCGCGTCCGCCGCCGCCGTGACGTCCTGCCGCGCGTCGTCCGCGTCCACGTGCACGGCCGCCGCCTTGGCCAGCGGCAGCGCGCCCGCGATCCGCACCTCGCCGAGCGCGCCCGCGTCCAGGCCCCGGTCGGGGTCGGCCACGGCGGCGCCGTCCGGCACGTCCGCCGCGAGGACGACCCGGCGCCGCGCGGTGCCGGGCTCACCCGCGAGCAGCCGCAGCGAGGCGAGCGCGGCCCGGTTGAGGGCCGCGTACTCCAGCTCCTCGATGTCGTCGGACACGTACCACTCGCGCAGGGCGGGCGTCACGGCGTACGCGGTCAGCGGCCCGGGCCCCACCTCGCCCGCCTCGTGCGCCTGCGCGAGACGGGGCAGTGTCAGGGGTACGTACACGCGCATGTCTATGGCCGCTTTCGTAGTCGCGAAGGCTCGTGGCAGGGGCCTTCAGGATACGTGCGCGCGTCCCCCTTCGAGGTGCTGCCCGAGCCCGCTGCCGCGTCCACCCCGGTCCGGCCCGTCACCCGCGCCGGCCCCGTGGCCAGGGGGCTCGGGCCCCCTCCGCTCACCCTGATGAGCGAACCGGCAGGGCGCGGCGGGCGACCCCTCGGGAACGTTGCCACGGCCGCCCTCGCCCCCGTACAAGATCCCAGTGAAGTTACCCCTCGGTATCCCACGATTCCGGGGGCCCTCGGTGTCCCGGGGCCCTGGGTGTCCCACGATCCCGGGGGCCCGTCCGCTGCCGCTCCCCTACGGAGGCCCAGCCGTGCCCCAGTCCCCCACACCGCCGCCGGTGGCCACCGCGCCCGCCGTGCCGAAGGTCATGACCCGGCCCCGCCGCCCGGCGAGCACCCGCCCTGCCGCGTCCCGGCCTCCGGCGGGCCGGCCGCCCGGGCGCCCCGATCCACGCCGCCCCGGCTCCCGGTCGCACCGCGTGCCCGCGCAGCCGCCCCCACACCCGGCGGAACTCTTCACGGAGCTGCTGTTACTGGTACTGAGCGGCCAGCGCCCGGTCCACGCGGTGGCCCGGCACATCGCCCACACCGCCTACGACGACCTGGTCCGGCTCGCCGAGCTGCTGCCGCTGCGCACCGTGGGCGGCCACCGGCCCGCCGTGCGGCGCGTCGGCCACTACGAGGTGCGGCCCGGCGTCTTCGAGGTCTTCGCCCGCGTCGGCGCGGGGCCCGCGCTGCGCGCCCTGGCCTTCCGGCTGCACCGGGGCGACGACGAGCGCTGGCGCTGCACGGCCGTGGAGGTCGACAGCGGCGCGGGCCGCCGGAGGTGACCCCGGAGGACGCCGAAGGGCCGGGCGCCACCGGCACCCGGCCCACACTCGGTCCGCGCCCTCGGGGACGCGCTCGGCGGTTACTTCTTGCGGCGCCGGCCGCCCTTCTGGGCCTTGCGGCGCTCCGCGCGCGTCATGCCGTCGCCAGCTGCGGCCGTGCTGCCCGTGGGCTCGCCGGAGGTCGTGAAGTCGCCCTCGTCGACACCGCCCTCGGCGTTCGGCGCCTGGAAGTGCAGGCGGTCGGGGCGCTGCGGGGCGTCCAGGCCCTTGGCGCGGATCTCCGGACGGGCGGCCCCGGCCGGAACCGCGTCCTGCGCGCCGTCCTTCGTCAGGGACGGCGCGGTGTCCGCCACCGGGACCTCCTCGACCTGCTGCTCGACCTGGACCTCCAGGTTGAACAGATAGCCGACGGATTCCTCCTTGATGCCGTCCATCATGGCGTTGAACATGTCGAAGCCCTCGCGCTGGTACTCCACCAGCGGGTCCTTCTGCGCCATGGCACGGAGGCCGATGCCCTCCTGGAGGTAGTCCATCTCGTAGAGGTGCTCGCGCCACTTGCGGTCGAGGACCGACAGGACCACGCGGCGCTCCAGCTCGCGCATGATCTCGGAGCCGAGCTGCGCCTCCCGGGCCTCGTACTGCTGGCGGACGTCTTCCTTGATGGCATCGGCGATGAACTCGGCGGTCAGGCCCGCGCGGTCGCCGACCTCGTCCTCCAGCTCCTCGATGGTGACCTTCACCGGATACAGCTGCTTGAAGGCGCTCCAGAGGCGGTCGAGGTCCCACTCCTCCGCGAAGCCCTCGGCGCTCTCCGCCGCGACGTACGCGTCGATGGTGTCGTCCATGAAGTGCTGGACCTGCTCGTGCAGGTCCTCGCCCTCCAGGACGCGGCGGCGCTCGCCGTAGATGACCTCGCGCTGGCGGTTGAGGACCTCGTCGTACTTGAGGACGTTCTTACGCGTCTCGAAGTTCTGCTGCTCGACCTGGGACTGGGCGGAGGCGATGGCGCGCGTGACCATCTTGTTCTCGATCGGCACGTCGTCCGGGACGTTCGCCATGGACATCACGCGCTCGACCATCTGGGCCTTGAACAGGCGCATGAGGTCGTCGCCGAGCGAGAGGTAGAAGCGGGACTCGCCGGGGTCGCCCTGACGGCCGGAACGACCGCGCAGCTGATTGTCGATGCGGCGGGATTCGTGCCGCTCGGTGCCGAGGACGTAGAGCCCGCCGAGTTCCTTGACCTCTTCGAACTCGGCCTTGACCGCCTGCTCGGCCCGCTCAAGGGCGGCGGGCAGCGCGTGCGCCCACTCCTCGATGTGCTCCTCGGGGTCGAGGCCCTGCTGGCGCAGCTCCGCCTCGGCGAGGTCCTCGGGGTTGCCGCCGAGCTTGATGTCCGTGCCACGACCGGCCATGTTCGTGGCCACGGTCACGGCGCCCTTGCGGCCGGCCTGGGCGACGATCGTCGCCTCGCGGTCGTGCTGCTTGGCGTTCAGCACCTCGTGCTGGACGCCTCGCTTGGAGAGCTGCTGCGAGAGGTACTCGGACTTCTCGACCGAGGTCGTGCCGACGAGGATCGGCTGGCCCTTCTCGTGCTTCTCCGCGATGTCGTCGACGACGGCGGCGAACTTGGCGACCTCGGTGCGGTAGATCAGGTCGGACTGGTCCTTGCGGACCATCGGCCGGTTCGTCGGGATCGGGACGACGCCGAGCTTGTAGATCTGGTGGAACTCGGCGGCCTCGGTCATGGCCGTACCGGTCATGCCGGAGAGGCCGGGGACTTCCTTGCCCTCGTGGTCCTGGCGCTTGTAGAGGCGGAAGAAGTTCTGCAGGGTGATCGTGGCGAGGGTCTGGTTCTCGTCCTTGATGTCCACCCCTTCCTTCGCCTCGATCGCCTGGTGCATGCCCTCGTTGTAACGGCGGCCGGCGAGGATACGGCCGGTGTGCTCGTCGACGATCATGACTTCGCCGTCGATGACGACGTAGTCCTTGTCCTTCTTGAACAGCTCCTTGGCCTTGATGGCGTTGTTCAAGTAGCCGACGAGCGGGGTGTTCACCGACTCGTAGAGGTTGTCGATGCCGAGCCAGTCCTCGACCTTGGCGACGCCGGACTCGTGGATGCCGACGGTGCGCTTCTTCTCGTCGACCTCGTAGTCCCCGGTCTCCTCGATGCCCTTGAGGGGCTCGCCGGGCTTGCCCTTGGTGAGGCGGGTGACCAGCTTGGCGAAGTCGCCGTACCACTTGGTGGCCTGGTCGGCGGGGCCGGAGATGATCAGCGGCGTACGCGCCTCGTCGACGAGGATCGAGTCGACCTCGTCGACGATCGCGAAGTTGTGGCCGCGCTGGACCAGCTCGTCCTTCGACCACGCCATGTTGTCGCGGAGGTAGTCGAAGCCGAACTCGTTGTTCGTGCCGTAGGTGATGTCGCAGTTGTACATCTCGCGGCGCTGCGCGGGCGGCATGTTCGCCAGGATGCAGCCGACGCTCAGGCCGAGGAACTTGTGGACGCGGCCCATCATTTCGGAGTCGCGCTCGGCCAGGTAGTCGTTGACCGTGATGAGGTGCACGCCCTTGCCCGAGAGCGCGTTCAGATACGCGGGCAGAGTGCCGACCAGCGTCTTGCCCTCACCGGTCTTCATCTCCGCGACGTAGCCCATGTGCAGGGCCGCGCCGCCCATGATCTGCACGTCGTAGTGGCGCTGTCCGAGGACGCGCTTGGCGGCCTCGCGCACGGTCGCGAAGGCCTCCGGCATGAGGTCGTCGAGCGTTTCGCCGTCGGCGTAGCGCTCCTTGTACTCCGTGGTCAGCGCGCGCAGCTCGGCGTCGGAGAGGACCGTGAAGTCCTCCTCGATGGAGTTGACCTGGTCCGCGATGCGGTGCAGCTTGCGCAGGATCTTGCCTTCGCCTGCACGCATGATCTTCGAGAGGACGGACACGGGGGTTGGTCTCCTTGCCGGTCGGGCCTGGCACGGTCGGTTGTACTCGTCGGGCAACGGCCATCGTATGCGAGGACCCCGCCACGCCGGGAGGTCTGCCAGTACGTCAACGCCCGGCCGCCCCGGAAGGTGCCGTATACCGGACCATTCGACGACGAATCCGCCCTCCGCTGAATCCCCTGGGGACAGCTGCGGCTCGCTTTGTGGGGGACCTCCCCCCAGGGTGGGCTCTCGGGAGCGAGCCTCCCGAAGGCAGACCCTCCGGAACGACCACCCGGCAGCAGGCCACCCGAGGACGGGCCCTCCGAAGCGGCCCCCGGCAGCGGACTCTCAGGCGCAGCCTCCCTCCGGGAGCAGGCCACCCCAAAGCGGACTCTCCGGAGTGAGCCACCTGATGGCCGACTCTCCCGAGGAGGCCTGCCGGGAGTGCGCCTCCCGAAGGTGGACTCTCCCGAGCGGAGCGGACTCCCGGCGGCAGGCCGCTCAAGGGTGGGCTCTCGGGTGCGGGTCTCCCGAAGGCAGGCCCTCGAAGCGGGCCGCCCGGGGGCGAGCCTCCAAACCGCTGGCGCCGCTCGGGGCACCCCGAGCAGAATCGGCCGATGGAGCCCGTCACCCTCACCACCGAACGCCTGCTGCTGCGCACCTTCACGTCCGCCGACACGGACGAGGTGTACGCGGCGTGCCAGGACCCCGACATCCAGCGCTGGACGACCATCCCGTCGCCCTACGCGCGCGTGGACGCCGAGGGCTTCACCGGCCGCATGGTCCCCGACGGCTGGCGCCACGACATCGAGTACACCTTCTCCGTACGCCCCCGCGCGGGCGGCCCCCTCCTGGCCGCGACGAGCCTGCACCACCCGCGCGCGGGCAGCTGGGAGATCGGCTTCTGGACCGCCAAGGAGCACCGGGGCCAGGGCTACATGACGGAGACCGTCCAGGCCATGGCCCACTGGGCGTTCACGCGCCTCGCCTGCACGCGCCTGGAGTGGCGGGCCGAGGTGGGCAACAAGGGCTCCCGCGCGGTGGCCGAGAA
This sequence comes from Streptomyces sp. NPDC045778, assembly GCF_056431945.1. Taxonomy (NCBI): domain Bacteria; kingdom Bacillati; phylum Actinomycetota; class Actinomycetes; order Kitasatosporales; family Streptomycetaceae; genus Streptomyces; species Streptomyces sp. NPDC045778. The sequence continues at coordinate 12,510 of NZ_JBWKJZ010000060.1, forward strand.
GGCGGGCTTCACCATGGAGGGCACCCTCCGCGCGGCCCTGCCCAACAAGAACACCCTCCGCGACTGCTGGATCGGCGCCCTCCTGCCCACGGACATCGGCCTGCCGTCCCAGCAGCAGTATCTGCCGACGGCGAACTGACCGACGAGCGCCCGGCGGACCCTCAAGCCCCCTCCAGCACACGCAAAGGCCCACCCGGTCCCGCGCTGTCAGACCCTCCCCCTATCGTTCCGACCATGACCGAGCCCACCCGCACCCCGCCCCCCGAGGCCACCCTCACCGCCGACGAAGCCCGCCGCCTGGCCCTGCGGGCGCAGGGCTTCCTCGGCGCCCCCGACCGCAAGGCAGGCGTCCGCGGCGTCCTGCGCCACCTGGGCGCGGTGCAGCTCGACACGATCTCGGTCCTGGCCCGCTCCCACGAGCTGATCCCGTACGCGCGCCTGGGCGCGGTGGGCCGCAAGCAGGTCGAGTCGGCGTACTGGGGACCCGCGTCCCCCGGGGCGCCCGCGTCCCGGCCCCACGCCTTCGAGTACTGGTCGCACGCCGCCTGCGTCCTGCCCATCGAGGAGTGGCCCCACTTCGCCTTCCGCCGCCGCGCCTACCGCGCCCGCCCGCACTGGCACCACGACCTCCCCGCCGGCGCGTACGACCAGGTCGTCAAGCAGCTCCGCACCGAAGGCCCCCTCACGGCCACGGAGTTGGGCGGCGCGAAGAACAAGGGCGAGTGGTGGGACTGGTCCGACTCCAAGATCGCGGTGGAGCGCGCGCTGATGTACGGCGAGGTGGTGTGCGTCGAGCGCCGCGGCTGGAAGCGGGTGTACGACCTCGCGGAGCGCGCCGTCCCCGACGACCTGCTCCACGACGACCTGGACGACCTGGAGTGCGTGCGCCGCCTGGTCCGCCTAGCCGGCCAGGCCCTCGGCGTGGGCACGCGCGCGGACATCGCGGACTACCACCGCCTCAAGGGCGAGCAGTTCGACGCGGCCGTCGCGGACTCGGGCCTGGTGCCGGTGGCGGTCGAGGGCTGGGACAAGCCCGCCTGGGCGGACCCCGAGGCCCTCGCGACGCCTCCGCGCGGCCGCCACCGCACCACGCTCCTTTCGCCCTTCGACTCCCTGATCTGGGAGCGGGCCCGCACGGAGCGGATCTTCGGCTTCACCCACCGCCTGGAGGCGTATGTGCCGAAGCCGAAGCGGATCCACGGCTATTTCGCGATGCCGGTCCTCGCGGGCGGCCGTCTCGTGGGCCGCGTCGACCCGGCGCGCGAGGGCAGCACGCTGGTCGCCAAGCAGGTGTCCCTCGACGGCCCCAAGGCGGTGCCGTCGGTCGCTCAGGCGCTTCTGGAGGCGGCGGAGTGGGTGGGCTGCGACGCCGTGCGCGTGGAGCGCGTGGCGGACCGCCCCGAGCTGACGGCCGAACTGGTCCGAGCGCTGTCCTGAGGCTCCCCCCGGCCGCGGCCCCACGCCGCGGCCACCGGCGCCGACCAGATCAGCGGCACAGTGGCGCAGCAGTGCAGCGGCGCCGGCCAGGTCAGCAGTGCAGCGGCGCCGGCCAGGTCAGCAGCGCAGTGGCGCCGGCCAGGTCACCGGATCTCGAGGATCTTCTCCCGCATCGCGTACACCACGGCCTCCATCCGCGAGTGCAACTGGAGCTTCTCCAGGATGTTGCGCACGTGGTTCTTCACGGTGTTCTCGGAGATGAACAGCTCCTTGGCGATGTCCCGGTTGTTCATCCCCGTGGCCACCAGCTTGAGGACTTCCAGCTCCCGGTCGGTCAGCCGGGGCGCCGGCACGAGTCGCCGCTCGTCCGTGCGCTGGATCATCGACTTGAACTCCGTGAGCAGCTTCGACGCCATCGACGGGCTGATCTGCGACTGACCGTCGGCCACCGCGCGGATCGCCGTGGCGACCTCGTCGGTGGAGATCTCCTTGAGCAGATAGCCGGTGGCGCCCGCCTTGATCGCGTCGTAGAGGTCGGCCTCCTCGTCGCTGATCGTCAACATGATGATCTTTGCGCTGGGGGCCACCTCCTTGATGGAGGTGCATGCCTCGATGCCGCCGCGCTTGGGCATCCGGACGTCCATGAGCACGATGTCCGGCAGCAGGTCCGCGGCCTTGTCGACCGCCTCCGCGCCGTCACCGGCCTCCCCGACCACCTGGATGTCCTCCTCTGCGGCGAGGACGATCTCCAGGCCACGGCGGAAGAGCGCGTGGTCGTCCACCACGAGGACCCGGATGGGCTCCTTGCGCGGGGCGCCCGCGTCCGTGCCAATGCCGATGCCGTCCCCGGCATCCTCGTTCCGCATCGGTCCGAAGCTGTCCGCCATCGTTCCTCCCCCTGAAGGCCAGGGCCAGTGTCTTGCCGTGGCTGCACCAACCCTAGGCAGGGTCAAGCGGGTTGGGCCGTCGGGCACATGATTCCATGCCCGGCGCCCGAGCCGTGCGCGCAGTGGTCGCACGGGGGTGCCCCTGGGGGCGCACACGCGCTCCAGGGGCACCGGCCTACGCGCTCCGTGAGGGGGCGTCAGCCACCGAGGGCACTGCCTCCACCGGCTGACTGCGCCTGGGTGACCATGGGGTCCGTGTTGAGGTGGATCACGCCGTAGTCGTAGGCGTGCCGCCGGTAGACGACGCTCGGTTCCTTGGTCTCGGAGTCGATGAACAGGTAGAAGTCGTGGCCGACCAGCTCCATCTCGTAGAGCGCCTGGTCGAGCGACATGGGGGCCGCGACGTGTGTCTTCTCGCGGACCACGAGGGGGCCTTCGCCCTGGATCTCCAGCGAGCCGATCCTGGTGGTCGGCACGCCGTCGGGCTCTTCGTCGTGGGCCAGGGTGCCGTCCCCGTTGAGATGCGCCGCGTCCGGCACGCGGTTGGCGACCTCGGCGGCGGTGAGCCTGCCGGTGCCTCGCCTGTTGTGCCGCTTCTCGTGCTGCTTGCGCAGCCGGGCTTCGAGCTTGGCGGTCGCCAGGTCGAGTGCCGCGTACGGATCCGATGCCGAGGCCTCGGCCCGGATCACGGGTCCGCGCCCGCGGACGGTGATCTCCACACGGTCGGAACGGTCGGCCTGACGCGGGTTGGTTTCCTTGGACACCTCGACGTCGAGGCTGATCACCTTGCCGTCGAGCTTCTGGATCTTGTCCAGCTTCAGCTTCTCGGCCACGTGCTTGCGGAACCGCTCGGGCACCTCGGTCTTGCGGCCCTTGACGACGATGTCCACGCAGAACTCCGTTCCCGGATCGCTCCGCTGCTTCGGCGGAGCTGCTCCCTTTTGCACCAGGCTCCGGCAACTCCCGGAGCCTCGGACTCGGTGACTTCCACCTCCTCCTCCCCCGTGGGCAAGATCTCCACCCACCGGCCCCGGGTGATTGCGGAAAACCCATGGACCGGCATTCCGATATGCGAGGAAGCGCCGAGCGCTACTCCTCACAACCGAACATATCTCGCCCGGACGGATGTCGTCACCCTCTACTGAGACGTACCTCCATTCGGGTGTCTTAGCCCTCCCACTACCTGCAACGATGAAACTTCTCAGTCAGTTCCGGTTTATTTCGAAGGAATCCGGTGAAGCCGCCACGACTGCCGCGCTGACCCTCTTTGCGGTGCCCTTTGCCCCGGCTACCAGGGCATTAGCGGTCACGCCCGCGGCAGCCTTCCCCTTGCCGTGGCTTGGCTGGTTCTCTATCTGGTTCTCCGCCCCGTTCCGTGCCCGGCGCCTGGTCGAGTGCGCTCGGTCGTCTCCTTCCCCGTGTACGCCGTCTACGCCACCCAATGCGCGTGTCGCCTCCGCGAGTGAGGCACCGGTCGTCATGAGGTCGTCCACCACGACGACGTGCCCCGCGTCTCGCAGCAGCGGTCCCGCACCGGGCACCACCCCCAGCGCACCCGACAGATTCGCCCGGCGCTCACGGGAGTTGAGGCCGGCCTGGTCGGCGACGGGCCGCCGCTGCCGCAGCGCACCGAGCACCCGCGCCAGGACCCCGTGGCGGCGCAGCTCGCCCGTCGCCGCCAGGGCGATCCGCCGCACGGGGTCGTGCCCCCGCGCCCGCACCGCGCGCCCCGCGGACGGCACCGGGACGAGCAGCACGGAGGCCGCACCGGCGGCCCCGGCGACCGCCCCGCACACCCCGCCCACGCCGCCGCCTGGCCTGCCTGCGACGCTTCCCCCGTCGTACGCCAGCGAGGCCCGCACCGCCCCCGCCAGCGCCTCGCCGAGCGGCCCGACGAGCGCCAGCGCGCCCCTTTCCTTGTGCGCGAGCAGGGTCGCCCGCACCGCTTCGTCGTACGCCGCCGCCGCGTGCACCACCGGAAGGCCCGCCGGCTCCGGCACCGGCCGCACCCTGCGCGGCACGGCCCCGCACAGAGTGGCCCGGCACCGCGCGCACAGAGCCACCCGAGGCGTCCCGCAGCCTCCGCACTCGGCCGGCAGCACCAGATCCGTGAAGTCCTGCCACCACCCCCGCATGTCCACCACTGTGCCAACGCGCGGGCCGCCCTGCCACCCCTGTGGATAACCCCCTGTGGATAACGGCGCGCACCTCAACTGGGCTGCGACAACGCGTCTTTGAACCGGCCGAAGCGTGCGCCGGGCGCCGCTTGCGCCGACAGCCGCGTGCCCGGACCCGCCGCTCGCACCGGCCACCGCGAGCACGGGCCACCGCGCGCACGGGCCACCGCACGCGCTCTGCCACCACTGTCCGAGCTGCCGCACGCACAGCCCACCGCAAGCCCGAGCGGTCGTACGCACAGGCCACGGCACACACCGGCCACGGCACGCAGATCACGGCGCGCACAGCTCACGAACGCACCGGCAACCGCCCCGGCAAGGCCCACCCCAGCACCCGCCCAAGCGGTACCTCACCCGGCATAGAGCGGCACCTCACCCGGGATAAACCGGCCCCTTCCCGTCCTTGCCCACGGTCTGCCACTGCGCTCCCGAGGGCAGCCGCACGATGCCGTCATCGGAGTGCGCGAGCAGAGGCTGCGTCTCGTCCTCGGAGGCAGCGATCTCCTTGACACCGGTCAGACCGGGCAGGGTCGCGCCCGCGCGCGCCGAGCCGTCGCACTGGACGTACCGCATCTGCTGCACGCCACCGGACTCGCGGCCGACCACGACGAGGCGGCTCGGGCCCGCCCAGGACATGGCGGTGACCTCCTCCATCTGCGGCGCGGCCTCGCGCGGCTCGACGACGGAGATCTCCGGTCGCCCGCCCTTGCCGTCCGAGCGCTCGACACGGCCGATGCGCAGCGACGTCTTGTCGCCCTTCTTCACGAGCAGCGCGATGCGCACGCCGTCGGCCGCCACCCGGACCGCCTCTATGCGCCCGTCCAGGCCCGAGACGCCGACCTGCACCGGCTCGCCCGTGCCCTGGTCGAGCCAGAGCAGCCGCGGACGCTTGCGGTCCCGGTCGGCCACCCACAGGTCGCCCCGGCCGTCCCAGCTGGGTGTGGACAGGCCCTGGTCCGGCGTCTTGCCCCGCGAGCGCAGCTCGGGCCCGCCGAGCGAACCGCCGACCAGGGACGCCGTGTACAGCCTGTGCCCGTCGGCCGACACCCCGGCCGCGCGCACCTCGTTGCGCGACACCGCGACCGACTGGAGTTCCTCCTCCGGCTGGCCGAACGGCCCGGACACCGGCTCGGGCTTGGCGTTGCTCCCCGCGTTGCCCGGCATCCGCACCAGGCGCTGCTTGTCGTCGACGAAGTACTGGTAGGCCGGGTGGTTCGTGCTGCGGGGCGACGCGACCGTCCCGGCCCGGTCCTTGCCGAGCACGCACAGCTGCGAGCCGCCCTCGCGCTGGAGTTCCACCTGCTCCACGCCGGACGACGCCAGGTCCTGGAGGGTGAAGAGCAGCTGGGCGGCCATCTCGGTGCACCGCTCCTGGCCGACCCGGCCGCCGCGCCCGCTCAGGGGCACCACCAGCTTGTTCTTGTCGTCCGGCGCCAGCGAACCGGCGTCCCGCGCGAGCCTCGTCCCGGTGTCGAACCGCGAGGTGACCACTGGTTCGAGCCAGTGCGTCGGCCCGTCGAGGAGCGACTTCACCGTCTCCGTCAGCGGGTCGATGCGCTGGCGCACGTAAATCGGGTCGGCGACGAGCGCCTTGGGGCCGCCGTCGCGGTTCCCCGCCCCGGGCTCGGCGAAGTAGTACTTGTTGACCGCTTCGTAGTTCCGCTCGAAGTCCGACTCACCGAGCACGACGCCCTTGGGCAGCCGATCGATGCGCCACACCCGGCCGTTCTGCCCGTTCTGCTGCGACAGGTGCACGGTCTGCGCGTACGACTTCTCGTCGGGCACGTACGCGTGCTGCTTGTTCACCGTCGCGACCTGGCGTCCGGTCAGCGAGTACGTCCTGCCGCCGCCGCTGTCGTTGCCCAGGTTGTCCGCGACCGTGTTCGGGCCGTCCGCGAGGACCGTGGTGGAGTGCTCCGGGTCCCAGGCCGCGGACGCTTCCTTCGTGAGGTACTTGCGCGCGATCGTGAAGTCCGGATCGTCGCTGGTCAGCGCCTCGAGGAAGCCCTGGACGATGTCCACGGCACGCGCGTTCTCGGACGGCGGGATCGCGTACACGCGCACCTGGGACTGAGAGTCCGGGCGCTGTGAGGCGTCGACCTTCTTCAGATTGCCCTCGTCGGGCATGGACGCGCACCCGGCGAGCAGCACCGCACCCGCGGTGAGCGCGACAGCGGCCCGCAATCGACGTCCGTTCGGTTCAGCGCGCACGCGAGGCTCCCTCTTCCTCGTCGGCACCAGGGCCGCCGTTCCAGCTCGCGTCCGGCCCGCCGCCGCCCGCTCCCGGCTCGTCGTCCTGCTCCGCCGGCGGTACGTCCTGGTCCGTTCCCGGCCCCGGTACGTCGCCGCGCGGCTCCCCCGTCAACTCGTCCCCGGGCACCACGTGCTGGCGCGGCACCACGCGCGCGCCGTTGCCCGGCAGGGCCGCGGGGTCGACGTCCACGGCCGCCGCCTGAGCGAGCCGCGGCGCGATCGGCGCCTTCGCGGGCACGGGCGGAGGCACCTGCTCCGGCTGGTGCGGCACGGTGGCCCGCTTGCCGCCGCCCCCGCGCGGAAGGCCCGCGGCGTCCCGGTCGCGGTGGCGCCGCGAGTCGTCGGGCTCCAGGGGTATCGGCGAGCCGCGCAGGACCTCGTCGGCCGTGCGCGGCAGCGTGAGCCGGAACTGCGAGCCGCCGCCCGGCTCCCCCCAGGCCTGCAACCAGCCGCCGTGCAGCCGCGCGTCCTCCAGGGCGATGGACAGGCCGAGGCCCGTACCGCCGGTGGTACGCGCGCGTGCCGGGTCGGCCCGCCAGAAGCGGCTGAAGACGCGGGTCGCCTCGCCGGGCTTGAGCCCGACGCCGTAGTCCCGCACCGCGACGGCGACCGCGCCGCCCGCCGCCGCGAGTTTGACGACGACGTCCTGGCCCTCGCCGTGCTCCACGGCGTTGACCACGAGGTTCCTGAGCACCCGCTCCACGCGCCGGGCGTCAGCCTCGGCGACCACGGGCTGCTGGTCGCCGACCACCCGTATGCGGGTGCCCTTGCGCTCCGCGAGCGGCTCGGCGCCACCCACCACGCGGCGCACCACCTCGCGCAGGTCTATCGGCTCGGCCTCCAGGGCCGCCGCGCCCGCGTCGAAACGGCTGATCTCCAGGAGGTCGGCGAGCAGCGACTCGAAACGGTCCAGCTGATCGGCGAGCAGCTCCGCGGAGCGCGCCGTGACCGGGTCGAAGTCGACGCGCGCCTCGTGGATGACGTCGGCCGCCATCCGCACGGTGGTCAGGGGCGTGCGCAGCTCGTGCGACACGTCGGACACGAACCGGCGTTGCATCCGCGACAGCTCCTCCAGCTGCTGGATCTTCAGCTGGAGGTTCTGCGCCATCTTGTTGAAGGCCTCGCCTAGGCGCGCGATGTCGTCCTCTCCTGTGACCTTCATGCGCTCCTGGAGACGCCCGGCGGACAGCCGCTCGGCGATGCCTGCCGCCATCCGTACGGGCGTGACGACCTGGCGCACGACCAGCCAGGCGATGGCACCGAGGAGCACCACCACGAACAGGCCCGCCGTCGCGAGCGTGCCGCGCACCAGCCGCATCGACTCCTCTTCCTGCGTCAGCGGGAAGAGGTAGTACAGCTGGTACGAGTCGCCGTTGAGGTCGTTGAGCTGCTTGCCGATGACCAGCCCGGCCTGCGAGGCGCGGTGGTCGATGAAGTTGATGCGGGTGTTGCTCTGGTAGGCGAGCGTGCCGTCGCCGACCTTCTCGCGCACCTCTTCGGGCACGCTCTGGATCGGGTCCACGCCCCCGGAGGCTCGCGGTCCGCGCACACTGCCGACGTCACCCGTGGTGGAGCTGAGCGTCACTACGTAGAACGCGTTCTGCCCACCGCTCGCGAGCTGTTCGGCCAGCTCCGACATCCACACGGCCGCGTTCTGCGCGGTGGGGCCGTCCGAACCGTCGCCCTGCGGGGAAGTCGGACGCGCGGTGTTGGCCTTCTCCTGGGCGACCTTGAAGCCGCCGTCGGCCTGGCTCTGGGAGGCGTTGACCTTCGCCTTGAGCAGGCCGTTGCTCACCGAACTCATGACGACGAAGCCGAGCAGCAGCACCACGCCGAGCGACATCAGGAGGGTCGTGACGACGACCCGCAGCTGGATGTTGCGCCGCCACAGCCGCATGACGGGCAGCAGCGGCCGGCGCACCCAGCGCGTGAAGAGCCGCAGCACGGGGCTGCCCTGCACCCCGCCCTGCAACATCAGGCCACTGTCGACGAGGGCCCCGAACCGGGACCCTCGCCGTGGCGGCCGCACAGTCCGCCCCGGACGGGCTCCCGGGTCGCCGGGCGCCGGAGCGGAACTGTCCTTGGACACGTCAGCTCGGCCCGGCCTTGTAACCGACGCCACGGACGGTCACCACGATCTCCGGCCGCTCCGGGTCCCGCTCGACCTTGGAGCGCAGGCGCTGCACATGCACATTCACCAGGCGGGTGTCGGCGGCGTGGCGGTAGCCCCACACCTGCTCGAGCAGCACCTCGCGCGTGAACACCTGCCACGGCTTGCGGGCAAGCGCCACCAGGAGGTCGAACTCCAGCGGCGTCAGCGCGATGGACTGCCCCTCCCGCTTCACGGAATGCCCCGCCACGTCGATGACCAGGTCACCGATGGCCAGCTGCTCCGGCGCGGGCTCCTCGGAGCGACGCAGGCGCGCCCGGATGCGGGCCACCAGCTCCTTGGGCTTGAACGGCTTGACGATGTAGTCATCAGCCCCCGACTCGAGACCGACCACCACATCCACGGTGTCGCTCTTGGCGGTGAGCATGACGATCGGCACTCCGGACTCCGCCCTGATCAGACGGCACACCTCGATGCCGTCCCGACCGGGCAGCATCAGATCGAGGAGCACCAGATCCGGCTTGGCCTCCCGGAAAGCCGCCAACGCCTTGTCGCCATCTGCCACGAACGACGGCTCGAAACCCTCACCACGCAGCACAATCCCGAGCATCTCGGCCAGTGCGGTGTCGTCGTCGACGACAAGGACTCGTCCCTTCATGCCTGACATCATCCCATTAGCTAATCGTTACCTGGCGTGACCTGGCACACAGCTCGGCCAGGGCCTCCGCTGTCACCGGCGACACGACACCTTCCTCCGTGACGATGGCCGTCACCAACTCGGGAGGCGTCACGTCGAACGCCGGGTTGTACGCCTGCGTCCCCAGCGGCGCCACCGGAATCCCCCCTCCCGCTTCCACTCCCGCTCCCGCCACCGGCACGAAGGGTGACGTGACCTCCGTCACCTCGTGGGAGGCCCGCTGCTCGACCTCGATGGAGGCGCCGTCCGGGGTCTCCGGGTCCACGGTCGTCACCGGTGCCACCACGACGAACGGCACATGGTGATAGCGGGCGAGGACCGCGAGCGGATAGCTCCCCACCTTGTTGGCCACCGAACCGTCGGCCGCGATCCGGTCGGCGCCGATCAGCACCGCGTCGACCTCACCTGCCGCGAACAGCGATCCCGCCGCGTTGTCCGTGAGCAGGGTGTACGGCATGCCGTTGCGCGCCGCCTCGTACGCCGTGAGCCGGGCGCCCTGGAGCAGCGGCCGCGTCTCGTCGACCCACAGCCTGCGCAGCCGGCCCGCGCGGTGTGCCGTGAGCGCCACCGCGAAGGCCGTGCCCTCGCCGCCGGAGACCAGCGCCCCGGTGTTGCAGTGCGTGAGGACGCGGTGCCCGCCGCCGGGCAGCAGCTCGTCGAGCAGCGCCAGGCCGTGCACCGCCATGCGCGCGCTGGCCTCGGCGTCCTCCTGGTGCAGCGCCCGCGCCGCGGCCAGGGCGGCGCCCGCCGCGCCCCGCTGGTCGGCGCCGTCGGCGACCGCGCCGCGGTAGGCCGCCTGGGCCCTGCGCACGCCGTACGCGAGGTTCACGGCGGTGGGCCGCGCGGCCGCGAGCGCGTCGGCCGCCTCGTCGACATCAAAGCCTCGGCTCGCGGCCAGCGCGACGCCGTACGCCCCGGCGATGCCGAGCACCGGCGCCCCGCGCACGGCGAGCGACCGGATCGCCTGCACCAGAGCGGGCGCGTCCGTGCACACCAGCTCGGTCTCCTCGCCCGGCAGCCTGGTCTGGTCGAGGAGGACGAGGACCGGGCCCTCGGGCGGCTCGTCCCACCGGATCGTCTGAATCGCGGAGGTCTCCGGGCTCTGTGGGGCCCCTGGGATCGCGGTGGTCGTAGGGGGGCCGGGGGTGCCGGAGGCCCCAGGGATGCCGGAGGCGCCGGGCGTGCCGGACGTGCCGGGGGCACCCGGGGCGCCGGGGGTCCCTCGGTCGCCGCCAGGAGTCGTCGGGAGCGGTGTCGGCCGTACGTCCTCGCCGGATTGCGCGTACTGATCAGCCATCCGCCCAGTCTGCCCGCTACCCGTCGGACAATAGAAGGTGTGCAGCCCGGCCAGCACGCGGTCTCCGGGCCACCGTGCCTGGTCCCCGGGCAACCGCCCCGTGGCACGATGGCAGCCAACCCGCCGCCGCGACCGCGGACGGGCACTGTGAAGGAGCGACGATGAACGACACTCCGGGCTGGGCCTCGCCCGGATCTGCCCCCTCCGACGGCCACGACTCCGGCGGGCAGGAGTCCAAGGACTCCCAGGACCAGCCGAGCGGCCCGTCCTCGAAGTGGTCGAAGGAGCAGCCGCCCCCAGCCCAGTGGTCCGCGCCCGGCACGTCCGGCCCCGGCCAGGCCCCGCCCCCGCCCGCTCCCCCCGGCCAGGGCTGGGGAGGCCCCTCCGGCGGCCCGGGCGGCGGTCAAGGCGGTCCCGGCGGCGGCCCGGGCGGCCCCTACCGCGGCTGGGGCGCCTGGCAGGGCCCGCCCGCCGCCGCCAAGCCCGGTGTCATCCCCCTCCGCCCCCTCGCCGTCGGCGAGATCCTGGACGGCGCGGTCTCCACCATGCGCACGTACTGGCGTACGGTCCTCGGCATCTCGCTGACCGTCGCCGTCGTCACCCAGCTCGTCGTGGTCCTCCTCGAAGGGCTCGTCCTCAACGACTCCGCGAACACGGACGCCCTGGACGACCCGCGCGCGACCGTCGGCGAGGTGACCCGCGCCCTCGGCGCCACGCTCGCCGGCAGCGGCGTCGTCCTGGTCATCACCCTGCTCGGCACGATCGTGGCGACCGCCCTGCTCACCATGGTCACCAGCCGCGCCGTGCTCGGCAGGTCGGTGACCACGGCGGAGGCCTGGCGGGACTCCCGCCCGATGCTGCCCAAGCTGCTCGGCCTCACGCTGCTGCTCCCGCTCATCGCGGTGGGCATCGTCGCGGTCGGCACCCTGCCCGGCGTACTGATCGGCGCCTTCGGGTCCGGCGACACCGGTGTCACCCTGGCGATCCTCGGCGGTCTCGCGGCGGGCATCGTCGCCATCTGGCTGGTCGTCCGCCTCTCGCTCTCCTCCCCGGCCCTGATGCTGGAGAAGCAGGGCGTCAAGAAGTCGATGAGCCGCTCCGCGAAGCTGGTCGACCGCTCCTGGTGGCGGGTCTTCGGCATCCAGCTGCTCGCCGCCGTCATCGCGAACGTCATCTCGTCGATCATCGTCATCCCGTTCACCGTCATCGCGGGCGCGCTCAGCGGCGACAGCGTCTCCAACCTCCTGGACAGCGGCACAGGCGACGTCGGCTGGACCTTCCTGATCGTCAGCGGCATCGGCCAGGTGATCGGCGCCATGCTCACCTTCCCGATCACCGCGGGGGTCACCGTGCTCCTCTACATCGACCAGCGGATCCGCCGCGAGGCCCTGGACCTGGAGCTGGCCCGCGCCGCCGGCGTCCCGGGCCACGGCGAACCCGAGGCGCCCGGCAGCACCCCGGGGAGCTGATGGTGTGACCCTGGCGGGGGCAGTACTCAGCAGGCTCGGCACGGCCGTCCTGTCGCCGCACACCGGCCTCGGGGCGGCCCTGTCGTCGCCACGCGCCGGCGACGACCCGCCGGTGACGATCCCGCGCGCCCCCGCGCGCGAGGCCGCCGAGGACGAGCTGTCCAAACCCGCGTACCACGAGAACGACCCGGGCCTCCTCCAGCGCGCCCTGAACCGCTTCTGGGAGTGGGTGAACGACCTCCTCGACGCGGCCTCGGGGGCGGCTCCCGGCGGCGGCTTCGGCCTGGTCGTCATCGTGCTCGCCGTGGTCGCCGTCGGCGCGGCCCTGTGGTGGCGGCTCGGCACGCCGCGCCGCACCCCCGCCACCTCGGCCGCCCTCTTCGACGACCGCCCCCGCAGTGCCGCCGAACACCGCGCTACCGCCGAGGCGCACGCCGCCCAGGGCCACTGGAACCAGGCCGTCCAGGAACGGATGCGCGCCGTCGTCCGCTCCCTGGAGGAGCGCGCCCTGCTCGACCCGCGCCCCGGCCGCACCGCCGACGAGGCCGCCGCCGAAGCGGGCCGCACCCTGCCCGCGCACGCCGACGAGCTGCGCGCCGCCGCCCGGGAGTTCGACGACGTCACGTACGGCGGGCGCAGCGCCGACGCGACGGCGTACCAGCACATCGCCCGGCTCGACGAGACCCTGGAGCGCGCCAAGCCGGTGCTCACCACTGCCGGCGCGGCCCCCACCAGCTCCCCCGGAGCCCACGGATGACCGGCCCCACGAGCCCCACGGACACACCGGGCGCCCTCCCCTCGGCAACGGCCACCCCCGCCGAACCGCCAACCGAAACGCCCCCCGAGGAGCCTGCGGGCACGTCCCTCTCCGCCACTCCCCGCCAGCTCTGGACCCGCACCCGAGGCATCGCCCTCGCGCTCGTCGTCCTTGTGGCCGCGGCCGTCGCCCTCGCCGCCGTCCGCTCCGGCACCCAGCACGGGCGCCTGGATCCGCGCTCCGCCGACGCCTACGGCAGCCGTGCCCTCGCCGAACTCCTCGACGACCGCGGGGTGTCCACGCGCGTGGTCACCACCACCGAAGAGGCCCGGTCCGCCGCGGGCCCGGACACCACGCTCCTCGTGGCCGACCCGGACCTCCTCACCGAGCGCCAGCAGTCCCGGCTGCGCGCCGCCACCAAGGACTCCGGAGGCCGCACCGTCCTGGTCGCCCCGGGCACCCTGTCGGTCTCGACCCTCGTCCCCGGGGTCACCGCGGCCTCCGCGCGCGGCCTCGACTCGACGCTGTCCCCCCGCTGCTCCCTGCCCGCCGCCCGCCGCGCGGGCACCGCCGACGTCGGCGGCATCCGCTACGAGGCGATCGCCCCGGGCGCCGATTCCTGCTACTCCAGCGACGGTCTGCCCAGCCTCCTGCGCCTCCCCGCCACAGCGGCCTCCGGGGACACGAAAGGCGACACCGTCGTCCTCGGGGCCCCCGACATCCTCTTCAACGACCGCCTCGACGAGCACGGCAACGCCTCGCTCGCCCTCCAACTCCTCGGTTCCCGCCCCCACCTGGTCTGGTACCTCCCCTCGCTCTCCGACGACGCCGTCACCGACAGCGCCGACGAGGACTTCTTCGACCTGATCCCCTCAGGCTGGCTCTGGGGCACCCTGCAACTGGCCGTCGCCGCCGTGCTCGCCGCCCTGTGGCGTGCCCGCCGCCTCGGCCCGCTCGTCCCCGAGAGACTCCCCGTCGCGATCCGCGCCTCCGAAGCCGTCGAAGGCCGCGCCCGCCTCTATCGCAAGGCCGACGCCCATGACCGCGCCGCCGCGGCTCTTCGCTCGGCCACCCGCACCCGCCTCGCCCCCCTCGTCGGCGTCCCCACCGCCCGGGCCCACTCGCCCGAGGCGCTCCTGCCCGCCCTGACCAGCCGCCTGCGCACGCCCGGCCAGGACCCGCACCCCCTCCTCTTCGGACCGCCGCCCGGCGACGACGCAGGCCTCATCGCCCTCGCCGACCAACTCGACGCCCTCGAAAGTGAGGTACGTACTTCATGATGGACCCGACCACTGACAACGCCGGGAGCTCCGACCGCGCCCGCTCCTCCCTGGAGGCGTTGCGCACCGAGATCTCCAAGGCCGTGGTCGGCCAGGACCCCGCCGTCACCGGCCTCGTCGTGGCCCTGCTCTGCCGCGGCCACGTCCTGCTCGAAGGCGTCCCCGGCGTCGCGAAGACCCTCCTCGTACGCGCCCTCGCCGCGTCCCTGGAACTGGACACCAAGCGCGTCCAGTTCACCCCCGACCTGATGCCGAGCGACGTCACGGGCTCCCTCGTCTACGACGCCCGCAGCACGGAGTTCTCCTTCCAGCCGGGCCCCGTCTTCACCAACCTCCTGCTGGCCGACGAAATCAACCGCACCCCGCCCAAGACGCAGTCATCCCTCCTCGAAGCGATGGAGGAACGCCAGGTCACCGTCGACGGCACCCCGCGCCTCCTGCCCGACCCGTTCCTCGTGGCCGCCACGCAGAACCCCGTCGAGTACGAGGGCACGTACCCCCTGCCCGAGGCCCAGCTGGACCGTTTCCTCCTCAAGCTGACGGTGCCGCTGCCCGCCCGCGAGGACGAGATCGCCGTCTTGCAGCGCCACGCGGAAGGCTTCAATCCGCGCGACCTGCGCGCCGCGGGCGTGCGCCCCGTCGCCACCGCCGCCGACCTGGAAGCCGCCCGCTCGGCTGTCGCCAAGACCGCCGTCTCACCGGAAATCGCTGCCTACGTAGTCGACGTTTGCCGCGCGACCCGTGAATCGCCATCCCTTACGCTCGGCGTCTCCCCGCGCGGCGCGACGGCCCTGTTGTCGACGGCCCGCGCGTGGGCCTGGCTGACCGGCCGTGATTACGTCATCCCTGACGACGTGAAGGCCCTCGCCCTGCCCACGCTCCGCCACCGCGTCCAGCTGCGCCCCGAGGCCGAGATGGAAGGCGTGACGGCGGACTCCGTCATCACCGCGATCCTCCATCACGTCCCGGTGCCCCGCTGATGGCCCCCACCGGCCGCGCCGCCCTCCTCGCAGCCCTGGGCTCCCTGCCCGTGGGCCTCCTGGAGCCCAGTTGGACCGGCATCCTGGCCGTCAACGCACCCCTGGCCCTCGCGTGCGCCTGCGACTACGCGCTGGCCGCGCCCGTACGCCGGCTCGGCCTGACGCGCTCCGGCGACACCACCGTGCGCCTCGGTGAACCCGTGGACGTCCAGCTCACGGTCACCAACCCCAGCGAGCGCCCGTTGCGCGCCGATGTCCGCGACGCCTGGCCGCCCAGCAGCTGGCAGCCCGGAACCGAAGTCGCCGCTTCACGGCACAGGTTGGACGTTCCCGCCGGCGAGCGCCGCCGCCTCACCACGCGTCTGCGCCCGACCCGCCGCGGCGATCACCGCGCGGACCGCGTCACGATCCGCTCGTACGGCCCGCTCGGCCTGTTCACCCGCCAGGGCGGCCACCGCGTCCCCTGGACCTTGCGCGTGCTGCCGCCCTTCGCGAGCCGCAAGCACCTGCCGTCCAAGCTGGCCCGGCTGCGCGAACTCGACGGCCGCACCAACGTGCTGATCCGCGGTCAGGGCACCGAGTTCGACAGTCTCCGCGAGTACGTGCCCGGGGACGACACCCGCTCCATCGACTGGCGTGCCACCGCCCGCCAGTCCGCCGTGGCCGTCCGTACCTGGCGGCCTGAACGCGACCGTCACATCCTCTTGGTCCTCGACACCGGCCGCACCTCGGCGGGCCGCGTCGGTGACGCTCCCCGCCTCGATTCCTCCATGGACGCCGCTCTCCTCCTGGCGGCGCTGGCGTCCCGGGCGGGCGACCGCGTCGACCTCCTCGCCTACGACCGCCGCGTGCGCGCCCTGGTCCAGGGCAAGGCGGCGGGGGACGTGCTCCCCTCCCTGGTGAACGCCCTGGCCACGCTGGAGCCGGAACTGGTCGAGACGGACGCCCGCGGCCTTACCGCGACGGCCCTCCGCGCGGCCTCACGCAGCTCACTGATCGTCCTGCTGACCAGCCTCGACGCGGCTCCCATCGAGGAGGGCCTGCTCCCGGTGCTCGCCCGCCTCACCCAGCGCCACACGGTCCTCGTGGCCTCGGTCGCGGACCCGCACATCGCCCGGATGGCCACGTCCCGGGGCTCTGCCGAGGCGGTGTACGACGCCGCGGCCGCAGCCCAGTCCCAGGCGGAACGGCAGCGCACAGCGGAACAGCTCACCCGCCACGGCGTCACGGTCGTGGACGCCACGCCTGACAATTTGGCCCCTGCGCTGGCCGACGCGTATCTGTCCCTCAAGGCAGCCGGCCGCCTTTGATACGCGTGGCCCGCACACCGTGCGGGCCTGAAGTCCGGTTTGAATTCTGTCCCTGAACGCAGAAAACCCCCGTGCCATCAGGCACGGGGGTTTCCCTCACAATTTGTTCGGCGGCGTCCTACTCTCCCACAGGGTCCCCCCTGCAGTACC
>NZ_JBWKJZ010000061.1:0-28374 GCF_056431945.1 Streptomyces sp. NPDC045778
GACCGCCCTCCCCCCCCCTCCTTCGCCTGTTGCACCTAGTACCTCGCCCCCCCCCCCCCCCCCCCCCCCCCCGCCCCCCCCCCCCCCCCCCCCCCCCCCCGGGGGGCGCCCTCGTGCGTGTTCGGGCCGAAGTCTCAGGCCGGAGCCGCGCCCGCGAGCAGCTTCCTGAGCAGGGCGGCGAGCTGCGCGGTCTCCTTCTCGTCGAGTCCGGAGGCGCCGAGCGCCGCGCGCTGCGCCTCCAGGCCGGCCACGACGGCCCGGTCGACGAGGTCGCGCCCCGCGTCGGTCAGCGTGACCTGGAGTCCGCGCCGGT
Source organism: Streptomyces sp. NPDC045778 (assembly GCF_056431945.1). NCBI lineage: Bacteria > Bacillati > Actinomycetota > Actinomycetes > Kitasatosporales > Streptomycetaceae > Streptomyces > Streptomyces sp. NPDC045778. The sequence continues at coordinate 314 of NZ_JBWKJZ010000061.1, forward strand.
CGTTCGGGTCCGGCGAGCGGCGCAGCAGACCCGCCCGCTCCAGTTTGTCGAGGCGCCCCGTCATGCCACCGGTCGTCAGCATCAGCGTGGCGGAGAGCTGACGGGGCGAGAGCGTGTACGGCTCGCCGTGTCGGCGCAGCGTGGCGATGACGTCGAACTCGCCCCGGGTGGTGCCGACTTCGCGGTAGGCCTTCTCGACGCGGTCGGCCACCGCGTGCGCCACGCGGTAGACGCGGCCGTAGATCTCCATGGGGGTCGTCTCCAGTTCGGGCCTGACCGATGCCCACTGCTCGATGATCGCGTCGACGGCGTCGGCGGTGACGACGTCGGGGGAGGCGGTGGCAGTGGCGTCGGCGGCGTGGGGAGTGTCCGGGGAGTGCATGGGGGAAGTATCGGCCCCCACTCCAGAAGCTTGCAAGTAAGCAGATTCGGCCTAAGTGAATTCTCGCTAAGTGGGTTGACGGTAAGTAGCTTGCGACTAAGCTAATCACCATCAAGCTTCCACTCCGGCCTGACGGGCCGCCGAGAGAGGTGTGCCATGAACCGCGCCGCGACCATCCTGCTCACCGCCTACGCCCCCATCACCTGGGGCTCCACCTACGCCGTCACCACGGAGTTCCTGCCGGCGGACCGGCCCCTGTTCACGGCCATGATGCGGGCGCTGCCCGCGGGGCTGCTCCTGCTGCTCCTGGCCAGACGGCTGCCGAAGGGGGTGTGGTGGGGCAAGGCCGCGGTCCTCGGGGCGCTGAACATCGGGGCCTTCTTCCCCCTGCTGTTCCTGTCCGCCTACCGCCTGCCCGGCGGCATGGCCGCCGTCGTCGGCTCCGTCGGACCGCTGTTCGTCGCCGGGCTCTCGGCGCTGGTCCTGAGCGAACGGCCGACCGCCCGCACGCTGCTCACCGGGATCGCGGCCGCGTTCGGCGTCAGCCTCGTCGTCCTCAAGGCCACCGGGAGCCTGGACGCGATCGGGCTGCTCGCGGCCGTGGCGTCCACGGCGTCGATGTCCACGGGCACCGTGCTCACCAAGCGCTGGGGCCGGCCCGAAGGCGTGGGTCCGCTGGCCCTGACCAGCTGGCAGCTGACCATGGGCGGCCTGCTCATCGCACCCGTCGCCTTCTTCGTCGAGGGCGCGCCGCCCGCGCTCGACGGCCGGAACATCGCGGGCTACGTGTATCTGTCCATCGCCGGTACGGCCGTCGCCTACTGGCTGTGGTTCCGCGGCTTCGGCCGCCTCAGCGCGACGCAGATCAGCCTGCTCGGACCGCTCTCGCCGGTGACGGCGGCGGTCATCGGCTGGGCGGCGCTCGGCCAGTCGCTGACGGCGGTGCAGCTGGCGGGCATGGCGCTCGCGTTCGGGGCGACGCTGTTCGGCCAGCTCAAGCCGCGGGAGAAGGCGGAGCAGCCGGGGGCGCGGACGGTCGCGGGGGCGCCCGTCGCCGCCGGATCGTTCAGCACAGCTTCAAAGAACGGTCGGAAAGATTCGATGGACCTGAGCGGTTCGCCGGTGCGACGGTAGTCCGGCAAGCGACCGCACCCACCGCCCCGGGACCGGGGGGAGAGGCGAGGGATACCAGTGGCGACCGCCCTGGACAGGACCACCGAGGACACCAAGGGTGAGAAGGCCGCAGGAGGTGTGCGGGCCGACCGGGCTGACCGGTCGGCCTGTTCGGCCTGTTCGGCCCGTTTGGCCTGTTCGGCCGTCGCCGGGGGCCTGGGCGCCGGGCTCGGCCTCGCGCTGCTCGCGACCGTGGTCTGGTCGGGCAGTTTCGTCACGTCCCGCGCCCTCGCCGACAGCGTGCCGCCCGTCCAGCACGCCTTCTGGCGCTGGCTGATCGCCATCGCGGCGGTCGCGCCCTTCGCGCTGCGCGGGACCTGGCGCGTGCGGGCCGTCCTGCGCCGTCACTTCGGCTACCTCCTCGCGGCCTCCTTTCTCGGCGTCACCCTCTACAACACCCTGGTGAACCAGGCGGGCGTGACCACCACCGCGGGCAACATGGGCATGATCATGGCCGCGTCGCCGGTCCTGATGGCCGGCTACGAACGCCTCGGCGGGGCCCGGCTCGGCGCCCGCCGCACCACCGGCATGCTGATCGCCTGCGCCGGGGTGCTGCTCCTGGTCAGCAAGGGTTCCCTGGCCCTCGACCTCGCCCCGGGCGACCTGTGGGTGATCGGGGGCGCGCTCGCCTTCGGCTCCTACAGCGCGCTGCTGCGGCGCAGGCCGCCGGAGCTGGGCGGGCTGCCCTTCCTCTTCGCGACGTTCGTGCTCGGCGCGCTGATGCTGCTGCCCGCGTACGCCGTCAGCCTCACGGTCCAGGGCGGCTTCACCCCGACGCCGGGCACGGTGACGCCGCTGCTCTACGTCGGCGTGGTCTCGTCGGCCGTGGCCTTCTTCGCCTGGAACAAGGCCATCGCCCTGATCGGCGCGGCCCGCGCCGGGGTCGTCTACTACCTCCAGCCCGTGTGCGTGGCGCTGCTGTCCTTCGCCCTGCTCGGCGAGGGCATGAGCTGGCCGAGGGCGGCGTGTATGGGCCTGATCCTCGGCGGGGTGGTGCTCGGTTCGACGGCGGGCCGCGGACCCGGGCGCGGGAGCGGTAAGGGGCGGGGGGTCAGCTCCTGACCCCGTCCTTCAGGGCGTACCCGCCCTCGACGACCTCGGCGTCGGCGGCCGGAGCCATGCACCGGGTGAGCTTCGGCGCGCCCTTGGCGGTGGCGCCGCTCAGGCCGACGCGGGCGGTGTCCCGCGCGGTGTCGCTCCCTTCGCCGCCGGGGACGTAGAAGCTGACGCCCATGCGGGTGTGCCGGTCGAGCGCCGCCCGCCAGGGGTGGCCGGGGCTGGTGCGCACGAGGACGCCGGTGACCGTGGCGGTCGGGCCGCCGGTGGTCAGGCAGTCGACCTTGAAGTCGCCCCACAGAGTGCGGGCGGGCTCGCCGTCGCGCGCGGGGTAGCTGTGCTGGATGCGGAACGTGCCCCAGCCGCGGCTCGCCGGGAGCGGCCGGTCCGTGGGGCGGTAGGCCTTGGCGTCGATGCTGATCCGGACGGCCTCGTCCTTGACCGGGTAGTCCATGCGGCCCTCGCCCTTGAGCGCGGATATCGAGGTCCGGGGCTTGGCGGACGCGTCGTCCCACGGCCCGGGGCCCGACGGTTCGGCGAGGGCCACGGGCACGGTCACGGCGACGACGAGGACGGCCAGGGCGGTGGCGCGGAGGGCGGTCTTGAACACGGCTGCGGCTCCCTGCGGTTCGGTACGGAAGGACGCGCCCGGCTGACCGAGCGGGCGCGCCCCACCGGCGGGACGGGGCACGCCCGGCCGGTGTGCTCCGATCCTTCCGGGCGGCCGGGCCAGTGGCATCGGCCCTCGGGTGGAGCGCCTCCGCCGTACGGGGGAGGCGGGCGGGGCCGGGAGGGGCCGCCGGTACGTTGGCGGCATGAGTGAGTGGGACATCAAGAAGCTGCGGATCCTGCGCGCGCTGCGGGACCACGGCACGGTGACGGCGGCCGCCGGGGCGCTCAGCATGACGCCGTCCGCCGTGTCCCAGCAGCTGTCCAACCTCGCCAGGCAGCTGGACGTCCCCCTCCTCGAAGCGCGGGGGCGGCGGGTGCGGCTCACCGACGCGGCGCACCTCGTCCTGCGGCACGCGGAGGCGGTCTTCGCCCAACTGGAGCGGGCCGACGCGGAGTTGGCGGCCTACGCCCGGGGGGACGGGGGAGAGGTGCGGGTCGGGGCGTTCTCCACGGCGGTGCCCGCGCTCGTGGTGCCCGCCGTGCGGGCCCTGCGGGAGGCCAGGCCCGGGGTGTCCGTACGGGTGCGGGAGGCCGAGGCGGCGCAGGCGTACGAGCTGCTCGCGGCGGGCGAGGTGGACCTGGCCCTGTCGCTGGCCGCGCAGGCACCGGCGCGGCGTGACCCCCGCTTCACGGGGGTCACGCTCTTCGCGGATCCGCTGGACGTCGCCCTGCCCGGCGGGCATCCGCTCGCCCGCAAGCGGGGGCTGCGGCTCGCCGACCTCGCCGACGAACCATGGATCTTCGGGGGGTCCGGGCCCTGGTCGGACATCACGCGGTCCGCGTGCGAGGCGGCGGGGTTCGTGCCGGAGCAGGCGCACAGTGCCGCCGGGTGGGCGGCGATCCTGGCGATGGTGGAGGCGGGGATGGGGGTTGCCCTGGTGCCGAGGATGGCGGGGGCCGCGGGGCACGAGGGCGTGGTGACGCGGGGGCTCGGGGCGGAGCGGCCCCACCGCCACGTCGTCGCCGCGACCCGCCGCGGCGCGGCCCCCGCCGTGGCCCACGTCCTGGCGGCCCTCCGCGCGGCGGCCCCCGCCTGAGCCCCTGCGCCGACGGCCGGGCGGCACCTGGGCGCTGTGCCCCCCCTTCCCCAAGCTCTCGGCTTCGCTCGAGCAGGGGCTGCCCCACTCGCCCTGCGGGACGATTGCCCACAGCGGGGGGAGGAGGACCACCCACCCGCAGCGCCCCGCGTCGGGGCCGGGCCGGCGAAGCCGGGGTGCTGCGGGTGGGCGGGCGGGGAGAAGACCCCCGCGGCAGCGGGGTCAGGCCTTGTCGGCTGCCTGTGCCCGCAGGGCTCGTTCCACGCCCGCACGGGACTCCGTGATCAGGCGGCGGAGGGCCGCCGTCGGCTCGGCCGAGGCGAGCCACGCGTCGGTGGCGTCGAGGGTCGCCGCGGACACCTGGACCGACGGGTAGAGCCCCACGGCGACCTGCTGCGCCATCTCGTGCGACCGGGACTCCCACACCGCCTTGACGGCGCCGAAGTACTTCTCCGCGTAGGGCGCGAGCAGCTCCCGCTGCTCGGTCTGCACGAAGCCGGAGATCACGGCCTCCTGCACGGCGTTGGGCAGCGCGTCGGACTCGACGACGGACGCCCACGCGGCGGCCTTGGCCTCGGCGGTCGGCCGCGCGGCCCGCGCGGCGGCGGCGTGCCGCTCGCCCGCGGCGGTCCTGTCCCGCTCGAACTCGGCGTCGATGCCCGCCTCGTCGAGGCGGCCCATGGCCGCGAGCCGCCCCACGAACGCCCAGCGCAGCTCCGTGTCCACGGCCAGGCCCTCGATGCTCTCGGAGCCGTCGAGGAGACCTTCGAGCAGCGCGAGGTCGGACTCCGAGCGGGCGGTGGCCGCGAACGCCCGCGCCCAGGCCAGCTGGTGGTCGCTGCCCGGCTCGGCCGCGCGCAGGTGTTCCAGGGTCGCCTCCGTCCACCGCGCGAGCAGCGCGTCGCGCCCGGCCGGGTCGGCGTACAGGTCGAGGGCGAGCTTCACCTGGCGGTGCAGCGACTGCACCACGCCGATGTCGGACTCCTTGGCGATGCCGGAGAGGACGAGCGCCAGGTAGTCGCGCGTGGGCAGCTCCGCGTCGCGCGTCATGTCCCAGGCGGACGCCCAGCACAGGGCACGCGGCAGCGAGGCCTCGAAGTCGCCGAGGTGCTCGGTGACGAAGGCGAGGGACTCGCTGTCCAGGCGGACCTTGGCGTAGGACAGGTCGTCGTCGTTGAGCAGGACGACCGCCGGGCGGGCCCGGCCGACCAGGGCCTCCACGGCCGTCAGCTCGCCGTCCACGTCCAGCTCCACGCGGTCGGTGCGCACCAGCTTGCCCGAGCCGGCGTCGAGGTCGTACAGGCCGATCGCGATGCGGTGCGGACGCAGGGTGGGCTCACCCGTGGCGCCCGCCGGGAGGGCGGGGGCCTCCTGCTTGACGGCGAAGGACGTGATGACCCCCGCGGAGTCGACGTCCACGACCGGGCGCAGGACGTTGATGCCCGCGGTCTCGAGCCATTTCCGCGACCAGGTCTTCAGGTCGCGGCCGCTGGTCTCCTCCAGGGCGCCGAGCAGGTCGCTGAGACGGGTGTTGCCGAAGGCGTGGCGCTTGAAGTACGCCTGCACGCCCTGGAAGAACTCGTCCATGCCGACGTAGGCCACCAGCTGCTTGAGGACCGAGGCCCCCTTCGCGTAGGTGATCCCGTCGAAGTTGACGAGCACGTCGTCCAGGTCGCGGATGTCCGCCATGATCGGGTGCGTGGACGGCAGCTGGTCCTGCCGGTACGCCCAGGTCTTCATGGAGTTCGCGAACGTCGTCCACGAGTGCGGCCAGCGCGAGCCCGGCGCGTACGCCTGGCAGGCGATGGAGGTGTAGGTGGCGAACGACTCGTTCAGCCACAGGTCGTTCCACCACTCCATGGTCACGAGGTCGCCGAACCACATGTGGGCCAGCTCGTGCAGGATGGTCTCGGCGCGCACCTCGTACGCGGCGTCCGTCACCTTGGAGCGGAAGACGTACTGGTCGCGGATCGTCACCGCGCCCGCGTTCTCCATCGCGCCCGCGTTGAACTCCGGCACGAAGAGCTGGTCGTACTTCTTGAAGGGGTACGCGTAGTCGAACTTCTCCTGGAACCAGTCGAAGCCCTGCCGCGTCACCTCGAAGATCGCGTCCGCGTCGAGGAACTCGGCGAGCGACGGGCGGCAGTAGATGCCGAGCGGCACGCTCTGCCCGTCCTTCTCGTACGAGGAGTGCACCGCGTGGTACGGGCCGACGATCAGGGCCGTGATGTACGTGGAGATGCGCGGCGTCGGCTCGAAGGACCAGAGGTCGTCCTTGGGCTCGGGCGTCGGCGAGTTGGAGATCACCGTCCAGCCGCTCGGCGCCTTCACGGTGAACTGGAACGTGGCCTTCAGGTCCGGCTGCTCGAAGGAGGCGAACACGCGGCGCGCGTCCGGCACCTCGAACTGCGTGTACAGGTACGCCTGCTGGTCCACCGGGTCGACGAAGCGGTGCAGGCCCTCGCCGGTGTTGGTGTACTCGCAGTCGGCGACGACCCGCAGCTCGTTGCGCCCCTCGCGCAGGTGCCGCAGGGCGATGCGCGAGTCGCGGAAGACCGCGCCGACCTCCAGGGCGTGGCCGTTCAGCTCCACCTCGTGGACGGCGGGGGCGATCAGGTCGATGAACGTCTCGGCGTTCGCCTCGGCGCTGTCGAAGCGCACGGTGGTCACCGACCGGTAGGTGCCGCCCTCCTGCGCTCCGGAGAGGTCGAGATCGATCTCGTACGAGTCAACGGTGAGCAGCTTCGCCCGCTGCTGCGCCTCTTCGCGGGTCAGATTGGTGCCGGGCACGCGGTCATCTCCTCGGTGCGACTATGCGACGTTTCCGTGATGTTTCCGGCCATCCTTCCATGCGGCGTCGCGGGGTGCCCCGGCCCATTGTTCTCGGCCCGCCCTGCGGTTAGCATCCGCGCGTCGGCTCAGGCCCCGCGGGCCTCGGCGGGCCCCAGCGGTGGCGGACACGGGCGGAAGCGGGTGTATATGGCACGGGGAGCACGGGGCCGGTTACGCGGGACGCCCCTGCTCGCCCCCGCGGCGGCCCTGGCCCTGCTGCTCGCCGTGGCGGGCTGCGGCGCGTCGGGCGGCGGCGACGGGGGCGGCGCGGCGGACGGCACGGGCCTGGAGAAGGCCACGATCACCGTCGGCACGATGGCCGTGGCGGACACCGCCCCGCTCCAGCTGGCGATGAGCAAGGGCTTCTTCAAGGCGGAGGGCCTCACCGTGCGCACGACGACGCTCCAGGGCGGCGCCGAGTCGGTCGGCAGGCTGCGCGCGGGCGCCCTCGACATCTCCTTCGGCAACTACGTCTCGTACTTCCTCGCGCACGCCAACAATGCCCTGGACGTGCGGATCGTCGCCGACGCCTTCGCCCTCGCGCCCAAGACGCACGCCGTGCTCGTACGCAAGGATTCGCCGGTCAAGAGCCTGAAGGACCTCGAAGGCAAGAAGATCGGCGTCAACACCAAGCGGAACATCAGCTCCCTGCTCGTCCGGAAGGCGGCCAAGGCCGAGGGCGTCACCTTCGACGAGGACGAGGACTTCGCCGAGATCGGCATGCCGAACATGGAGACCGCCCTGAAGTCCGGCAGCGTCGACGCGGTGCAGGCCGCGGAGCCGTTCGTCAGCGCGATCGAGGAGTCCGGCACCGGCCGCGTCGTCGCCGACCTCGGCAGGCCGCCGACCGCGGGCTTCCCCATCGCGGGGTACGCCACCACGGCGCGGTTCGCCGCGCGGCACCCCAGGACCGTCGAGGCCTTCCAGCGGGCCATGGCCCGCGCCCAGAAGCAGGCCGCCAACCGCGCGACGGTCGTCCGCACGCTCCCCGGCTACACCCGGATCACCCCCGACCAGGCGGCCCAGCTCCACCTCGGCGGCTATCCCGTGGCCCTGGACCCGGCGCGCCTGCGCCGGGTGGTGGGGCTGATGCGGGAGTTCGGCTATCTGCGGCGGACGCTCGACGTCGAGCCGCTCCTCGTGCGCACGGGGCCGTGAGGGCGACGCGGTGAAGGGCGCGGCGCGCTTCGCCACGGGGACAGGGCCGGGGGCGCTCGTCTCCCGGTGGTGGGGGCGGGCCCTGCTCGGCGCGCTCGGCGCGGGCGGGGCCGTGCTCGCCCTGGAGGTCCTGGCCAGGACCGGCGTCTTCGGGGCCGGGCAACTGCCGCCCGCCACCTCCGTGCTCGCCCGCGCCGCCGAGATGGCCGTCGACGACGGCTTCCTCGGCCACCTGGGCACCACCGTCACCGCCTGGCTCGGCGGGCTCGCGCTCGCCGTCGCCGTCGCCGTGCCCGCGGGGCTGCTCCTCGGCTCGCTGCCCGGCCTCGGCGCCGCGAGCCTCGCCGTCGTCGAGCTGGCCAGGCCGGTGCCGTCCGTCGCGCTCATCCCGCTCGCGATCCTCGTGTTCGCCGAACCGGCGCGGGTCGAGCGGTCCCTCGTGTGCTACGCCGCGCTGTGGCCCATCCTCCTCAACACCCTGTACGGGCTGCGCGACGTCGACCCCGTCGCCAAGGAGACCCTGCGGTCCTTCGGCTTCGGGCCGCTGTCCGTCCTCTGGCGGGTGTCCCTGCCGAGCGCGGGCCCGTTCGTGCTCACCGGGGTGCGGATCGCCGCCTCCGTGGGCCTGATCGTGGCCGTCAGCACGGAGCTGCGGGCCGGGGGCGACTCGGGGCTCGGGGTGTATCTGCTCCAGACGCAGTCCGGGGGCGGGCGGCCCGACCTGATGGTGGCGGGGGCGGTGTGGGCCGGGGCCCTGGGGGCGGCGGCGAACGGGGTGCTCGTGGCTGTGGGGCGGGGAGCTTTTCCCCACGCCGGGCGGGCCGAATGATGGCCGCTGTGCGCTTTCTCCTGCTGCGCGGCTGGCTGCTCGCTCTGCTGGTGCTCGCCTGGGAAGTGGCCGCCCGGCGGGCCGAGGACCTCTACTTCCCGCCGCCCGGCCGGATCGTGCGCGTGATGGTGGACGATCCGGGCCTCGACGCGCTCGGGCGGAGCCTCGGGCAGTTGCTGCTGGGGTGGGCGATCGCGGGGGCCGTGGGGGTGGCCGTCGGGGTGGGGATCGGGCTCTCGCGGGTGGCGCGGCACGTGTGTGACCCCGTGCTCCAGTTCGCCCGGGCCGTGCCGCCGCCCACGCTCATCCCGTTCTTCATGGTCGTCTTCGGGCTCGGCGCGTCCATGCGGCTCGCGACCATCGTGTGCGGCGTGGTGTGGCCGGTGCTCCTCAACACCGTCGACGGCGTGCGCTCCGTCGAGCCGGTGCAGCTGGACTCGGCCCGCGTCTTCGGTCTGGGCCGGGCCGCGCGGCTGCGGTACGTGGTGCTGCCCGCCGCCGCGCCGAAGGTCTTCGCGGGGCTGCGCGTCGCGCTCGGCTTCGCGCTGATCCTCGTGGTCATCGCCGAGCTGATGGGCTCGGGTGACGGGGTCGGCGCCCGGCTCAACACGGCCGAGCGGGAGTTCCGCCCCGACCGGATGTGGGCGGTGATCCTCCAGCTCGGAGCCGTCGGCTGCGTACTCAACGGACTCTTCCTGCTTCTCGAGCGGAGGGCACTCGCCTGGCACCGGGCCGCCGGGCGCGGGAACACCTAGGGCGTGGGGGCGCCCGCCGTTTCCGCGCAACCGGTTCACCCGGCACGGAGGGAACGGCCGAAGCACCTGAGCACTCAATTCACATAGACCACGCGGCAGTTGGGATCGGGGCACAGGGGGAGCAGGGGATGTTGGACATCACGGGGCTCAGCCATCGCTACGACGACGGACATCAGGCGGTCGAGGACGTCGAACTCTTCGTGGACCGGGGCGAACTGGTCAGCATCGTCGGCCCGTCGGGGTGCGGCAAGTCCACGCTGCTGAGGTGCGTCGCGGGCCTCCAGCGGCCGAGCGCGGGCCGGATCACGGTCGGGGGCCGGACCGTCGAGGGCGCCGTACCGGACGACCTGGCGGTCGTCTTCCAGGACTACACGCGCTCGCTCTTCCCCTGGCTGAGCGTCCGCGACAACGTGGCGCTCCCGCTGCGCCGCCGCGGCCTCGACCGCGCGGGGCGCCGCGCCCGCGCCCGGGACGCGCTCGCCCAGGTCGGCCTCGCGGACACCGCGGCCAAGTACCCCTGGCAGCTCTCCGGCGGCATGCAGCAGCGCGTGGCCATCGCCCGGGCCCTCGCCTACCGGCCCGCGCTGCTGCTCATGGACGAGCCGTTCGGCTCGGTGGACGCGCAGACCCGCGAGGACCTGGAGGACCTGCTCCTGACCGTGCGGGGCGGACAGGCCCGGGACGGCGGCGCGGCGGCGCCGGGGCGCATGACCATCCTGCTGGTCACCCACGACATCGACGAGAGCGTGTACGTCGGCGACCGCGTCGTCGTGCTCACCGGGGCCCCGGGCCGCGTCCACAGCGAGCTGCGGGTGGATCTTCCGGCGCCGCGCGACCAGATCGCCACGCGCGGCCTTCCCGAGTTCGTGAGGCTCAGGGCCGAGGTCGGACGGGCGGTGCGACGGCCATGACCGTGGACGTACTGATCGCGGGCGCGGGCATCGGCGGCCTCACCACCGCGCTGAGCCTGCACGCGGTGGGTGTCGGCGTGCGCGTCGTCGAACCGGTCGACGTGCTGCGGCCCGTCGGCGTCGGCATCAACCTCCTGCCGCACGCCGTACGGGAGCTGACCGAGCTGGGCCTCGGTGACGTGCTCGCCGCCACCGGCGTGCAGACGGCCGAGATGGTCCACTACGACCGGCACGGCAACCGCATCTGGGGCGAGCCGCGCGGGCTCGCGCTCGGCTACCACTGGCCGCAGTACTCCCTGCACCGGGGCACCCTCCAGATGCTCCTGCTCGACGCGGTGCGGCAGCGGCTCGGCGAGCGGGCCGTGGTCACCGGCACGGCGTTCGTCCGCTTCATGGAGGACGGGAACGCGCTGCGGGTCGTGCTGCGGGACGTGGCGCGGGGCCGTGAGCACGCGGTGCGGGTGCGCGCCCTCGTCGGTGCCGACGGCCTGTACTCGGCGGTGCGCTCCCGGCTGCACCCCGGCGAGGGCCCGCCGCGCTGGAGCGGCATCCGGATGTGGCGCGGCGTCACGGAGTGGCACCCCGTCCTCGGCGGCCGCACGGTCGCCGTCGCGGGCAGCAACGCGCAGGCGAAGCTCGTGGTCTACCCCATCTCGCGGGAGGCCGAGCTGCGCGGCCGGGCCCTGCTCAACTGGGTGGCGGAGGTCCGCTTCCCGCCGGAGCCGGGCGCCGGCCCGGGCTCCGCCGACTGGAACCGGGGCGGTCGCCTCTCCGACGTCCTGCCGCACTACGCGGGCTGGCGCATCGGCGACCTGGACGTGCCCGCCCTCTTCGCCGCGACCCGCCGCATCCTGGAGTACCCCATGGTCGACCGGGAGCCGCTGCCGTGGTGGGGCAAGGGGCCCGTCACGCTCCTCGGGGACGCCGCGCACCCCATGTACCCCGTCGGCTCCAACGGCGGCTCCCAGGCCGTCCTCGACGCCCGTGTGCTCGCCCGCTGCCTGGCCCTGACGGACCCCGACCGCGCCGCGGGGATGCGGGCGTACGAGGAGATCCGCCGCGAGGCCACGGCCGCCCTGGTCCTCGCCAACCGCGAGATGCCCGCCGACCGCTTCCTCGCGGCGGTCGCCGAGCGCGCCCCCGACGGCTTCGAGCGGGTGGAGGACGTCCTGACACCGGCGGAGCTGGGCGAACTGGAGGCCGCGTACCGCTGGACGACGGGCACGGACGTGGCGGAACTCAACAGCAGGGGGTCGTGGGGGCTTCCCTGAGCCGGCGCAGGAGCCGGGCGAGCGCGGCGGGGGTGGTGGTGAGGACGGTGCCCGGGGCGTCGCTCTCGCGCAGGTGGACGGCGCCGTGCGCGGCGGCGACCTCGACGCAGTGGTCGCCGTCGCTGCCGTCGGAGAAGCTGGACTTCTGCCAGTGCGTTGCCTGGGCCATCGGGTGCCTCACAGTTCCTTCGCCACACGCTGGATCAAGTCGCGCGACCGCGCGGGGTCGAGTGCCGCCTTCTCCACCTTACGGAGCAGGGCCCGGAGTTGTCGCAGCTGGGCCTCGGCGTCGATGGGTCCCTTGTTGACGGGCGCGTCCCGAAGTCCGGTGTCCAGCCTGCGTACGGGACCGCCGAGGTACAACATCGAGGATCCGGCACCGGCGAAGCCGTCCTGGTCGACGGGGATGACGCGCACCTGGATGCGGTCCTGTTCGCTCAGGTCGAGGACCTGCCGGAGCTGAGTACGGGCAACCTGACGGTCGGACACGCGGATCCGCAGGGCGAATTCGTGGACGATCGCCTCGTACGGCGTGGGGTCGTCGCCCTCGATGACGGCGCGGCGCCGCATGCGGTGCTCCACCCGGGGCTCCAGCTCACGCGTCGGCAGCCAGGGGTTCACGTACGAGTAGACCGCGCGGGCGTAGTCCGGGGTCTGGAACAGCCCCGGCACATGCGTGATGACCGCCTCCCGCAGGAACGCGGCGTGGTGCTCCAGCTCGGCGAGGTCGAGGAACGCCTGCGGCAGCACGCCCCGGTACTCCTGCCACCAGCCGCGGGTCCGGTCGGTGGCCATCGCCACTAAGGCGTCGACCAACGCCTCGTCCGTGCAGGCGTAATGGGCCGCGAGGCGGCGGACCCGCTCCTCGCTCACGCCCGCGACCCCGGCCTCGATCTGGCTCATCTGGACGGAACTCGCTCCAAGGAGGGCCGCGGCCTCGGTCGCCTTCAGTCCGGCCGCGTCGCGCATCCGGCGCAGCTCGACCCCCAGGCGCACCTGCCGCGCGGTGGGGTTCCGCCTCGTCGCCATCATCGGCTCCTTGGTCCAACTCGCCCTGCGGGCTTCCCCGTTCGGGTGTCAGATTACGTGAACGGCTTGCGAGGTCATAATTTTCAGGCCTACCGTCTGTGATGAGTCGCTCACGCTGTGAAACAACGGGAGTTCCGGAGGCCGGTCGTCCCCTCACCCCATGACGGGGGTGACCCGCAGCCGCCCCGCGTCCACACCGTGTGCCCAACTCCTCAGACCATCAAGGGAGTTCACATATGCCCGAGGGCGGCAGCAAACCCACACCCTTTCCCGGCGCCGAGCCCTGGGAGTACACCCTCCAGATCCCGCGCGAACTCTGCGCGGTCACTGTGTGTCGCCATACGCTCCGCGTGATCCTCACCGTGCACGGCCTCGGCGGCGTCGGCGGCGTCGTCGACGTGGCGGAACTCCTGGCGACGGAGCTGGTCTCCAACGCCGTGCGGCACACCAAGGGCCCCGTCTCCTTCCGCCTCCTGTGGGCCGACGGGGTCCTGCGCATCGGCGCCTGGGACGCCGACCCCACACCGCCCGCCCCGGCCCCGCGCCCGGCCCCCCTCGACGTGGAGGACGGCCGGGGCCTGGACCTGATCCGCTGCTGCGCCGACACCTGGGGCTGGCACCCGCTGCCGAAGGAGGGCGACGCCGGCAAATACGTCTGGTGCGAGCTGGGCGTCGCCGCCTAGGCGCGGTCCGGGCCCGCAGCCCTGCCCGCCGTCACCACCACCCCCAGGGCGAGCACCGCGAGGCCACCGCCCAGCCACAGGACGTCCGTCACGCCCAGGCCGTCGGCGACCCGGCCGCCGAGCAGGGCGCCCAGGGCGATCGCCACGTTGAAGATCGCGGCGAAGAGCGCGGACGCGGCCTCGCGGGCCTGGGGGGCGGCGGCCATCACCCAGTTCTGGGAGGAGACGGAGACACCGCCGTAGGCCAGGCCCCAGGCGACGAGCAGGGCGACGGACACCGCGAGGGACGAGCCCGCGGGGACCAGGAGCAGCACCACGGCCCCCAGGGCGGCGGAGATCAGCAGGAGGGTGCGGCGCGGATCGCGCGCCGCGAACGAGCCGCCCAGGAAGTTCCCCGCGATGCCCGCCACGCCGTAGCACAGGAGCAGACCGCTGATCAGGCCCGCGCCCACGTCCGGCACCCGCTCCAGGACCGGACGGACGTACGTGTACGCGGTGAAGTGGCCGACGACCAGGAGCGCCACCGCGACCAGGCCGACGCGCAGGCGCGGCAGGCGCAGCAGGCCGGGGAAGACGCCGAGGCGCACCGGCTCGCTCGGCGGCAGCGCGGGCAGCACCACGGCGAGCAGCGCGGCCACGCCGAGGCCGAGCGCGGCCACCACGCCGAACGCCCAGCGCCAGCTCGCCAGCTCCCCGATGAAGGTGCCCGCGGGCACGCCGACGACCGACGCCACGGCTATGCCGCTGAAGATCACGGCGGTGGCCCTGCCGACGGACTCGGCCCGCACCAGGCGCACCGCGAGCGAGGCCGCGACGGCCCACACACCGCCGATGCAGAGCCCGACCACGAGCCGCGCGGCGAGCAGGACCCCGAAGGAGGGCGCGAGCGCCGAGAGCAGGTTCGCCGCGCCCAGGAGGAGCATCAGGCCGCACAGGACCAGCCGGCGGTCCGCCCCGCGCACCGCGACCGGCAGGAGCAGCGCGGCGAGCGCCGCGACCACGCCGGGCAGCGTGACGGTGAGGCCCGCCGTGCCGTCGGAGACGCCGAGTCCCGCGGAGAGCGAGGTGAGCAGGCCGACGGGCAGCATCTCCGTCGTCACGACGGAGAAGGTGGCGGCGGCGACGGCGACGACGGACAGCGGAAGGGCCCGCCGCCGCGTCTCCGGGTGGGGGGTCGGGGTCAGGGTTTCCATGGGGGATTTCATGGACACCAGCCAACGCCCGCCCGGCGACCGGGAACAACGCCGGAGATCTCATCCTTGAATGAGCGGGACTAATCGATCCCGGATCGATCGAGCGTGGGCGGGAGCTGCCGGCTGTGGGCGGAGTGGAGATACGGGAACTGGAGTGCTTCCTCGTACTGGCCGACGAGCTGCACTTCGGGCGGGCGGGGGAACGGCTGTACGTCTCGCAGAGCCGGGTCAGCCAGCTGCTCGCCGCGCTGGAGCAGCGGATCGGGGCCCGGCTCGTGGAGCGTACTAGCCGCCGGGTGCGGCTGACCCCGCTCGGCGAGCGATTCCGTGCGGAACTGCGCCCCGCCTACGCGGAGTTGACTGCCGTCGTCGACCGGGCGAAGGGGGCCGCGCGCGGGGTCGAGGGGCGGCTGCGGATCGGCTTCCAGGGCACCGCGGACGCCCGGCTCATGGAGGCCATCACCACCTTCCAGCGGCGGCACCCGGGCTGTGTCACCCAGATCGCGGAGGTGCCCTTCGCGGACCCGTTCGGGGCGGTGCGCCAGGGCGAGGTGGACGCGGCGATCGTGCTCCTGCCGGTGGCCGAGCCCGACCTCGTCCTCGGCCCGCTCTTCTCCCGGCAGCAGCAGACCGTCGCCGTGTCGGTACGCCATCCCTTCGCCGGGCGGGAGCGGCTCGCCGCCGCCGAGCTGCGCGGCACGCCCCTCATCGCGGCGGGCCCTCCCGCCCCCGCCTACTGGCGCGCGGCCCACGCGCCGTCGGACCTGCCCGCGCCCGCCGTCCGGACCCTCCAGGAAGGCCTCACCCTGGTCGCGGCGGGGCAGGGCGCGATGCTCCTGTGCCGGCCGACGGCGGCGTACCACGGCCGCGAGGACGTCGTCTTCGTACCGGTGGACGGGGTGCCGGACTCGGTGCTCGGCATGGTCTGGCACCGGGACGGGGAGACGGAGCGGGTGCGGGCGTTCGCACGGGCGGTCGCCGGGGCGACCGCCGCGCCGGCCGCCGCGTGACACCTCTTCACGCGGCTTCGGGGCGGTGCACGACGAAGTGCAGGCAGCCGTACTCCACGGCACGGACGTGCACCTGCGTGACCTCCGGGTGGGCGAAGGCCTCCTCGAAGGCCTCGTCGTAGCCCGCCGTCGTGTCCTCGGGAAGCTCCAGGAGACGGCCGCCGACGATGCGGCCCTGGTCGTCGTAGCGGCGGAAGGCGCGCAGCGCTCCGGCGCGCGCGAACGGGTAGAGGTCGGCTTCCGCCGGGCCTCCGCACGGGTCCGCGTGGATGAACACGGGGCCCTGCTCGTCGTAGGCGCCCGGCCGGGCGCCGGTCCGGGCCGCCCAGCGGCGGAGCGGGGCGTACGCGACCAGGGCGACGCGGTCGCCCGGGGCGACGGGGCGCAGGCAGCAGCGCAAGGGGCTGCCGCCCTCCTCGTCGGTGTACGGCACGCAGGCGCGGCCCGCGTCGTCCCGCAAACGCAGCTGCGCCAACGCCTCCGGCGAAATGGGCTGAGGTTCGTACAGGGTGCTCATGCCCCCACTCTCCGCCCCGCCCTCCCCCCAGGCTGGCGCTTTTCGGACACCGTCCTCGCACCCCGCCCGCCCCCTTTCGGAGACGGGCGGACGGCGACGGCGCCAGGCCGGGCACATCGAGCCCGTCCGGCGATTGAGGACGAGCGCGTCAGCGCGGGGGGTGAACCGGTGGGACGGTTCAGGACTCCTGGGCGACCAGCTCAGCGATCTGCACAGCGTTCAGCGCAGCGCCCTTGCGGAGGTTGTCGTCGGAGATGAAGAACGCGAGCCCGTGCTCCACGGTCTCGTCGCGGCGGACGCGGCCGACGAAGGACTCGTCGCGGCCCGCCGCACCCAGCGGGGTGGGGACGTCCGTGACGACGACGCCCTCCGCGCCGGAGAGGATCTCGATGGCCCGCTCGGGGCTGATCGGCCGCTCGAAGCGGGCGTTGACCTGGAGGGAGTGGCCGGTGAAGACGGGCACGCGCACACACGTGCCGGAGACCTTGAGGCCGGGGATCTCCAGGATCTTGCGGGACTCGTGGCGGAGCTTCTGCTCCTCGTCGGTCTCGTTCAGGCCGTCGTCGACGACGGAGCCCGCCATCGGCAGGACGTTGTACGCGATGGGGGCGACGTACTTGTCGGGCTCGGGGAAGTCCACGGCCGAGCCGTCGTGGGCGAGCTTCGGGGCGTCGGCGCCGACCTTCTCGATCTGCCCGTACAGCTCCTCCACGCCCGCGACCCCGGAGCCGGAGACCGCCTGGTAGGTGGCGACGACCAGCGAGGTGAGCCCGGCCTCCAGGTGCAGCGGCTTGAGGACGGGCATCGCGGCCATGGTCGTGCAGTTCGGGTTGGCGATGATGCCCTTGGGGCGGTCGGCGATCGCGTGCGGGTTCACCTCGGAGACGACCAGCGGCACCTCGGGGTCGCGGCGCCAGGCCGAGGAGTTGTCGATCACGACGGCGCCCTGCGCGGCGACCTTCTCGGCGAGGGCCTTGGAGGTGGCGCCGCCGGCCGAGAACAGGACGATGTCCAGGCCGGTGTAGTCGGCGGTCGAGGCGTCCTCGACGGTCACGCCGTCGACGACGGTCCCGGCCGAGCGGGCCGAGGCGAACAGGCGCAGCTCGTCGACCGGGAACTTCCGCTCGATCAGGATCTTGCGCATGACCGTGCCGACCTGACCGGTGGCTCCGACGATTCCGACCTTCACGGCTACTCCCTAAAGTTCTGGCACGTGCCTCGGCTGGCTTTCAGCCGTCCCATCATGCGCGGGACCCCAGGGCGCCTGTCCAATTCATTGAGGTCTCAATCGTGCGCCGGGGCGGCGCTGACCAGCAGGTGAGACGCCGCCCCCGGCCCCGCGGCGCGCTCAGCCCCGGTGCTCGACGGCCCAGCGGCCGCTCGTCCTGATCTGCAAGTAGCCGCCGGGCAGCCGCTGGAGGCCCGCCGCGGTGCTGATCCGCCGCACCGGTTCGAGCCGCTCGTCCAGCTCCCAGACCACCAGGAGGTCGATCAGGCCCCGGCCCTCGTGCGTGAGCATCATCTCGGTCTCCGCGCCGGTGTGACGTACGACACCGTAGCCCTGCCCCTCCACGCGCTCGCCCTTGCCGAAGGCGGGCGCGCTCGCGAGCGGGGCGGGGTCGATCCGCCACGCGGTGTGGTCGCCCGCGCTGACCAGGACGTACGCGAAGCCCGCGGGGGAGACCCACAGCGGCCCCGTGACGGGACGGCGGCGGCCCGAGGTGTCGGCGGAGATCACCGTGCGGCCGTGGGCCTGGACGGTGCGGGTGCTCAGGGGGTCGTCGCCGGAGCCGGTGCGGGTGAGGCCGAGCAGCGCGGGCGGCCCGGCGTAGCGGAACACCGCGCTCCCGGCGCCCTCGGCGGGTCCGGTGAGGGGCGGCGCCTGCTCGACGGGCAGCAGCCGCAGGCTCCAGTCGCCCGCCCCGTCCAGCTTGAGGCGCACCTGCGCGGCGCCGTCGCGGAAGATCAGGGTCCGGCCGCGCTCGCCGTTGTTCTGCCCGCTGAGGAACTGCTCCTCGTCGTCGTACTCGTCGAGCAGCTTCGCCTCGTACCCGAGGAACGAGTCCTCGTCCGCGATCGCGTACTCCAGGAGCGCCGGGCGGCCCGGGGCCGGGTTGACCAGCGTGACCGTGGCGCGGCCGCGCCCGCTGTACGCGCCGCTCGCCTGGGCCGCGGCCTGGTCGAGCACCGGCAGCGGGCGCGCGCCGAGCTGCCAGGGGCCGTCGGCCTCCAGGGCGAGCAGCAGCGGCCCGTCGGTGAGCGGCACGGTCTGGCGAAGCCGGTCGGTGTCGTTGACGAGCAGGTCGTAGTCGTCGAGGTCGCGGAGCCTGGTGGCGTCGTAGCTCTTCAGGCCGATGTAGCCCCCGCCGTCCTCGTCGCCCGCGAAGTCCACGTCGAGGTCGGCGGCCGTGCCGAGGTAGGCGAGCACGTCGGGGCCGTAGCCCTGGAGCGCGCCGGGGCCGAGCGGGCGCGCCGCCGACAGCGGCAGGACCCGTACGCCCCAGTCGCCGTCGGCCTCCACGCGCAGACGCAGCGGACGGCCCTGCGGGACCTTGACGAGCGCGCGGCCCCGGAAGTCGTCCAGGGTGCTGTTGAAGAGGTAGTCGTCGTCCTTGTTGCGGCGGTTGAGCGTGGTCAGGCCGAAGTAGCCGTCGCCGCGCTGCCACGCCTCGACGAGCACCGCGCCCGCGGGCGGCAGCGGCACGTCGACGCTGACGACGCCGTTGCCGTGGCCCTCCTGGGCGAAGGGGTGGAAGTCGGGGCCGAGGACCGGGGCCGCGACGGGGGCGGGCCCTGGTCCGGGCTGCCGCTGCCCGTACGGCTGCTGCTGCCCGTACGGCTGCTGCGGCACCGGCGGTGCGGCGGGTGCCGGTGGCGTGACGGGAGCCGGTGGCGCGACGGGTGCCGGGGCGGGCTGCGGCGCCGGGGCGGGGGCCTGCTGCTCCACCGCGATGCCGAAGTCCGTCGCCAGGCCCGCGAGGCCGGACGCGTAACCCTGCCCGACCGCCCGGAACTTCCAGCCCCCGTCGCGCCGGTAGAACTCGCCGAGCACGAACGCCGTCTCGGTGGTCGCGTCGGTGACGGCGTAGTGCGCGACGACACCGCCGTCCCCGGTCAGGGCCTGGAGGTACAGGCCGGGCACCGCGCCGAAGGTGCCGCCGTCGCAGGACCCGGCTATCAGCACCCGCTGGACGTCCGGCTCGATGCGCGGCAGGTCGACCTCCAGCCACTCGGCGAGCTGCCCGCCGCCCTCGGCCGTGCCCGCGTGCCGCACCGCGCCGGAGGGGTGCGCGGGCTGGTTGTAGAAGACGAGGTCGGCGTCGCCGCGGACCGTGCCGCGCGCGTCGAGCAGCAGCGCGGAGGCGTCGACGACGGGCGCCCCGGGCACCTGCGAGCGGCAGACCGCGACCCGCAACGGAGCCACCGGGACAGGGACGTTGGCCCCCTTGGAGATGAGCGTCATGGGGCTCATGGTGTCAGTGAAGAAGGTGTGAAGTCGACGAGGAGAAGTGGTAGAGGGGATTCCGGATGTGTGCCCCCGCCCGGCAGTTGACCTGCGGCGACGCGGGCCACCGCGACGGCTCCCCGGCCCGACACCTCACCGCCGTGACAACTTCCCGGCCCGTCGAACGATTCGCCCCGCTCCCGCGTCGTAGGGGAAACGGAGGAGGGGGAGGGGCATTGCTGCGCGGAAAACCGCGCCGTCAGGCGCGCGACGCGGCCGACCGCCGCACGGAGGCGGCGGACCCGCTCGACCCGGCCCAGGAGGACCGCGTCCGGGCCGTCCTGTCGCTCGGAGGGGTGCCGTACGCCGAACTCCAGGACGGGGTGCAGCAGGTCAGGCTGCGGCTCCTGGAGCGGGCGGCGAAGGGGGACCAGGCCCCGCGCGACGTGTCGGCCTGGGCCGCGGTCGTCGCCTCCAACTGGGCCATGGACTGGCACCGGGCCCGGCGCCGCCAGGAGCGGCTCGGCGAACGGCTCGCCGCGCTGCGCCCCGAGCGGCCCGAGGAGGACGGCGCCGAGTCGCGCGTGTTGTCGCTCGCCGTGGCACAGGGCCTGGACGAACTGCCGGACGGCCAGCGGCAGGTCGTGATCCTGCGCTTCTACGCGGACCTGCCGGTGCGGGACATCGCCGCCGAGCTGGGCATCCCGGAGGGCACGGTCAAGAGCCGTCTGCACACGGCCGTACGGATGCTGCGCACGCGGCTGCACGAGGAAGAGGTGGTGTGACCGTGGCGCACGGCGAGTACGACAAGTACGGCGAGTATGGCGAGCGCGGCGAGCGCGACGAGCGGGGCGGGGCTCCGGAAGAGCCGTACGACGGACCGGACGCCCTGATGCTCGCGGTCACGGACGAGCCCGTGCCCGACGCGGCGCGCGCCGACGAGGAGTTCATGGCCGAGCACGCGGCGGCCCTCGCGGACGTGGCGGCGCTGCGCGAGCGGCTGCGGGCCATGGGGGACACCCTGGCGCGCGGACCGCGGGAAGAGCCGCCGCGGGCCCGCACGGCGCGGGTCCCGCGGCCGGGCGGGCCCGGGTGGCGGCGCGCCCTGCTCGCCTTGGCCGCCACGGCCGCGGCGGGCCTGCTCGGCGGCGTGGTGTGGCTGGGCGCGCGGGCCGACCTCGGCTCCGGGGACGACGGGGACGGGAAGTCGATGGGCGCGGACGCGGGGTCCGAGCGGCAGGAGCCGGGCGGGGGCCCGGCCCAGCGGGACGAGGGCGGCAAGCCGTCGGGCGCGGGCTACGTCGCCTGTGCCCGCCTCATCGTCGAGGGCACCGTACGGAGCGTGGAGACCCTGCCGGGCGGCGTCCAGGACCGGGTCACCCTGGACGTGACCCGCGCCTACAAGCCCGCCGACGCGCCGGACGAGGTGACGTTCGTGCTGGACGTGAACGCGGACCCGGCCCCGCGCGCGGGCGAGCGCGCCCTGATCGGCATCCCCGAGGGAGAGGCCTCGCCGGACCTCTGGACGACGGGCAAGGACATCCCCGAGGAGCGCCGCCGGATCGAGGCCGCACTGCCGAAGGCACGCGGACTGGAGTGCTGAGTTCCGGTGACAGTTGGGTGAAGGCGGTGTTGCGCCCCGCGATAAACCCTTTGAACTGGGGTTTTTCCAGGCTAACTTCCTTCCACCGCGATCACTGATGATCACCCGCGATCACCAAGGATCGTTACTGATCACCGAACCCCCCATGGAAGGACCCCCGTGCGCGCACCCCGCAGCCGGGCGACGGCCGCTCTCGTCTCCGCGGCCGTCGCCGTCCCCGTCCTCTTCGCCGCCGCACCCCAGGCCGGCGCGCAGGGCGACCACAAGCCGCACCCGAGCACGCAGGAGCGGCAGGCGAAGAAGCTCGCCAAGAAGCTCGTCGAGAAGTCCTCCGGCAAGAGCGCCTACCGCCACCTGGAGAAGTTCCAGGAGATAGCGGACAAGAACGGCGGCAACCGGGCCGCGGGCACCAAGGGTCACAAGGCGTCCACCACGTACGTGCACGACCGCCTGAAGAAGGCCGGCTACAAGGTCTCGTACCAGGACTTCACGTTCTACGAGTCGAAGACGCTGCGCGAGGGCGCGGCCGTCCTGTCGCCCGAGGCGCGCAAGCTCAACGCCGTGGCCTTCGACTTCAGCAAGGCGACGCCCGAGGGCGGCATCCAGGCGCCGCTCGCGGCCGCCCGCGTCGACGACACCCCCGGCTGCGAGGCCGACGACTACACCTCGGACACCTTCACCGGCAAGATCGCCCTGGTGAAGCGCGGCACCTGCACCTTCGCCGAGAAGGAGGCCGCCGCGGCCAAGGCGGGCGCCGTCGGCCTGCTCCTGTACAACCACTCCGGTGACAAGCCCGTCCACGGCAACCTGGAGACCCCGGACAACGCGCACATCCCGGCCGCGGGCATCACCCTGGCCGAGGGCGAGGCGCTCGCCAAGCAGATCGCCCAGGGCGAGGTGAAGGTCTCCCTGGACGTCGCCACCAAGGCCGTCCCGCACAAGACGCGCAACGTCATCGCGGAGACCCGCGGCGGTCGCGCCGACCGCGTCGTCGGCCTCGGTGCCCACCTGGACTCCGTGACCGAGGGCCCGGGCATCAACGACAACGGATCCGGCTCGGCCGGTCTGATCGAGGTGGCCGAGAAGCTCGCCAAGGCGACCAACGGCGGCAAGAAGCTGAACAACAAGGTCCGCTTCTCCTGGTGGTCCGCCGAGGAGCTGGGCCTGCTCGGCTCCGACCACTACGTGAAGACGCTGACGGCCAAGCAGAAGAAGAACATCAAGCTGTACCTGAACTTCGACATGATCGGCTCGCCGAACGGCGCCGAGCTGGTCTACGACGGCGACAACTCCGACAACGCCGGCTCCGGCCCCGGCCCCAAGGGCTCCGCCCAGATCGAGAAGCTGATCAACGGCTTCCTCGACAAGAAGAAGGTCCCGCACTGGGGCACCGACTTCGACGGCCGCTCCGACTACGGCCCCTTCATCGCCGAGGGCATCCCCGCGGGCGGCACCTTCACCGGCGCCGAGGGCCTCAAGACCGCGGAGCAGGCGGCGAAGGCGGGCGGCAAGGCCGGCAAGGCGTACGACCCGAACTACCACGGCAAGGGCGACACCCTGAAGAACATCGACCGCAAGATCTTCGATGTGAACGTCGACGTCATCGCGAACGCGGTCGGCGTCTACGCGCAGGACCTCGGCTCGCTCAAGCGCTGACCCGGCGCGGTACTCCCGCACACACGAGAACGGGGCGGGCACCTGGATCAGGTGCCCGCCCCTTCCGCATGCCGTGCCGCGGAGGTCTCCGTACGAGCTACTCGGTGACCTTCGTGACCGTCACGGTGCCGGTGCCCGCGACGGTGCCGCGCGCGTTCAGGAGGTTGACCTCGCCGAAGAGTACCCGGCCCGAGGCGGCGGGGGCGCCCGCGACCAGCTCGGCGGTGACGGGGGCGGTCTCGCCGTTGGCGAGCTTCACCGCCTTGGCCTCGTCGACCTTGACCTGGCCGAGCGACGCGGAGAAGAACACGTCACGGTAGTCGTACGCGGTCTGGCCGGACGGGATGGAGTAGCCCGCGACCTCGATCGTGTACGTGCCCGGGGCGGGCTTGGCGATGCTCACCGATTCGTCCGAGTCGCCGTCCGCCGACTGACCCACGACCCGGCCGTCCTTGAGGACCGCGAGGTCGAGGTCGGCGCGGGCGTCCGAGGTGCCGCCGATCGCGGCGTCCAGACGCTCGGCGCCCTCGGGCACCACGACCGTCGTGGTCTGCTTCTGGCCCTGCTTGACGGTCGGCCGCGCGGTGACGGCCGAGCCGAGCGAGCCGCCCTTCAGCTTGCCGTCCACCGCGGCGTAGTCGTTCGTCGCCTTCCAGGTGACCGGGGTGGGCTGCCCGACCTTGGCGTCGTCGACCTTCTGCGGCGCCGGGGCGAAGGACACGCCGAGCGCGGCCACGTTCAGCGTGTACGGGTTGTCGAGCACCGGCGACGTACGCCGCGACTCGACCTCGATCTCCCAGACGCCCGGCGTCGGGTCCTTGTACGACCGCAGGTCGGGACGGCAGGTGTTGTCCGGGTTCGGGAAGTTCGGGTAGCAGACGAGCGAGGACGTCTCCTCCGACGGCAGGCCGTAGGGGTGCACGGAGATGAAGCGCGTCTGGCTCTTGTCCGCGAGCCCGCCGAGGGCGACCTCAAGGGTCTTCGCGCCCTTGGGGACCGTCACGAAGTACGACTTGGTGCTGTTGCGCTGCACCGAGCCCTTGGCCGTGTACGTGAACTTCGGCTTGGCCAGCTCCTTGGAGACCACCACGGTCGTCATGATCTGGTGGTCGATGCCGCGCGTGCGCTTGTCGTTCACGGTCAGGCGGGCGCTGGAGACACCGGCCGACTTCGGCTTGGCCTCCACCTTGACGGTGACGGGCTTGTCGCGGGCCAGCAGGATCTCGGACGGGCCGACGAGCCGGAACGTCTTCTCGTGGTTGTTCGCGAACTTCAGCTCGTGCCGCACCGGGCCGCGCGGGCCCGTGGTCCGGGTGACGGTGACCTTGTAGGTCTTCTTCTGGCCCGCCTTCAGGCCGCCCTCGCGGTCGTACAGGCCGGTGCCGGGCTTCTTCAGCTCCTGCTCGAGGGCCGTGTCGACGGGGGCCTTCACGGTGTACTCGTGCGCCTTGGCACCGCCCTTGATGGCGTCCCAGGCACCCATGACGTCCATGCGGCCGGTGCCCTGCGCGTAGGCCTGGACGCCGGGGATGCGGTCGGCGGTCGAGGTGAGCGCGGTGCGCAGCTTCGCCGGGGTCAGGTCGATCCGCTGCTGCTTGGCGGCGCTGAGCAGCAGCGCGGCGGAGCCCGCCGCCTGCGGCGACGACATCGACGTGCCGTTCAGCATCGAGTAGCCGGCGGGGAGCTTGTAGCCCGCCTCGGCGACCGGGCCGCCGGGCAGCCAGGTCTGCGTGGTGTTGATGGCCGAGCCGGGCGCGGTGATCAGGGGCTGGAAGCCGCCGTCCTCACGCGGGCCGCGCGAGGAGAAGTTGAACATCGCGTACTTCTTCGCGACCTCGGAGCCGTAGTTGGCGGCCCAGGTCTCCTTGGAGATGGCCGCGCCCACGGAGATGACGTGGTCGGCGAGGCCGGGGTCGCCGATGGTGTTGGCGCCGGGGCCCTCGTTGCCGGCGGAGATCACCAGCTGCACGCCGTAGGTGTCGATGAGGCGCTTGTACAGCTCGGCGCGGGCGTTGTTGCCGTCGTTGAGCGCGGGCAGGCCGCCGATGGACATGTTGACGATGTCGACACCGCGCTTGGTGACGAGGTCGATCATGCCCTCGGTAAGCGCCACGTTGGTGCAGCCGCCGGACCAGGTGCAGGCGCGCGAGGAGACGACCTTGGCGCCGGGCGCGGCGCCGCTCATCTTGCCGCCGAACAGCTTGTTGGCGGCCGTGATGCCCGCGACGTGCGTGCCGTGCTCGGACTCGATGAGGCCGATGTTCACGAAGTCGGCCTTCTTGCCGACCCAGTCGCCGCCGTACGGGTCCGTCGGGACGTCCTTGCGGATCTCCACGACGAACGGCACGCGCTCGGCGACGTCGGTGGCCGGGTCGTCCTTGCCGAAGTAGGCGACCTGGTGCTTGTCCCCGTAGGGCTTCATCGCCTTGTCGTCGGTGAAGTCCTTGTTGTCGTTCAGGTCGACGCGGACCGTGCCGGCGGCGGGGTCGTACAGGACACCCCAGCTGTCGGTCGTGTCGCCGTCCCGGTTGAGGTCACCCTTGGCGTCGCCGCCGGTGGTGGCGGCCTCGCGGAACCGGCTGATCTGGAAGGCCCCGGACGGCGCCTTCCAGGTGTCCCCGTCCCACGTGAAGGCCGGGCCGCTGACCGGGTTCGTCATCCGCCGCCAGGTGCCGTCGCCGTCGACGATCGGGTCGGTGGCCGTCACCCAGTCGGTGATCTTGCGCTCGCCGGTGGTGGTCTTCTGGAGCGCCGGGTGCCCGAGGTCGACGCCCGAGTCGAGGACGCCGATGGTGATCCCGCGTCCGTCGGCCTTCGGGTGCTTCTTCACGAAGTCCACGGCGCCCGTCTCGAAGGACGGGTTGTACGGGTTCTTGGCGGGCGTGTTCTTGCCGGGCGCGGGGTAGGTGTCGACGCCCGCGGCGGGCCCGGCCCCCTTCGCGCTCCGCGGCTTCGGGTCGTCCAGCTCGATCTCCTGCCGCAGATCGATGCCGTGCACCGTGGTGAGCTTGCTCGCCGCCTTGATCGCGGCGTCGGCCTTCGCGGTCGGCACGGAGGCGCGGACGTAGCCGAGCTTGTCGTACGTGCGGCCCACCGAGCCGCCCTCGACGGCGTCGAGCTGCTCAGCGACCTGCTCGGTCGCGCCGGGCTCGGTCGCGACCATCATGGTGACGGTCTTGTCCTTGTCCGCCTTCGCGTCCGCGAGCAGCTCCGCGTCGGCGGCGCCCAGCTTGGCGGCGGCGGACTTCGGGGCCGGGGCGGGCGTGTCGTCGGCGAAGGCGAGGGGGAGCGGGGCCGCCGCGGTCAGGGCGGCGGCCACGGCTATCGCGGTGGCGAGGCGGGCGGTGCGTCTCGCGCCCGGGGCGTCCTCGGGGGACTTCTGTGCTTCGCGGGTCATCTACATCCCTGTACGTGAATTCGAAGTGGTCAATTTCGAAGTGGCCAAAGCGGTCCGGAAATCGGGGCCGGATGACCGCTCAGCTTTACGCAAGGGGTGCCACCTTGGGGAGCCCTGCCTGCCCCAGGGTTGCGCGGTGGCGTACTTCCGCCATACGCCACCTGGAACAACCCACCTCATACCGTGATTTGCTCCCCACTCGCGCGACGGTGGGGAAGCCGCCAGGTCGGGGCCGGGCCGGGTCGCTGGGGTGGTAACGGGTGGGTGGGTGGGGGAAGACCCGCCGCGGCAGCGGTGGGGCCCCGGTTCGAGACCCAGGGGTCAGGCGAGGTGGCCGCTGGCCGGCCGCCCCCGCCAGAGGTCGAGCCCCACATCCACCAGGCTCACCCGGTCAAGGCCCGACACGGAGTCCAGCGCGTGCCAAGCCGCAAGATCCGTAGACCCAGTCGTCTCGTGGCGCAGCGCCCCCCCGACCACCCGCCCCTCGTACACGAGCCGCACCCCGTGGAAGTCGGCAACCGCCCCGAGCCGCCGCGGATACCGCCGCCGCAGCGAGTCGACGCCGAGCAGCACGACGGGCTCGACGGCGTACCCCGTCTCCTCGTCGACCTCGCGGATCACCGTGTCGTAGGGGTCCTCGCCGTGGTCCATGCCGCCCCCGGGCAGCGTCCAGCGCTTGCTGCCGTCCCCCGCGACCCAGCGGGCGAGCAGCACCGATCCGTCCCGAACGCATACGGCGTAGGCCGCCACCCGCAGCTCCTTGTGCATTCGCTGACGTTAGACCGCGTACACCGGCAAGGCACGGTCTGTTACCCAACTGCCGATCACGGGCTGGCGGGGGAGTACTCCGGGGCGGACCAGGTCCACGGGCTGGCCCCGGCGGTCTCGACGGCCTGGGTGAGGCGGAAGCGGACGGTGCGTTCGCCGCCCGGCCCGTACTCGGTGGCGGCGGTGCCGGTGAGCTGGAGCGCGGTGCCGTCGGTCCAGTCGAGGAAGAGCAGCCCGGCGCCGGAGTCGGCGGTGAGGTTGCCGAGGGTGAGGAACATGGCGTTGCCCGCGTAGTCGGGCCAGCTCAGTTCGTACGGCGAGAGGACCCGGACGAAGCCGGGGTTGCCGCCCCGGTGGCTGGCGTCGGCGCCGCCGTCGCGCACGGTGGCGATGAAGAAGGTGTCGGCGGCGGCGACGAACCGCTGCTGTGCGGCGCTCAGTTCGGAGCTGACGCGCGAAGGCCCCGCCGGGCCCGCCCGCCGCTCCCCGGCCAACTGCCGCTTCTGGAGGTACTTGGGGCAGTTGGAGAACACCTGGTCCGCCTCGATCGCGAGGCCGCGCGGCGTCGGCCGGGCCCGGCCGCCCAGTCGCATCCGGCGCCGGGTGCGCGGGTCAAGGGCGAGGGTGCCCACGGGCGTGCCGGGGCGGGCGAGCGCGGCGGAGAGCGGATCGCCCGCCCCGGCC
>NZ_JBWKJZ010000062.1:0-23248 GCF_056431945.1 Streptomyces sp. NPDC045778
CACCCGGTACGACAAGACCGCCGAGTCCTACCACGCAGCAGTCACCCTCGCCTCACTCCTGATGTGGGCGTGACATTTGACGACAGAACCTAGGGTCTGTCGTTGATCTTCGATCGGAGGTCATGGTCGGGTGATACGTCGCCACGAACTGTCCGATGCCGAGTGGGCCTTCGCGCAGCCGCTGCGGCCCCGGTCTGAGCGGGGCAGCAGCGGCTGCACGACCGGAGGGTCCTCAACAGGATCGTCTGGAAGTTCCGGACCGGAACGGCCTGGCGGGACGTGCCCGAGCGGTACGGCTCCTGGGCGACGCTGCACACCCGCTTCCGCCGGTGGGCCAAGGACGGCACCTCCGAGCGGATGCTCCGGGCTGCGGGCGGATGCGGCCGGGGACATCGAGTGGCTGGTGTCGGTCGACTCCACGATCGTCCGGGCCCACCAACACGCGGCCGGAGCGCGAAAAGGGGCTCCGCCCCCCGGGGCTCGGCCGGTCCAGAGGAGGCCTGACCAGCGCCCCGGCCGGGACCAGGATGGCCCTGGGTCCGACCCGACCACATCATCGGCGACAAGGGCTACAGCTCCAGGGCCATACGCGGCTGGCTGCGGCGACGGAACATCCGGCACACCATTCCGGAACGGTCCGACCAGGTTCGCAACCGGCTCCGGCGCGGCAGTCAGGGCAGACGCCCGCCGGCCTTCGACCCCCTTCGGCAGTCCCGAACGGACCGTCTGGAAATCTTGGGTTGCGCATCGCTTCATGGTGGCGGGCGGGCATGCTCCGGGCATGCCGTCGTCGATAACTGAGCCCTTGACCCGCATCGAGCGATGGCTCGCCTGCCATACACCGGGGAAATTCGCCGGTCTCGACACGGCGTGCTGCCGCCGTTCTGGGAACTGCTCAGGGCGCAGGACATCGCCGGCCTCCAGGACGGTAGCCGTGCCTTCCATGAGGGCCGACAGGGACGCCGTAGCTGGGCGATGCTGGAACAGAGTGGTTCGCGCCACCCGCGGATGCGCGGTCGCGCTTGCGCTTCGCATAGAGCGCCACCGCTTACGCCGCCCGGCCGGGCGGTGGCTAAAATCGTCTCTCATGTCGAAGCCTGACGAACTGCTCGTTGACATCGCCGCCATGGTGGAGTCCGGGCACAGCAATCAGATGTCTCTGACCGTGGTCGCCGGAGGCGCTGTCATCACGGGGCGGTTGGCTCCCGAAGCTGTCTGGAGGCAGCGGGTGTCGGAGGTCCTGGCGGACTCGGCCCGGCTGAGTGAATTCTCCGCCGTCTTCACCGGTACGACGCGTGAGGACAAGCCGCCCACACATCTGCATTTCCATGTGGCGCGGATTCTGCAGGGCACGGTGGGGATCCCGGAGACGGGCGGGATGTACCGCGTGGCGATCGCTGACGTCAGCGCTTGGACCATGGGTGACTTCAGCTACTCCGATCACTGACAGCGCCGCTGCGGCCTGAGAGATCTCTCGGTACGTGGTGAGGGTCCGGCCGGCGCCTGCCGGCCGGGCCCTCCTTGTTGTTCTGGGGAGGGCTCGCGCCTGCCGCTCGGTCAGGCGGGGGCGGGGGAGGGGCGCCGAGCGCGGGCTGAGAGTCCGGCTGGGCTCGGCGGTATGGGGCGGGCTCGGGCAGGGGAACCCCAGTCGGGTCATGGCTCGAAGGACTTCGCCAGCGGGTAGGCGCGGCGGCCGAGCATCACGGACTCACCGGTGACCTGCAAAGCAACCGGACGTCAGGGCCTGCCCCGGAGTATCTGCGTGCTCCGAGCGCGGGCGAGAAGATCAGGCCGGGCGGCTCCCGTCACCTCAGCCTGCGGTCCTCAGGCTCTCTGATTCGGCAGCGGCACGGTAGTCGGCGTGGATGCGCTGGGTGTCTTCGAGTTGGTCTTCGAAGATGATGATGCGGCAGGTGGCCTCGATGGGGGTGCCCTGCTCGACGAGTTCGCGGGCGCGGGCGGCGATGCGCAGCTGGCAGCGGGAGTGGCGGCGGTGTCCGCCCTTGGAGCGCAGCGGGGTGATGAGGCGGGGGGGGGCTCCGCGTCATCGGCGCGGCCCCTGATTAGTGCCGAGCATCTCGGCGGCCTGGCCCATGGTGCAGGCGGGGTAGCCGTCGTCATCGAGACGCCCGAACGAACCGTCTGCTGTCATCCGCACTTCTCTGCGGGACGTGTCGAGGGGACCGGGTGCCGTACGGCACCCGGTCCCCGAAGGAACTGCTACACCATCTGCCGGCTCTGATACTGCACCGGCCTTCTGTGTCCGCCAACCCGACCTGGAAGGTGTCGGGGACGCGGGGATCGCGGTTGCTTGACCGGAGACCACCTCACTATCGATGTCCTTCGGTACCCGGGCTCAGAACATCAGCCCGGGCGATCCTGATGGCGCTCGGCTCCTCCGTTTCTTCCCTCTGGGATCAATCACTTACCTACTGCTGGTACTGCGTACAACTGCGTGACCTGTGACAGCGCCACTCTCCGGCAGCCGGTCCCGTCGCCCGTCCTGCGTCTGCTCTGGCTTGGAACCTCACTGCCGAACTGCCCGGTGCGCGCGTCCGCAGCCGACGCCTTCACCGAGGTGGTGCTCACTGCGCTGCACTGCATTTGCGGGTACTGCTACTGCGTGAACTGCTGTACTGCTCACGGCGGCCCCTGATCACTGCGGGCCACCCGGTCCGGTCGTCAGTCCCGTCGCCGTCCTGCAACCACCTTGGCTTCGAAACTCCACCACCGAACCGTCCTGCGAACTGCGTGTACTGCTGCCCGGCAGTTCATCTCTGCCGGGCTTTCTCGATCTCGGCTACGGAAGAAACTGTAGCCAGACCATCAGTCAATGTCTACTCCAGCCAAGGTAGATTTTCGGGACCGGTTCGAGCAGATAGTGCGCCGCATCCGCATCCGCATCCGCATCCGCATCCGCTGTGCGGGGCCCCGGCTGTGCGACCTGCCGGCCTCGGCCGAGACCCGTCGGGTATGTGCGCCTGGACCGTCCGCAGGACTCGCGCGCACGCGCATCCGCGGACCACCTGCGATGGCAGTCAGACACCGTCTCCGCTCGGACCGGCCCTAACTTCGCTCCCGGGGGCCGCACGCGTCCCTTTCCGGCGCGGACGGCGCGGACGGCGCGGACGGTACTGACAGCGCGGACGGTACTGACAGCGCGGACGGCGCGGACGGCACGGACAGCACCGAGGCCGGTTCCGGCAGCCGCATCAAGCGCAAGACATTGCCGTGGTAGATCCGCGCGCGAGCCGCGTCCGTGAGGTCCAACGCGGCCAGGACGCGGATCGTCTCGCGGATGAAGCCGGGGCCGCCCTCCGGGTCGAAGGGGCAGTCCGTGCCGAACAGGACGTGGTCGGTGCCGAAGAAGTCGAGGCCGCAGCGGATGCCGCTGGCGGAGCCCGAAAGGGCGGTGTCGGCGTAGAAGCGGCGGAAGTATTCCAGCGGGCTGTGCGGCAGCACCGTGCCGCGCAGGCGCGCGAGGTCCGGGCCCGCGGTGCGGCTGCCCAGCTGATCGCTCCAGCCGAGCCCGATCCGCCCCTCGAGGTAGGGGATCATGGCGCCCAGGTGATGAGTGATGATCTTGAGGGACGGATGCTCTTCGAGCAGGCCGGAGAAGACGAGCCGGGCCATGGCGGCGCTCGTCTCGTACGGCCAGCCGAGCGCCCACCAGATCTCGTACCGGGAGGTGTCCTCGGTGGCGTAGTCGGCGAAGGCGGCGCCGCGGGCGGGGTGGAGCCAGATGGGCAGGTCCCGCCTGGCCATCTCGGCGAAGATGCCGCGGAACGCCGGATCGTCCAGGGGCTTGCCGTTGACGTTGGTGAAGAGCTGGACGCCCCGGGCGCCGAGGTGGTCGAGGGCGAAGGCGAGTTCGGCGAGTGCCGCGTCCGGGTTGTTGAGCGGCAGGGAGGCGACGAAGGCGGGGAACCGGTCGGGGTGTTGCTCGCACAGCTCGTGCAGCGACTCGTTGGCGAGCCGGGCGAGCGCGGGGGACTCGTGCGGTGCGGCGAGCCGTTCGATCGGCGGTGAGGACAGCGTGAGGACCTGCTGGTAGCCGTCGCCGAACTCGTCCATCATCCGCAGGCGCGCGTCGAGGTCGTGCAGCGCGTCCAGCTCCAGCCACCGCTTGAGGGCGGCGGTGTCGACGGCTAGTTCGCGCATGCGTGCGAAGTAGCGCTCGGGCAGGATGTGGCTGTAGGCGTCGAGTTTCATCGCTTGCTCCTCGCGGTCGGTGGAACCCAGTGGGTGATCCTGCGGTCGACGGCTTCCACCAGCGCCAGGGCTCCCAGCGCGACGGCGACGACGACCAGGAGTACGGCGAGCACGCTCGCGCTGTCGAAGCGGCCGCCCGCCTCGGTGACGAGGTGGCCGAGCCCGACGACGGCGATGAACATCTCGCCGTTGATCATGCCGGTGACGGCGCGTCCGACGCCGAGCCGTACCCCGGCCATGACCATGGGTGCGGCGGCGGGCAGCGCCACGCGCAGCAGCACCTGGCGTTCGCTCGCGCCGTAGGAGCGCGCCATCTCCACCAGGTGCGTGGGCACCGACCGCACGGCGGCGGCCGTGTTGACGATGACGACGAAGACGGCGTACATCACCACCACCGCCACGATCGAGCCACGGCCCGCTCCGAGCAGCGAGAAGAACACCGGCGCGAAGACCAGGGACGGGGCGGCGAGGAGGGCGTGCACATAGACGCCGAGCGCCGCCTCGACCCGGCGCGAGCGGCCCATGGCAGTGCCGATGAGGGGCCCGAGGGTGAGGGAGAGGGCGAGGCCCAGGGCCAGATTGACCAGGCTGTCGGCCAGGCTGCTGAAGATCAGGCCCTCGCGGGACATCTCGGCGAGCCGGTCGAGCACCCGGCTCAGGGGCGGCAGCGACGACGCGTTTGCCGTGCGCCCGACCGTCTCCCAGGCCGCGGCGCCGAGAGCGAGGCTGACGGGGGTGGCGGGCACGTGTCGTAAGGAGAAGCGGGCGTTCATGAGGCCGTCCTCTCCGGCTGGTGCTCGGCGTGCTTCTCCGGCCGGTGCTCGGCGTGCCTCTCCGGCCGGTGCTCGGCGTGCCTCTCCGGCTGGCGCTCGGAGTGCATCGCGCGCAGCCGCTCCCACAGGTACGCGGTGAGGTCGGCGTACTCACCGGACCGCGCCAGGCCCCCGACGTCGTGGGAACGCGGCCGGGGCAGCGGCACCGGCACGATCTCGGCGATCCGCCCCGGGCGGGCGCTCATCAGGGCGACGCGGTCACCGAGGAGGACGGCCTCCTCCATGCTGTGGGTGATGAACACGACGGTCAGCCGCTGCTCCTCCCACAGGGACAGCAACTCCTCTTGCAGGAGCCGCCGCGTCTGTTCGTCCACGGCCCCGAAGGGTTCGTCCATGAGCAGTACGCGGGGGCGTACGGCGAGGGCGCGGGCGATCCCGACGCGCTGCTGCATGCCGCCGGACAACTCGCCGGGGAGTTTGGCCTCACAGCCGGCGAGGCCCACTGTGGTGAGCAGCGCGCGGGCGCGTTCGGCGCGCTCGGCCCGGCCGACGCCGCGCAGGCGCAGGCCGAAGGCGACGTTGTCCAGGACGGTCGCCCACGGCAGCAGCGCGAAGTTCTGGAAGACCATGCTCCGCTCGGGCCCGGGCCCGCGCACCGGCACCCCGTCGACGACGATGTCGCCCTCGTCCCAGGGCACGAGCCCGGCGATGGCCCGCAGCAGGGTGGTCTTGCCGCAGCCGCTGGGGCCGAGGACGGTCAGGAACTCGTTCTCGGCCACGTCGAGGCCGACGTCGCTCAGCGCTCGTACGCAGGTGCCGTCCTGCGCGGTGAAGTTCTTGCTCAGTCCGTCAATCGTGATCATCGGGTGCTCCTTGCCGGGTCAGGACGGGTTTCGGGAGGGCGGGTCCAGCGGGTCAGCGCGCGCTCGGCCCAGTGCGCGGCACGGACCAGGAGCAGCGCCTCGGCCAGGATGATCGCGATGGTGGCGTAGAGCGGCGGTGCCTTGAGCAGGCCGCGGTAGGTGAGGATCAGCCCGCCCAGCCCGTCGGAGACCATGAGCAGTTCGACGAGCACCATGCCGGTGACCGCGCGGCCCAGGCCGAGGCGTACGCCCGTCATGATCGCGGGCAGGGCTCCGGGCAGCAGGACCCACCGCCAGATCCAGCGCTCACCGGCGCCGAACGAGCGGGCCATCTCGATCAGCGCCGGGTCCACCTGCCGCACCCCCGCACGGCTGTTCACGATCACCATGACGACTGAGAAGGCCGCGACGAGCACCACCCGCGAGGTCAGCCCGACGCCGACGGACATCACCAGGAGCGGAATGACCGCGGCCACCGGCGTCACGAGCAGGATGTTCAGGTAGACGTCCGCGTACCGCTCCAGGAGGCGGAAGCGGCCGAGGGCGACGCCGACCGGGACGCCGACGACGACGGCGAGGGCGAAGCCGAGCACCAGGGCCTGGTTGCTGATGTACAGGGCGCGCCACAGTTCCACCTCGCCCAGCAGCGCGACGGTGGCCCGGAGCGTCTCGGCGAAGCCGGGCAGCAGCAGGCCGCCCCGGGCGCGGGCGTAGAGCTCCCAGGC
Source organism: Streptomyces sp. NPDC045778 (assembly GCF_056431945.1). Lineage (NCBI taxonomy): Bacteria > Bacillati > Actinomycetota > Actinomycetes > Kitasatosporales > Streptomycetaceae > Streptomyces > Streptomyces sp. NPDC045778. The sequence goes on from NZ_JBWKJZ010000062.1 coordinate 6,574, forward strand.
CGCTGCGAAGAGGGTAAACGTCAGGAGCTGGTAGGGGAGTTTCCGGTCGAGGCACCGCCGCAGTGGTCCTGCCGGCCGTGCGGGGCGGGGGCCCGCCTGCGTGCCGGTGCGCCCTCGCGCCTTGCGGAGTGTCGTCTTCGGGGGTGTCGTCGCGGCGGTCACGAGGCGGCCCTGAGGAAGCTGAGGTCGGCCGCTTCGCGCGCGGTCATGCCGCGTCCGATCACTCCGGCGCGGGCGAAGAAGTCGATGGTCCCCTGTACGTTTTCGGGCGTGAGGGCCGCCGCGTCGAAGAGCCGCGTTGAGCGGTACCGTTCGGCGATGCGGGCCACGTCGGTCTCGTCCTGCTCCGGAAGGTAGCGGCGCACCAGGCGCGCGAGGTGGCCGGGCCGGGCGTTGATCCGGGCGTGTTCGCGTACCAGGGCCGTGACGAACGCCTGCGCCACGCTGCGGTGTTCGGTGAGGAAGTCGGCGTTGGCGTAGACGGTCTGGGGGTGCAGGTCCGGCAGGGTCCGGGCGAAGTCGGCGAGCCGGGTGAGGCCGTCTGCGCCCGGTTCCGTGGACGACTCCAGGGCGACGGCGTCGGAGACCTCCAGCGGCGTCGCGTCGATCTCCCCGGAGGCGAGGGCCTGCGCGCGGACGTCCGAGCCGCCGAGCGTCAGATAGCGCGGGCGCTTGTGGGCGCCGCAGTGCGTACGCACCCAGTCCTTGGCCATGGCGGTGGCGACCGCGCCCGCGCTGAAGGTCCCGAACGGGCGCCCGTCGAGATCGTCGCAGGAGGTGACGCCGGGTCTGCCGTAGAGCGCCCACTGGTTGCCGACGACATCGGCGATGATCTTGATGGGGGCGTCCTGCTCGATGGCGCTCAGGGCCGGTCCCGTCGCCTCCGCCGAGATCGCGTAGTCGCCCATGGCGAGGCCCTCGATGGCCAGTTCGGGGGCGGCGAGTTCCACGACGTCGACGTCGTGCCCCTGGCGCCGGACGGTGTCCAGGGCTGCCAGGACCGGCACGGTCGTGATGTCCGGCTCGACGACCGCCACGGTGAACGACAGTGTCCCGTCGGCGCGCGTCTCGGTGCCCGTGCCGCCGCCGCAGGCGGTCGCTGCCGCGGTCGCGGCGCATAAGAGCGCGGTGGCGGTGCATCGCTTGGTACGCGTCCAGGCGGCCCAGGCCGCGGGCCGGATCCAGGTGCGCATGACATCCCCCTCATTTGGCTTCGGTTCCCCGAGGTCATCGGCTAGGCAAACGTATGCCTTCCTCAGGATGCTAGACAGTCGATGCGTGGAGCCGTCAAGAGGCAACAGCGGTGAAAACAGCAGGGGTTGAGTGCGGTCGTTGCCAATGAGCCCCGCCCTGTGTCATCTTGTGGCCATGGAAGGCAAGCGTTTCCCGAAAGCCTTCAAGATCCGCTAGCCTTCAAGATCCGGGGACCTTCAGGACCCGGGGACCTTCAAGACCCGGGGACCTTCAAGGCCCGGAAGCCTTCAAGACTGCGTGGACGGTGTTGTGTGAGTTCCCTGGTGGAAGTCGCCCGAGCGGCGGGCGTGGCCGTTTCCACGGCCTCACGCGTGCTCAGCGGGTCCGACCATCCCATCTCGGCCAAGACCCGGGCCAAGGTCCTTGAGGCCGCCGAGCGCCTCGAGTACTCGCCCAGCGCACTCGCCCGCGCCATGGTCTCGCCGCACAGCCGCCTCGTGGGCGTCCTGGTGAGCGACATCGACAACCCGTACTTCTCCGTCATCGCCCGCGGCGTCGACGACGTGGCGACCCGTGCCGGGTACGTGACGATGCTGTCCAACGTCGACCGGCGCACCGCCACGGAGATCAGCCGCCTGCGGGCCATGCGGGACTACCGCGCCGCAGGCGTCATCTTCGCCGGCAGCGGCCACGTCGACGACCCGCAGGCGCCGGACCTGGTCAAGGCCGTGCGCCGCGCCCAGGAGGAGGGCGTGCAGGCGGTCTGTCTGGCCGTGCGCGACCTCGGCTGCCCGTCCGTCATCGTCGACAACCGCGCCGTGGCCCACGACATCACCGACCACCTCGTCTCGCTCGGGCACCGGCGCATCACGTTCATCGAGGGCCCGCCCGGCATGACGGTCAGCACACACCGCCGCGAAGGCTTCCTGTCGTGCATGGCCGACGCGGGCCTGGTTGAGAGTGCGCAGTGCGTTCCCGGCGGCTTCCACCACGAGGCCGGACACGCCGCCACGCTGCGGCTCATCGCCCGCCGCCCGCTGCCCGACGCCATCCTCGCCGCCAACGACGAGGTCGCCGTCGGCGCCTTGAGCGCCCTGCGCCGGGCAGGCATCGACGTCCCGGGCGAGATCTCCGTAGCGGGCATGGACGACCTGCGGATAGCAGAGTTCGTCGGCCTGACCACGGTGAGCCTGCCGCTGTACGAGATGGGCTCACTGGCCGCACGGCACATCATCGACACCGCCGCCCGCTCCGGGGCAGCCCGCCCGGCCGCCACGGACGGCGCGGCGACGACTGTGCTCAGCCATCGCGTCGTCGCCCGGGAGACCACGGCCCGACGGGCCGGCGCCTGAGGCGGGCGGTGCCTCCTGCTCAGTCCCTGCGTGTCCGGCGCAGGCCCCGCGCCGGACCGCGGCGGCGCCGACTCCTCAACAGGTGCGGTGAAGTCCAGTACGGATCCTTCTCGACCTCCGAGCCTTCGGCCGTACCGGAAGCTGAGGGATCACCGGCGCATGTCACCGCAGCTGCTCAGACGTCCAGAGGAGGATCGTGGTCGATGCTGGCCTTGGCTTGTGGGGTGACCGGCGCAACGTCCGGATAGGGGCGTGGATACGGTGCGCCGATACCGAAGCGGGAGGCCACGGCATCGGCGAAGGCGGCAGCGATGCGGAACTCCCCGTTGGGGTTGGGGTGCGTACCGTCCCAGGTATGTTCGGCGGCGACGAACTCCGCGGCGGTTTCAGCGACGACCACCGAGGAACCGGGGCGGTCGAGGTCACGTGCCACCGCACGCAACCGATCGTTGCAGGCACTGACCCGGCCGCCGAACTCCCGGTCGTCGACCGCCTTCTGGCACCGCAGGATCGTGCCCAGCACGATGTGCACACCAGGGTCGCCGCGCCGGGCGTTGGCGAGGAATTCCCGCAGGTTCGCCTCGAACTGCGGCGGCTCGACCCCGTACCAGAACAGGTCGTTGATGCCGAGGAGGACCAGCAGATACGCGGGTCGGTGCGCGCGGACCTTGGCCTCGATCTCGTCCTTCTCGGTGAGGTAGGGGCGGCCCCACTGGGCGTTGTGGTCGCGGTCGAAGTCCGCGTCGGCGTACGTACTGTCGTCGTCGCCGACCTCGATGGTACGGATGTTGTCCAGGGTGTTCTTCGGACCGACCAGGTCCAGGCTGACGCCGCAGTCACTCAGGTGCTTCCACAGGCGGTAGCGCCAGGTCCAATCGCCACTGCTGCCGTGGCTGATCGAATCACCGACGATCATGATCGGGATCTCCCGACCGGAGGATGGGGGAGCCGGCACGGTGTTCTCCTCTGGATATGTGCGTCGCCAGCCCGTCCCAGGGGCATAGCGCCGCAGAATCCGGGCGGGCACCCCTCCGATGAGGCAGTGGTCGGGGAACTCGCCGCGGACGACGGAGCCGCCCGCCACCGCGACGTTGCGCCCGAGCCGCGTTCCAGGGAGCACGATGACCCCGGTTCCGATCCAGCAGCCGTCACCGACCGAGACCGGTCGAACCTTCAGAGGCTGGCAGCCGATGGGGCGGCGGGGGTCGGCGTAGGTATGGTTCTGGTCGGTGATGTAGACGTTGGGAGCGATGAAGACCCGGTCGCCGATGGTCACCGACTCCAGGGCCACCAGGTGCGTGCCGCGGCCGATCAGGCAGCCACTGCCGACGCGCAGGACCGGGTCCGGACCCAGATCGAGGCCAGGTAGGAGCCCCGCGCTGAGGGTGACCTGGGGCGCGACGAGAGTGCCGTCACCGATCGAGATCCATGGCTCCCCGTAGAGCGACCCGACGGGGAAGCCCAGGGACACGCCCCTGCCCAGGTGGGCGAAGCGGTGGCCGCCAGGATCCTCGGAAGTGATCCGCCCCCGCATCTCGGCCCACACCCACACACGTCGAACCGCCGCGGCGGTCAACCTGCGGGCGCGCAGAGCCAAGCACTGACTCAGCCGACGGATGGGACGGGACACACCGCCACGTTAGGCAGCGGGCCGCTGCCACGCCTGTGCACTCGGCCATCCGGAGGTCAAGAAAGATCAGCACTGGACTTCACCGCACCTGCTCGGTCGAGTTCGCGTTACAGGCTCACGGATGACCAGGCCCGAGGCGAGCGGCTTGTCGAACTGGGGAACGTGCGCGTCCAGCGCGGCCTGAGCGTCGACGAGCCGGCGCAGGCCGCGCGATCGTGCCCGCGGACCTGGTGGAGTCCTGGATCCGCAGCGTGCAACCGGCCCCTACCCAGATCCTGCGCCAGGCCCCCGAGATGCTGCTCATAGCCGCATTTGCCGCCGCCGGGCTCACCTCTGGCGTCCTCACCGCCTGGCAGGTCTACCACCAGCACGGCTGGCGCAGAGGCGCCCTCGCCGGGACCGCGGTCACCGCCGGGCTCGTGGCCCACTGGCCGCGCCGTGGTCCTCTCCTTCATCCTGTTCCCGCCCCGGGCCATAGCCGCAGCCGCCGTCAGTGCCATCTTCGCGCTCAACGCCTACGGCGAGGGCCGTGTCCGGGTCGGGACCACATGGACGTGCGCGCTGATGGTCTGCCTGTGGTGCGGGGGGGGGGCGGCATGACCAGGACCCGCGGACCCCGATCACGCCGACGCGCGTCATCCCCGGCCGGCGAACCCGGCGAACCGGCGCCCTGGCCGCCACTGGCGCCACCACCCGCACCTCCGCCACCCCCGCGCCCGCCGGATCCGCCCACCTGTCCGGCCCCCGCCCCGCGCCCGGAGCCGCCGCTGCCGGTGGACCGCCACGTCCACGTCACCATCGGCCACCCGATCCCCGACCCGGAGCCGGACCAGCGGTGGTGGCAGCGAATCCGGATCGGCTACAACGCCGACCATCCCCTGGCGAATCGATCGCTTCATGGGGAGTCGCGAGGGGCAAGGCTGAACCCCGCCGCGCCCCGGCCACGCCCCGATCCGAACGTCGGGACAGGGCTTACGCCATGCCCGCCGAGTGGGGCGCATCACGGGCCCATGGAGTACCCATCCCTCCCCCCCCGCCTCCTGACGACCACCCACGCCGCCGAAGCGTGCGGCGTCGCACCTGCCACCACCCGCGACTGGATACGCCGCGGCCTTCTCCACCGAGCAGGCGGAGGCCCCCGACGCCCCTACTACCGCGTCGAAGACGTCACGGCTGCCAAGACCGCCGCCAAGCCCACCAGGCCAGGCCAGCGCAGCGAAGCCGCCTGACGTGCACCGATCTCGTGCGCCACGACCTTTCCGCACACCCATGTCCAAAACCAGGCGCCTCCCCCCGCGCACGCGGCATGATGACCCCCTCCAACTCACCGCTCCCGGGGGAACCATGAGCCACCGCACCGCCGCCGCGCTTCTGCTCTCAGCCGCCTTCGCCCTCACCGCCTGCTCGTCCAGCGACGACAAGGCCGACGACAAGGCCAGCCCAAGCTCCACCCCCGCTGAACCGACGCAAAAGCAGAAGGACGATGCCGCGCGCTCGGCGGGCCTGCCGCCGGAGCCCAACGCCGTCGAGCGAGCCAAGCTTCTCCGAGCACTCAGGACGATGGCACCGGACGTCGTCCGCTACGAGGACAAGGCCGTCGACGCTTCGCGCAACCAGTGCATGGCGATCAACGGCAAGGCCAAGCGCCTCAACTGGCTGGCGTCGCAGCGCTTCACGTACAAGGACGTGACGACGACGGAAGAGCAGGGCGCGAAGATCAACGATGTGCTGAAGGCGACAGGCTTCTGCAAGATCTGACCTGTTCCACCCCAAGCCCGGCCGCAACGTCCCTGCGGCCGGGCTTCCACACGTCCGCCCAGAAGGCTTACCCCATGGCCGAACTCACCACCGCGCAGCGCCTCGCCGTCTACCGCGACGAACTCAACGAGGCAGGGTTCCCCACCGACTTCACCGACGGCGTCGTACGCGATGCAGCCCAGCATCTCCACCGCGAGGACGACGGGCCCACCGTCGCCGCAGGCCTGTAGCACGACGACACCCCTTGCGCGGGCGTCACCCATGCCCGACTCGTCCCCCACCTCGACAAGGAAGCCATGACCAACGCCCTCAAGGCCGTGCAGGAGCGTGCCATCCAGGCATCCCCCTCACCATGACCCCCCGCTACCCCTACACCCGGTAGCCCCCGGGCCGTACGCCCCGCCCTCACGCTGCACCGACCCCGAGTGCCACGAGTACGCTACGGCCGACGGCCGATGCGACGCCCACCAGCGCACACCATGGGCGGGCCGAGACGCCAAGGCGGCCAGGTACGGGATCAGTGCAATGTGGACAAGAGCAAGGCCGAGGCACCCCGAGGAGCCGAGCGGGCACGCGCACGCCGCGCTAAGCGCCCATGACTCCGCACGCCAAGCTCGACCGGGTAAGGGTCAAGCGGCTGCCGCCGGAGCCGCCGGAGTGGCTGAGCGACGAGGCTGCCGCAGAGTGGGCGCCCCTGACAGACCGCCACGGCCTTCCACGCCTCAGCGCTCCATGCGCAGGTTCAGCGCGGCGACGGCTGCGTCCCAGGGGAAGCCTTCCGGGTTTCCCTGCTTCGGCGGATGTGGCTTGTATCCGCCGGGCCCGTCCAGGTACTGCACGCCCTGCTTACGCAGTGCCGCGATGCTGTGTGCCACAGCTGGCTGCGCGCCCTGTGCCTGGTTGAAGTACGGAATGGCTGCGACGGGGACCCCCATGTGCACGCCTTCCGAGACCAGGCCGAGGGCCAGTGTGTCCGCGATTCCCGCGCCCCACTTGTTCAGGCTCGTACAGGACAGTGGCGCCACGAGCATGGCGTCCGCGTTCGGCAGGGCGTCGCTTTCACCGGGAAGCTTGTACTGCGAGCGCACCCGGTGCCCCGTGAGATGCTCCAGCTCATCAAGGCGGTCCTCCCACCACCGGGCCGCGGCGGGAGTGAGGATCACGCACGTGTCCCACCCCGCGGCCTGCGCACAGCGGACGCCGCGATCGATGTACTGGGTCGGGCCTGCGGCGCAGGCGATCAAGTAGAGAACCGGCTTCGTCATGCCCGGAGTCCACACCGCTGTGCCGGCGCACGCAACTGCCCGTCAGGATTCGGCAGCCTGCCCACCACGTCCTTGACGAGGTTCACCGCGTCGGGCCTGCCCTCGACTTCCTCGGGCGCCAGCTCGTCCGCTGCGAGCAGCTCCTTCACCGCAGCGTCCTTCTGCCGTGCCAAGAGCGAAGCGCGTGCCATGGCGACGTGATGTCCGGCCTGCCGTTCCCGCGTCATCTGGGGCACGGCGGCCTTGTCCAGGTGATCGGCGGCTTCGAGCGCCGACCACCCGTCCTCGAACCGGGTGAGCATGTCCACTCTGTGCAAGCCGACGTTGGTGGGGCCGAACATCGTCCAGTCCTCGTTGAGGTCCGCGCCCTGCCTGTCGGCGACGTCCTCGGCCTCGTCGACGAATGCCGTGGCCGCGCGCACCCGATCGGTGGTGCGGTCCTCGGAGGAGGCGGCCAAGGCGGCGGAGAGGTACAGCATGCCCAGCGTCGACAGGCCGAGCGGGCCTCGATCGGTCAGGTCCCCGGCCAGGCGCCGGGCCGTCGACGTGGCGAACTCCACCGCGGTCTGCGGGCGCTGTTGGTACACCAGGCTCTTGGCCACACGTCGCGATGCGGCCCCGATGTGCACCGGGTCACCGGACCGCTCTGCTGCAGCGAGCGCGCGGTCGGCGGCGAGCGCGGCCTGAATCGCCGTCTACTCCCCGTACTTGTGCAGGTACGAGGTCACCAGTTGGTACACCCGGGACAGCACGGCCTGCGCCTCGGACTGCCGAGTCACCGGGGCGTGGTGCGCTGCCTTGGTCGCGCCGACGACGAGCGCGGGCAGCTCTCGGCCGAGGGTGCTGTAGTGGCACGCCTGAAAAACTTCGCAGCAGTAGTCGAGCCCGCGGTGCAGGGTCGCGAGCGGGGGCGGTTCCGTCGCGTCCAGGTTCTTGTAGAGCGCGTCGACGACCCCGAGGACATCGGCAGGGGGAGTGCTGCCCGCCGGTGGCTCGGGCGGCCGGTCGGACAAGAGTTGCTCCAGGGGGATGCGCAGGATCTCGGCCGCGCGCACCAGCACCGACAGGCGTGGGTCCTGCTGGCGTTTCCCGCCTTCGAGGTCCTGCACCCACCGTTTCGTCTGCCCCATGAGGTGTCCGAACTCGGTTTGCGTGAGCCTGCGTCGGTCCCGCCAGTAGGCGATGCGACGACCGATGCGGGAAGTATCCATGGGCTGGCTCCCGGAGAAGGCACGCACTTTGCGTGCCCAACTCTGTTGCACCCGGCCCTACGGTGCGTCGACCGGCGATCACCGATTGTCCGGCGCGAGGGCCGCGCGGTCCCGTAAGGCTCAGAAGTCCCGTAGGGCTCAGAAGTATCGGGTGAACGGTGTGGTGTCCACGGTGAACAGGCCGCTGAACGGCTTGTCGAGCTGGTAGATGAGCAGCACGACGAAGGTGATGAGCGCCGACAGGCCCATCACCATCACCACGTGGGTGAAGCTGCGTTGCACCCCGAACATGAACATGAACGCCACGGTGAGGGCACCGCCGACGATCAGGCCGAGCCAGAGGACGGGGGAGAGCCCGCCGCCCGCGTCGGCCTCGCGCCCGCGCCGTGCCTCGTCGAGTGTGCTGAGCTGCGCCAGCGCCTCCTGCGCGGTGGCATCCTGCGCGGGCGTGGCGCCCTCGGGGACCTGCGCCGCCACCCGCACCTGGTCCAGCAGTTCCCAGCCGCGACGGCCGAGCGATGCGCCCTCGGCCATCGCGGGCCACTCCACGTCCGTGACGTGCCGGACGTATGCCCGTACGTCGGTCTGTACCCGGTCCCGCTGCGCGGCGGGGAGGCCGGCGGCCAGCGTGTAGATCTGGTGCGCGGCGCCCGCTTCGGCCGCCACGTGCTCCTCGGCGCTGGAGCGGGCATCCCACACCGACACCAGCGCGAGACCCAGGACGAGGGCGTAGAGCACGCCGACCATCATCGAGATGTACTCCGCCACGTCCTCGCGCGGTTCGTGGTCCGGGTCCATCGGCCAGAAGCGGTGCTTCAGGACGACGCAGGCAGCGGTGAGCAAAGCGACGCCGAGGACGATGGCGAGGGTTTCGGTCAACGGACGGGACTCCTCTTGGCTGGGGCCTGCCGCGCATCACGTCCGGCGGGACCCGAGAACGGCGGCCGCGAGTGCGGCGGGGAGCAGCATGAGGAACAAGGCGGCGAGCAGGCCCAGGCCCGTCGGGCCTTCGCCCGAGCGGTAGAAGCGGTCCCGGAAGGAACGCCGCTGCTGTTGTTCCTCCCGCTCTCGCGGTGCCACCGCCGCCGTGCCTCCGGTGTCCTCACCCCTGGCTGCCGCGCCGGGCGGCGGCTCAGCGGCAGCATCTGCGGCTGCCTCCGCCGCGGCTTCGGCAGCCAGTCCCGGGGCCACGATGCCGACCGGGGGCAGCGGCGGCACGATGACGCCGGGCGGCACCGGAAGCACCGGGGCAGCCAACAGCAGCGGGGGTGTCCCGGCGAGGGGCGGTGGTGCGGACAGCGCGGGCGGGCCCGCGGCGGGTCCCGGACGGCCAGGCACAGCCGGTGGGCCCGGTGGCCCCGGTGGGGCCGACAGAGGCCGGGGGATGTCGAGTCGTACGGAAGAGCGCGCGGCGGGCTGCGAGCGGCCAGGCCCAGCCGACGGGCCAGGCGCAGCCGGCGGGCCGGGCGGACCCGGTGGGCCCGCTGGACCGGGCGGACCGGGCGGACCGGGTGGGGCTGGCGGGGCCGGCGGAGGCCGGGGGATGTCGAAGCGCACGGAGGAGCGCGCGGCGAGCGTGGGCGGGGGAACAAGGCCGCCTCCGCGCCCGAGCGTGCGGATGCGGTCGTTGCCTTCGGCGAGCCCGCGGCTGGTGTACACCCCGGGCCCGCGGCGCACGACCGCGCTGCACTGGGCCGACCGCCCCGGGGCGAGCTGGCGTACAACGGGCCGGCGGCCCCCGCAGTCGATCGCGTTGGCGGGGACGAGTGGGTCGCTGAGCCGGATGCCGTGGACCGTACGGTTGCCCGGATTGCGCACGACGTAGTGAATGGTTGCCTGCTGGCCGCCGATCGTCACGGTCTCGGACAGGGCGAGACCGCCACCGACCCCCGCGTACCCGGACGGCACGCTGGCCTTCGCGTCGGCTCGCAGGTACGGGATGCGGCCGGACGCCAGGACGTCGCCCGCCCAGATGCCGGGACGTGCTGGCGCCTCCGCCGTGCAGGTCGTGGAGCTGAGGCCGCGCAGCATGCGCACCCGGTCGCCGCCTCCCGGGCAGCGGATCGCGGCCCCGGGCAGTCCCGGGTCGGTCACGCGCACCCCGTGCAAGTCGGCGCTGCCCCGGTTGACCAGCCGATATCGCTTCACCACCGGGTCTCCGACCCTGATGCCCGGCTTCAGCGCATGCCGGGGGAGGGAGTTGACGGTGACCTGGAGTGCGAGGCCGTTCTTGCCGGCTCCGTCGGCCGCCACCGGGCCCGTGCCCGGGAGCGCCACGGGACCCGCGCCCGGGAGCGCCACCGACCCCGCGCCCGGGAGCGCCACCAGCAGAGATGACGTAAGGAGCACCGTCACATGTCGGAGGACAGGCCGACGGGTGTGCCCGGCTCGCTCGCGTCGTCCGATGATCACACGAAAAATCGTCTGTGCGGGTGGGCCGACTTCCGGCCTGCGGCGCGCCACGTCGGCGAGGTTGCGGCCCGGGGTTCAGCCGAATGGCGGATCTGCCCCTGAGGGAGCGTGCGTACCCGCGGCGCATCCTTCGACACGGCACGTCCAGCCAAACCGCCGCACTGGCTGCGCGTGAGCCGAGGGGGAAGTCCACGCACACGATGCACGGCGGGCGGCGGGCGGGCTGGTGCGGACGAGTCGGTGAGCGACGGGTCAGGGGCCCTGCGGACGCAGCCGGGCCGTGCCGGCAGGGGCCGAGCGGCTCGCGGGGTCCTTGGACAGTGCGCTGCCGGCACGCCACTCGGCCCAGGACAGGTTCCAGTCGCCGTAGCCGTTGCCGAAGGGCGCCATGCGCGCGCCGCCGCTGTTGACCACCTTGACGACGTCTCCTTCACGTATCTGCCCGAAGAGCCAGGCGGCGTCACGCTCACTCATGCCCGTGCACCCGTGGCTGACGTTGGCGCGCCCGTGCGACCCCGTGGACCAGGGAGCGGCGTGCAGGTACTCGCCGCTGCGGGTGACCCGGACGGCATCGCGCACGACGAGGTCGAACGCGTCCGGCTGGTCCGCGGGGACCCCGATGCTCGTGCTGCGCATGCGTACGGAGCGCTCCTTGTCCAGGACGACTTTGATCCCGTTCCGGGTGAAGTAGCCCGGCTTCCCCAGGGTGACCGGGATGATCCTGACGACCTTTCCCCCGCGCATGACGGTCATCGAGTGGGTGCGAGCGTCCGCGACGGCTTCGAAGCGGTCGCCGATGGTGAGCCTGACGGGCCTGGCACTGCCCATGCGCAGTCCGTCACTCAGCTCGACCCCGCGCAGCTCGGCGCGGACATCGACGCGCGTGTGGGCCGGCCAATAGTGGCGGGGTCGGTAGTGCAGTTCCCGGTCGCTCACCCAGTGCCAGGCACCCTCGACCGGCGGTCGGGACGTGACCTTCAAGGCGCGCTCGACCAACGCCCGTGCCTGGGTGCTCTTGCTGTCGAGCGGCGCGCTGAGTTCGGCCGTGATCGGCTGCCCGATGCCGTACTGGCCCGCTGCGGGACCGAAGGTGGCGTTGACCTCCCGTTCGGCCGATGCGGTCTCGAACTCCATGGTCCACTGGGCCCGGGAGCTGCCGTCGTCTTCCGTGCTGGCCCGGATGGTGTGGCGGCTGCCCGCGGTCGGTGAGCCGGTGCTGTGCCAGCGGGAGCCGTCGGGGCTGAGTTCGCCCGCCAGACGCCGTCCGGCGGCATCGGTGACCGTCACATCGGTGAGGCGGATCCCGGCGTCGTCATCACGGAGGGACACGGTGACGGGTCGATCGGGGTCGACCTTGTGACGGCCGGCTCCGGCAGGCCCGACGAACGGAGGCCGTCGGGCGGCGTGAAGGGACTCCGTTGCACTCGGTGTTCCGGGGGAGGAGGTGAGGAGGCCACAGCCGACCAGAGCCGCGCTCGGGCAAGCGATGAGCAGGCTGTTCAGCACCTTGTGCAAACGTGACACTCTGCCCATGATCACGTGTCGGGTGACCTGGTCAAGCGCGACGCGTTCCGTGTTCGAGGCGGGCCGGCCCCGGGGCGGGTGCTCCGCTGTGGCCCCCGTGCTCTCTCAGGCGCCGGTCGAGGGCTGGCCGCGCCAGCGGACCGGGAGCGTGTCGAGCTTCCGGAACTTCCAGCCGTACGGCCGTACCTCCTGCTCCGGACGGAGTTCCTGGAAGTGCTTCAGGAGTTCGCGCAGCGCGCCCTCGACGACGGCCGGGACGACGTGCGCGGCGAGGCACTCGTGCCGGCCGAGGCCGAGGGACAGGGGAGTGGCGGTGCGGGCGCGCAGGACGTCGAACCGGTCGGCGGCGGGGAAGACGCTCTCGTCCCGGTTGGCCGATGCGATGCCAGGCGCGACAGGTGCGCCTGCCGGCAGCTCGCGGCCTCCCAGGACCAGGGCCTTCGTCGTGAGCCGGCCGACGGCACCGACCGGGGCGGCCCAGCGGATCCCCTCGTGCACCGCCGCGTTCAGCAACCCAGGGTCTGCTCGCAGGAGGGCCATCTGCTCCGGGTGAGTGAGCAGGGCGTGCAGGGTGTTCCCGGCGAGCCAGCCGGGCTCCCGGACCGCGCTCGTCATCATCTTGAGGGTGGCAAGCGCCTGCGACACACCCGACGAGTCGTCGTCGGCCGGGCTCCCGGCATGAACCAGTGCCGACAGCAGCGAGTGGTCCGGCCGCGTGAGCAGCCGTGTCAGGTGCGGTGCCAGCGTTCGGTCCATCTCAGTCGAGACGGCCGCGCCGGTCTTGTGCGCCGCGGCGTTCTTGGACGGGTTGTACAACGCTGTCGTCAGGTCCGCCGACCAGCGCGTGAGGGCGGCCGTGTCGAGGCCGCCGACCTCGTCGAGGCCGAGGATCCAGGCCGCCGTGGCCACCGAGACCGGTTCGAAGTACTCGGCCATCAGATCGGCGTGATCCCTGCCGCCGAGGTCCCGGAGCAGCTGCGCGGCGACGCTCCGAGCGTGCGCGGTGACGGCAGGAGCCATCTCGGTGCGGAATCGGTCGCCGACCGACGTGCGGATGGCGGTGTGCCGCTCGCCCTCCTGGTTCAGGACGTTCTCCGCGCCGCAGTACGAGGACAGGGGAGACGCGTCGTTGGCAGTGGTGAACGACTCCGGGTTCGTCAGTACGTGACGTACGTCGTCCCAGCGGGTGACCAGCCACGCGCCCACGGCCGGCACCCACGCCACGGGCTCCTCGGCGCGCAGCAGTCCGTAGACCGGATAGGGGTCCGCCTCAAGGCGGTCCAGAGTGATGCTCTCGGTCAGCGTGGACACGGTGCCGCTCCTCGGGCAGGTTTCGTCGCTCACCCTCCGCGTCGGGATCTAACCGACTTGTGCGCCGGATAATCTGACACGAATTACCCAGTACGACGGAATCATATTCAGGTGCCGGGTGGCGGCTGCGGAATCTCTGGCTCAGGATCACCTAGAGGGTCCCATGTGGAGACCAGAGGAGACCTAGTCATGGGTGAGTCCTTCGACGCCTGCAAGCCGGATCTGGTGCGGCTCGCCCAGGAACGCATGCGCGACGCGATCTCCGACCGCACCTGGACCAGGCTTCAGAAGCGGGCGTCGACCTGCCGAATCCTGTTCCACATGGGCAATGACTCCGGGCTTTCCGGGCAGATCGCCACGCGCGCGGGGGAGCCGGGCACGTGCTGACGGCCGGCATCGACATGCCGCCCGAGCTGCTGGTCCGGCTGACCACCGAGTTTGACGACGTGGCGGTGGCCAAGGAGAGTTCGGGCGAGGTGCAGCGCCTGCACCGGCCACATGAGCTGGCGGGCGGTTGCTTTAAAGCAATGGCAGTAATCCGCTCGGGCTCGAAGAGTTCGAAGGGTTCGAAGGGTTCGAAGGGTTCGAGGAGTTCGAAGGGTTCGAAGGCCTCGCGACGGGAGCTGCGGGCTGGCGCTCGGCCCCGCCATATCTGTTCCCCGCCGAGATTCTGCCCTTTTACGAGGGCGTCCGCACGGGGGACTTCGCCAAGGCACGGAAGCGTTTCTATTGTCTTCTGCCGCTCCTGGCCGGCGGGCCGCCCACGACGGTCAAGGCGGGCCTCTGGCCCTGCGGGGCCTCGATGTGGGGGAGCCGCGCCGCGCGCCGCTCCCGCTGGGTGAGAGCGCGGTACGGCGCCCGGAGGAATTGCTCGCGCAACTGTGACCGGCGGCCGCCGCTGCCCGCTCCCGCGAAGCCGACCACTCCGCACCGCCCCGGCCGACGCAACGCGACACCGCCCGCCGGCCACGAAACGTACGAAACCCATCAGGGCAAGGAGAACACCGTCCCATGTTGCGTCCCATACATGCCGACCGCCGTGAGGAAGTACTGCCGGTCAACCCCCTCTACAGCGGCCTGGTACCGCCGGACGGGGTTCCACGCTTCCAGCTCTCGGGGAAGTCGATGTCGGCGGATGCGGCCAGTGCCCTCATCCGCGATGAGCTGATCCTGGAGTCCCACGCCCGGCTCAACCTGGCGACCTACTGCACCACCTGGATGGAACCGCAGGCGAAAGACCTGATCGCGGAGTGCCTCGACCGCAACCTGATGGACCACGACCAGTATCCGCAGACGGCGGACATCGAGACGCGCTGCGTCAACATCCTCACCAACCTCTGGAACGACCCGGACGGCGTCGGCGTCGGCTGCTCGACGGCCGGCTCCAGCGAAGCGGCGATGCTCGCGGGCCTGGCGATGAAAGTCAGCTGGCGCAACCGGCGCCGGGCCGCCGGACTGGCCACCGACCGGCCCAATCTGGTCATGTCCACCGCGGTGCACACCTGCTGGCCGAAGTTCTGCCGCTACTGGGACGTCGACCCGAAGTACGTGCCCATCACCGAACCTGACTACTGCGTGGATCCCGCCGCGGTGGCCGCGGCGTGTGACGAGAACACGATCGGCGTGGTCGCGATCCTCGGCTCCAGCGCGCTGGGCAAATACGATCCTGTCGCCGAGATCGCCGCCCAGCTCGACCAGGTGCAGGCCGACCAGGGCCTCGACATCCCGATCCACGTGGACGCCGCGGTCGGCGGGTTCGTCACGCCGTTTTTGGACCCGGACAGAGTCTGGGACTTCCGGCTGCCCAGGGTGCGCTCGATCAACGCCTCGGGTCACAAGTTCGGCCTCGTCTACCCGGGAGTCGGCTGGATCGTCTGGGAGGACAGGGCCGACCTTCCCGAGGAGCTGGTCTTCGACTGCGAGCTGCTGGGTGGGTGCGTACCGACGTTCACGCTGAACTTCTCCCGCTCCGGGGCCCCCGTGGTCGCGCAGTACTACAACTTCCTGCGCCTGGGCTTTGAGGGGTATCAGGCGGTCCAGCAGACCTCGCGCGAAGTGGCGTGCTTCCTGGCGAAGGAGATCGCGGAGATTCCCGGCCTGGAAGTGATCTCCGATGGCGACGATCTGCCGGTGGTCGGCATCCGGGTCCAGCCGGGTCACGACGCGATGACGGTCTTCGACATCCACGACCGCATGCGCCGCCACGGCTGGCACCTTCCCGCCTACAACCTGCCCCCCGCCGTTGAGCACGTCGGGGTCATGCGCGTCGTGGTCCGCCACGGGTTCAGCCAGGACATGGCTGAGCACCTCGTACGCAACTTGCGCACCGAGGTCGCCGCCCTCCAGGAACAGCAGGGAGCCCCCCGGCCGTGACCACGACGACCCTGGTCAGCACACGGGCACCGGGATCTGCGCAGGTGGACGAGGAGGACGAGGCGTGAGCGCGTGCGGCGGGCCATGCGCGCTCCACTGCGGCCAGGAGGGCCAGGAGACCGACAGGGCGGCGGACGCGGTCCTGGCGGAGGCCGGGGCCTGCCTGAGTGAGCTGACCAGGATCATCGTCCGGCTGGAGGAACTTCTGAGTTCGTACGCTCAGACGACCCCTGCCCCGGCGCAGGGGCGCGACCATCCCGTGCGCCGTTGTGACGGCATGGACCACGTGCTGGGCCAGGCGCGTCTCACACAGCGGGAGCGAGAAGTGGTGGAGCTGCTCGCCAAGGGGCTGTCCAACCGCCGTATCGCCTGTGACCTGAACATCTCAGAGCCGACCGTGAAGAATCACCTGCGCGCCGCCTTCCTGAAACTCGACGTCACGGACCGCACGCAGGCCGTCGTGAAGATCCTGCACGCCTGACGCCGGCGGCGTCTCCCACAGCGGTGGGGGCACGAGCCCCGCTCCTGCCGAACACGGGCGCCGGCATCGGGCGCGGGGGGGGGGGGGGGGGGGGGGGGGGGGGGGGGGGGGGGGGGGGGGGGGGGGGGGGGGGGGGGGGGGGGGGGGGGGGGGGGGGGGGGGGG
>NZ_JBWKJZ010000063.1:0-21768 GCF_056431945.1 Streptomyces sp. NPDC045778
CCCCCCCCCCCCCCCCCCCCCCCCCCCCCCCCCCCCCCCCCCCCCCCCCCCCCCCCCCCCCCCCCCCCCCCCCCCCCCCCCCCCCCCCCCCCGCGTCCGGGGGGCGCGAGAAGGACCCGCGCGGCGTGACTCAGCCCTGCCCGGGCTCCGCGTACCGGCGGAAGGCGGACGTGTCCAGGGTCCAGGGGCCCAGGGAGACCTGGTCACCGAAGATGTAGGGGACCTTCTTCCCGTAGTGGACTCCGCACGGCTCGGAGTGCACCTCGATGGTGCCCTTCCGGGGGTCGACGATCATGTAGAGCCCGATGCCCATGGCGGGGTACTCGGAGAGTTTCGCGCCGTAGTCGTTCTCCGGGTTCGAGGGGGAGACGATCTCGACGGCGGCGAGGACCTCGGTGGCGTCGACCGCCAGACCCTCTTCGTCGAGTACGGCCTCCGGGATCACCACGGCGTCCGGACGGCGCATGCGGCCGATCGACGGGTGCTCGATCTCGGGGCCGTTCGCGCAGATGTAGCCGGGGTGGGTGGCGGGGAGCTGTGCGTCCAATTGCTTGCAGATGCGGCGGACCGTGCCCTCATGGCGCTTCGAGGGGCACATCATGGCCAGTATCGGACCTGAGGGCCCGATCTCGACGTTCCATGACCCCTCGAGCCGCTCGGCATAGGCGCCCAGCTCCTCGGCGATCGCGCGCATCTTCGCGTAGTCCATGAAGGCAGCGTAGCCAGGCCTCCGGATGCGGCATACGTACATCCGGAGGGCCTCCTCCCTCATACGGCCGGGCTAAATGTGCCGCTTGCTCCCTATAACGCGATATTGGCGATAGTGCGCGCGGCACACGCGCGGCGGAGGCGAGGAGGCAGTTCATGCGTGGAGCCACGCACGCCAAGTGGGCCGCTTGCGCGGCGGCGGTCGCGCTCGCGGCGACAGCCTGTGGTGGTGGGAGCGGCGGCGGCGACGGCTCCGGGGTCGTGGGCTCCTCCTGGGGCGACCCGCAGAACCCGCTGGAGCCCGCCAACACCAACGAGGTGCAGGGCGGCAAGGTCCTCGACATGATCTTCCGGGGGCTCAAGCGGTACGACCCGAAGACCGGCGAGGCCAAGGACATGGTCGCGGAGTCCATCGAGACGAAGGACTCGCGGACCTACACCGTCAAGGTCAAGGACGGCTGGAAGTTCAGCAACGGCGAGGCCGTGACCTCCAAGTCGTTCGTGGACGCCTGGAACTACGGGGCGCACCTCAAGAACAACCAGAAGAATTCCTACTTCTTCGGCTACATCGAGGGGTACGACCAGGTCCACCCGGAGAAGGGCGACCCCAGCGCGGACACCCTGTCGGGCCTGAAGGTCGTCGACGCGCGGACCTTCACCGTCAAGCTCTCGCAGAAGTTCTCCACCTGGCCGGAGACCCTCGGCTACCCGGCCTTCGCACCCCTGCCCAAGGCGTTCTTCGACGACCGTACGGCCTGGCTCGCCAAGCCCGTCGGCAACGGCCCGTACACGATCAAGTCGTACCAGAAGGGCTCCAAGATGGAGCTGCGGAAGTGGGACGACTACAGCGGCGACGACAAGGCGCGGAACGGCGGCGTGGACCTGCGGGTCTACACCGACAACAACAGCGCCTACAACGACCTGATGGCGGGGAACCTCGACCTCGTCGACGACATCCCGGCCGCGCAGCTGCGGAACGTGAAGAACGACCTCGGGGACCGCTACATCAACACCCCGGCCGGCATCATCCAGACCCTGTCCTTCGCCTTCTACGACAGCAAGTGGAACAAGCCCGGGATGGAGAAGGTCCGCAAGGGCCTCTCCATGGCGATCAACCGGCAGCAGATCACCGACACGATCTTCCAGAAGACGCGGACGCCCGCCAAGGACTGGACCTCGCCCGTGCTCGGCGAGGACGGCGGCTACAGCGAGACCCTGTGCGGCGACGCCTGCACCTATGACGCGGCGCGGGCCAAGAAGCTCGTCGAGGAGGGCGGCGGCATCCCCGGCGGCACCCTGAAGATCTCGTACAACGCGGACACCGGCTCCCACAAGGAGTGGGTGGACGCCGTGTGCAACTCCATCAACAAGGCCCTCGGCAACAACAGGTCCTGCGTCGGCAACTCCATCGGCACCTTCGCCGACTTCCGCAGCCAGGCCTCCCAGCAGAAGCTGGACGGCGCCTGGCGCGCGGGCTGGCAGATGGACTACCCGCTGATCCAGAACTTCCTCCAGCCGGTGTACTACACCGACGCCCCGTCCAACGACGGCAAGTACAGCAGCGAGGACTTCGACAAGCTCGTCGACGAGGCCAACGCCGAGACCGACACCGGCAAGGCCGTCTCCACCTTCCAGGACGCGGAGAAGGTGCTGGCCAAGGACATGGCGGCGATCCCGCTCTGGTACCAGAACGGCAGCGCCGGCTACTCGGACCGGGTCTCGGACGTGTCGCTGAACCAGTTCAGCGTGCCCGTGTACGCGGAGATCAAGGTCAACTGAGCCGCGCGGAGCGGCCGTCCGGTCCCCAGGACACCGGACGGCCGCTCCCCCTACCTCCGGAGCCAGCCCATGGGGCGATATGTGATCCGGCGCCTGCTACAGATGATCCCGGTCTTCTTCGGCGCCACACTGCTGATCTTCCTGATGGTGAACGTGATGGGCGACCCCATCGCGGGCCTGTGCGGCGACCGCAAGTGCGACCCCGCGACGGCCGCCCGGCTGAAGAAGGAGTTCGGCCTCGATAAGCCCGTCTGGCAGCAGTACGTGACCTACATGGGCAACGTCTTCACCGGAGACTTCGGCACCGCCTTCAACGGGCAGAAGGTCACCGAGCTGATGTCGACCGCGTTCCCCGTCACCGTCCGGCTCACGCTCGTCGCCATCGTCTTCGAGATCGTCATCGGCATCAGCCTCGGCGTGCTGACGGGCCTTCGGCGCGGCAGGCCCATCGACACCACGGTGCTGATCCTCACCCTGGTCGTGATCTCGGTCCCGACGTTCGTCACCGGGCTGCTGCTCCAGCTGCTGCTCGGCGTGGAATGGGGCGTCATCAAGCCCTCGGTGTCGTCCGAGGCGCGTGTGGACGAGCTGATCGTGCCGGGGCTCGTGCTCGCCTCCGTCTCACTCGCCTACGTCACCCGGCTCACCCGGACCTCGATCGCCGAGAACCGCCGCGCCGACTACGTCCGCACCGCCGTCGCCAAGGGCCTGCCCCGGCGCCGCGTCGTCCTGCGGCACCTGCTGCGCAACTCCCTGATCCCGGTGGTCACGTTCATCGGCACCGACGTGGGCGCGCTCATGGGCGGCGCGATCGTCACCGAGCGCATCTTCAACATCCACGGCGTCGGCTTCCAGCTCTACCAGGGCATCCTGCGGCAGAGCACCCAGACCGTCGTCGGCTTCGTGACCGTGCTCGTCCTCGTCTTCCTCGCCGCCAACCTCATCGTCGACCTCCTGTACGCCGTACTCGACCCGAGGATCCGCTATGCCTGAACCCCAGGAGCCCCAAGGCGCCATCGCGGGGACCGGCGCGGGCGGCGCGATGGACCTCGCCGCCAGCGAGGCGACGACGCTCGCCCCCGGCCCGGGCGGGCCCGCGGCGCCCGCCCGCAGCCTGTGGTCCGACGCCTGGCACGACCTGCGTCGCAACCCCGTCTTCATCGTGTCGGGCCTGATCATCCTCTTCCTCGTCTTCATCTCCCTGTGGCCCTCCGCGATCGCCTCCGGCGACCCGCTGGACTGCGACCTCGCCAACGCCCAGAAGAGTTCCTCGCCGGGGCACCCCTTCGGCTTCGACGGCCAGGGCTGCGACGTCTACACCCGGACCGTGCACGGGGCCCGCGCCTCGGTCACCGTCGGGGTGTGCGCCACCCTCGGCGTCGCGTTCCTCGGCAGCGTGCTCGGCGGGCTCGCCGGGTTCTTCGGCGGTGTGTGGGACGCGGTCCTCTCCCGCGTCACCGACATCTTCTTCGCCATCCCGGTGGTGCTCGGCGGGCTCGTCCTGCTGTCCGTGGTCACCTCCAGCACCGTCTGGCCCGTCATCGGCTTCATGGTGCTGCTCGGCTGGCCGCAGATCTCCCGCATCGCGCGCGGCTCGGTGATCACCGCCAAGCAGAACGACTACGTGCAGGCGGCCCGCGCCCTCGGCGCCTCCAACACGCGCATGCTGCTGCGCCACATCGCGCCCAACGCGGTCGCGCCGGTCATCGTCGTCGCCACCATCGCGCTCGGTACGTACATCGCCCTGGAGGCCACGCTCTCGTACCTGGGCGTCGGCCTGAAGCCGCCGACGGTCAGCTGGGGCATCGACATCTCGGCCGCCTCCGCCTACATCCGCAACGCCCCGCACATGCTGCTGTGGCCCGCCGGCGCCCTCGCCGTGACCGTGCTCGCGTTCATCATGCTCGGCGACGCGGTGCGCGACGCCCTCGACCCGAAGCTGAGGTAGGCGCCATGGCACCCACGGCACCCCAGGAATCCGCGGCGGCCGCGGCGCCCGCGCCGGGCAAGCTGCTCGAAGTGCGCGACCTGCACGTGGAGTTCCGCACCCGCGACGGCGTGGCCAAGGCCGTCAACGGCGTCGACTACGCCGTCGCGGCGGGGGAGACCCTCGCCGTGCTCGGCGAGTCGGGCTCCGGCAAGTCCGTCACCGCGCAGGCGATCATGGGCATCCTCGACATGCCGCCCGGCCGCATCAGCGGGGGCGAGATCCTCTTCCAGGGCCGGGACCTGCTGAAGCTCAAGGAGGACGAGCGGCGCAAGGTGCGCGGCGCGGGCATGGCCATGATCTTCCAGGACGCGCTCAGCTCCCTGAACCCCGTGCTCAGCGTCGGTGACCAGCTCGGCGAGATGTTCGTCGTGCACCGGGGCATGTCGCGCAAGGACGCCCGCGCCAAGGCCGTCGAGCTGATGGACCGCGTCCGCATCCCCGCCGCGCGGGAGCGCGTCGGACAGTACCCGCACCAGTTCAGCGGCGGCATGCGCCAGCGCATCATGATCGCCATGGCGATGGCCCTCGAACCGGCGCTGATCATCGCGGACGAGCCGACGACCGCGCTCGACGTCACCGTCCAGGCCCAGGTGATGGACCTCCTCGCGGAACTCCAGCGGGAGCTGAACATGGGCCTGATCCTCATCACCCACGACCTCGGCGTGGTCGCCGACGTCGCCGACACCATCGCCGTCATGTACGCGGGCCGCATCGTCGAGAAGGCCCCGGTCCACGAGATCTACAAGGCACCCGCGCACCCCTACACGCGGGGCCTCCTGGAGTCGATCCCGCGCCTCGACCAGAAGGGCCAGGACCTCTACGCCATCAAGGGCCTGCCGCCCAACCTCACGAACATCCCGCCCGGCTGCGCCTTCCACCCGCGCTGCCCCATGGCCCAGGACGTGTGCCGCACCGACGTACCGCCGCTCGCCGAGGTCACGTACGAGGGGCTCGTGGGGGAGCGGCGCAGCGCCTGCCACTTCTGGAAGGAGTGCCTCCGTGGCTGAGCCCATTCTGGAGGTGCGCGGCCTCGTCAAGCACTACCCGCTCACCCAGGGGATCGTCCTGAAGAAGCAGGTCGGCGCCGTCAAGGCCGTCGACGGCGTGGACTTCGACCTGCGGCGCGGGGAAACCCTCGGCATCGTCGGGGAGTCCGGCTGCGGGAAGTCCACCGTCGCCAAGATGCTCGTCAACCTGGAGCGGCCCACGGCGGGCGCGATCCGCTTCAAGGGCGAGGACGTCGCCGGGCTCTCGGGCCGGGCCCTGAAGGCCGTGCGCCGGAACATCCAGATGGTGTTCCAGGACCCCTACACGTCCCTGAACCCCCGCATGACCGTCGGCGACATCATCGGCGAGCCCTACGAGATCCATCCGGAGGTCGCGCCGAAGGGCTCGCGCCGCAAGAAGGTCCAGGACCTCCTCGACGTGGTCGGGCTGAACCCCGAGTACATCAACCGCTACCCCCACCAGTTCTCCGGCGGACAGCGCCAGCGCATCGGGATCGCCCGCGGGCTCGCCCTCCGCCCGGAGGTCATCGTCGCCGACGAGCCCGTCTCCGCGCTCGACGTGTCGGTGCAGGCGCAGGTGGTGAACCTCCTGGAGCGGCTCCAGAGCGAGTTCGAGCTGTCGTACGTCTTCATCGCCCACGACCTGTCGATCGTGCGGCACATCTCCGACCGGGTCGGAGTCATGTATCTGGGGCGGATCGTCGAGATCGGCACGGACACGGAGATCTACGAGCATCCGACGCACCCCTATACACAGGCGCTGCTCTCCGCCGTGCCCGTGCCCGACCCGCGGGCCCGGGAGCACCGCGAGCGCGTCATCCTGAGCGGGGACGTGCCCTCGCCCGCCAACCCGCCCTCGGGCTGCCGCTTCCGCACGCGCTGCTGGAAGGCCCGCGAGCGCTGCGCCCTCGAAGTCCCCGCGCTCGCCGTCCCGGCGGAGTTCCGCCTGACCACGGGGCCCGCGGCGCATGATTCGGCGTGCCATTTCGCGGAGGAGAAGCACGTGGTGCCGTAGGCCTGGCCGGAGCGCGGTAACAGGGCGGCAACGTCGGCGACCCCAGGAGGTAAAGAGAGGGCGCCAGGCTGGGGGCGTACGGCCGTGCGGGTGCCGTTGGACCGGCCGGGGTATGCCATGTGACCCCGGCCGGTCGTCACCGCCTACAGGCCGAGCGAGCGCTTCAGGAAGTCGACCTGGAGCAGCAGGAGGTTCTCCGCGACCTGCTCCTGGGGCGTCATGTGCGTGACCCCGGACAGGGGCAGCACCTCGTGCGGGCGCCCGGCGGCGAGCAGCGCGGAGGAAAGCCGCAGGGAGTGCGCGACGACCACGTTGTCGTCGGCGAGGCCGTGGATGACGAGCATCGGCCGGTGCGGCTCGGCGGGGTCGACGAGGCCGTCGTCGGCGACGAGGGAGCTGGTGCGGTAGGCCTCGGGCGCGGTGTGCGGGTCGCCCAGGTACCGCTCCTGGTAGTGCGTGTCGTACAGGCGCAGGTCCGTCACCGGCGCCCCGGCCACCGCCGCGTGGAAGACGTCGGGGCGGCGCAGGACCGCCATCGCCGAGAGGTAGCCGCCGAAGGACCAGCCGCGGATGGCGACGCGGTCCAGGTCGAGCGGGAAGCGCTCGGCGAGGGCGTGCAGGGCCTCCACCTGGTCGTCGAGCGTGCGGGTCAGATCGCCCTTGACGGCCTTCTCCCAGGCGGGCGAGCGGCCCGGCGTACCGCGCCCGTCGGCGACGACGACCGCGAAGCCCTGGTCGGCGAACCACTGCGGAGTAAGGAACACGTTCCGCGCGCTGAGCACGCGCTGGGCGTGCGGGCCGCCGTAGGGATCCAGGAGGACGGGGAGCCGCGTGCCGGAGGCGGGGTCGTACCCCGTCGGAAGCAAGACGGCGCACGGAATCTTCCGTGCGCCCCCTTCGGTGAGCGTCA
Organism: Streptomyces sp. NPDC045778; assembly: GCF_056431945.1. NCBI lineage: Bacteria > Bacillati > Actinomycetota > Actinomycetes > Kitasatosporales > Streptomycetaceae > Streptomyces > Streptomyces sp. NPDC045778. Next base: position 7,410 of record NZ_JBWKJZ010000063.1, read on the forward strand.
CGCGCGGGGTGAGCCCCGGCTGCTGCGCGTGCGAGACGACGGTCGTCAGCTGCTTGCCGTCGCGCAGGACGCGGGCCCGTGAGCCGTAGTGGTCAAGGGTGGCCGAAACGAGCACCGTGACATCGCCGGCCCGCACCGCCGAGTGCACCCCGGGCTCCTGCGAGACCCGCTCCACCCCGAGTTCGTTGACGCGGTAGACGTGCACCTCGCCGAGGGCCGGGTCGGTGGCGGCCTCGCCCGCCGACGCCGAGATCAGCACCGAGTCGTCGGTCACGTCGAGCACGGCGCGGACGTGCAGCTGCGGCCCCGTCAGCGGCCGTTCGCCGACCGCGAGGACCCGCGCGCCGCCCTCGTCCGCGATCCGCACGAGCTGTCCGCCGGGCGACCAGCAGGGCACACCGGGGAACAGTTCCAGCCAGTCCTCGTCCTCGTCGGCGTGCACCATCCGCGTCGCCCCGGTCTCGGGGTCCACCGCCAGGTACAGCGCGCTGCGCTGGTCGCGGGCCTGGACGAGGAGCAGCGGCGCGCCGCTCGCCGACCAGTGCACACGGGCCAGGTACGGATAGCGCTCGCGGTCCCAGACGACCTCGACGCGGGTCCCGTCGAGGCCGATCACGAAGAGCCGCACGTCCGCGTTGGGCGTGCCCGCCGCGGGGTACGCCACCTGCTCCGGCTCCCGCTCCGGGTGCGCGGGATCGGCGATCCACCAGCGCCGCACCGCCGCGTCGTCGACCCGCGCGACCAGGAGCCGGTCGGACTCCGGCGACCACCAGAAGCCCCGGAAGCGCTGCATCTCCTCGGCCGCGATGAACTCGGCGAGCCCGTACGTCACCGTGCCGGCTCCGTCGCCGTCCGGCTCCGCGAGCGCCCGGTCCGCGCCGCCCTCGGCGTCCGTGACGCGCAGCGCGCCCTCGGCGACGTACGCGATGTGCCGGCCGTCCGGCGACGGGCGCGGGTCGATCACCGGGGCGGGCGCGGGCAGCTCGCGCGCGGTGCCCGCGCGCAGCTCCGCGGCGAACAGGCGGCCCGAGAGGGCGAAGGCGGCCAGCTCCACCGCCGCGTCCGTGGCGTATCCGACGACGCCCGCGCCGCCCTCGCGGCTGCGCTCGCGGCGCGCCCGCTCGGCGGCGGAGAGCCGCTCCGCGGAGCCGCCGAGCAGCGTCCGCGGGTCGGCGGCGACGCGCTCCACGGGGGAGCCGTCCGCGGCGAGGTCGAGGACCCACAGCTGGTTCGCGCGGTCCGTGCCGGACGCGGAACGGACGAAGACGACCCGGGAGCCGTCGGGCGCGACGGTGAACGCGCGCGGCGTCCCGAGGGAGAAGCGCTGCGTACGGGCGTGTTGGCGCGGGAAGGACAGCCGCTGCGCCGAGGCGTCGGAGGGGTCCGTGTGCTCCGGCGCCGCGGCGGGCGGCGGAGTCCCGGCCTGCTCGGCCTGCTCGGCCTGCTCGGGCTGTTCAGCCTGCTCGGAATTCTCGGCGGTCTCGGGGTGCTGGGTGGTCATCCCCCGAGCCTAAGTGTGATGCGCCCCCTGTGTTTCGGTGCTCCGACTCATGTGATTCCACGGATAGTTATGATCCGTAGCGCGTGGTGGGTAGGACCTTGCTGGCACGGGTGGAGGACTCCGCCGGCAAGGCAGGGGCGAGGCTCGGGGAAGTGGGAGGTGAACCGGCGTGGTGCTCTCGGTCTCGGTGGTGCTTTTGCTGGCCATCATCGTGGTCATGTTGGTGCGCAAGCAGGGGCTCAAGACGATCCACGCGATCGTCTGCGTGCTGCTCGGGTTCTACCTGGCCAGTTCGTCCGTGGCACCGACCATCGACGAGCTGTCGACGAACCTGGCGGGCGTGATCGAGGACATCGACCCGTAAAGCGTCTCCACCGCCCCCGCGCCGCCGGTCCTCCCGGCGGCGCGGGGGCGGACGCGTGACACGCGCGCGGGGCGGGTGCGCCGGGCTCGTAGGCTGTTCCCATGACGGAACTGCCCGCCCGGCGCCTGCTGCTCGTGCACGCGCACCCCGACGACGAGTCGATCAACAACGGCGCGACGATGGCCGCGTACGCGGCAGCAGGCGCCCGTGTCACGTTGGTGACCTGCACGCTCGGCGAGGAGGGCGAGGTCATCCCGGCGGAGCTCGCGCACCTCGCCCCCGACCGCGAGGACGCGCTCGGCGCGCACCGCGTCGGGGAGCTGGCCGCCGCGATGAAGGCGCTCGGCGTCACCGACCACCGCTTCCTCGGCGGCACGGGGCGCTACCGCGACTCCGGGATGATGGGCGTCGAGCAGAACCACCGCCCCGGCGCCTTCTGGGCCGCCGACGTGGACGAGGCCGCCGCGCACCTCGTCGAGGTGATCCGCGAGGTGCGCCCCCAGGTGCTCGTCACCTACGACCCCGACGGCGGCTACGGCCACCCCGACCACATCCAGGCGCACCGCGTCGCCACGCGCGCCGTGGACCTCGCGGCCGAGCCCGCCTTCCGCCCCGGCCTGGGGGAGCCGCACGCGGTCGCCAAGGTGTACTGGAACCGCGCGCCGCGCTCGGTCGTCGAGGAGCGCTTCCGCGGCCTCGCGGAGGACCTCGACGGCACGCCCTTCACCGCCGTCGCCTCCCTGGCCGACGTGCCCGGCGTGACGGACGACGAGCGGATCACCGCGGAGGCCGGCGGCCCGGCCTTCGCCGCGGCCAAGGCCGCGGCCATGCGGGCCCACGCCACCCAGATCGAGGTGTGCGAGCCGCTGTTCGCGCTGTCGAACGGCCTGGCCCAGCCGATCTTCGCCACCGAGTACTACGAGCTGGTGCGGGGCACCTCGGGGGCGGCGCCCGGCGCGCGCGAGACCGACCTGTTCGCCGGGCTCGGCACGGAAGGGACCGATCAGTGAGTACGCGATCCAGGGCCTCGGCGTCCGCCAAGCCCACGAAGACCGGCAAGGCGGCGGCCGCAGGCTCCGGCGCGGCCGCGGCCGCCGTGCCCGGCAGCTTCCTCGCGCAGCCGCTGAACGCCGCCCGGCTGGTGGCGTACGTCGCCCTCTTCCTGCTCGGCGTGGTCGTCGGGGTCGCGGGGGCGCTCGTCCAACAGGGCTGGTTCCCGGGCGGGTTGCTGCTCGCGCTCGCCGGGGCCACCGGCGCCTTCCACGGCGGCTCGCGCGCCACCGGCACCAGAGCCGGGGCCCTCGCGCCCGCCGCGGGGTGGCTCGTCGCCGTCATGCTGCTGACGGCGACCCGCCCGGAAGGCGACTTCGTGTTCGGGGCCGGACTGGGGTCGTATGTGTTCCTGCTCGGCGGCATGGGCGTGGCTGTGATGTGTGCCACGCTCTGGCAGCGGCCGCAACCGGGCTCGTCCGACGCCCGACTTGGCAAGTGACGTACCACTTGAGCCCGTCCCCGGCAGGGGTTTGACGCCGGTCACGGGATGCCTGCCGACGGCGGCCAGTATGGTGGTGCGCGCCGCCGAGCCGCCCGAGTGGTCGAGACGGGCGGCGGAGCCAACCAGGAGAACCTGCCTTGAGTCGTGAAACTGACAGTTCGTCCTCCGGTCCTCACGGGCGCGCGGGAGCCGCGTACCCGTCGGGGACGCCGCCGTACGGCTCGCCCGCCCAGGGCGCAGGGCCGGACGGCGGAGCGGACGGCGCCGGGCTCGGGCCCGGCGGCCGGCGTGCCGACGAACCGAAGACCGAGACCACGCTGACCACCCGCATCCGGATCAACATCCCCGGGTCGCGGCCCATCCCGCCCGTCGTGATGCGCACGCCGGTCGGGGACGCCGACGGGGACAGAGGCACGGAAGCGAAGAACCCGAACGACGCCGGCGGCGACTACCCCGACTTCGCCGACGCAACCGGCGCCTCGCCGCTGCCGGGGCCCGCCGCGCCCGCCCCGGGCGGAGGGGTGACTGGCCCCGCCGCACCGCAGGCGTCCGCGGGGTCCTCCGGAGGCTCCGCCTCCGGTGACGACGGCGGGGAGCCGACGAGCGACTGGTTCGCGCCGCGCAAGTCCTCGCCCAAGGGCCCGTCCACCCCCGCGGCCCCCGCTCCCTCTTCGGGCACCGGTTCGGGTGACTCCGGCACGGGGTCCTACGACGTGTCCGCGGCCGTGGCGGCCGGGCCGCTCGGCTCCGGCGGGGAGCCGCGGCGCGACGACCTCCCGTCCTTCCCCGGCTTCCCCGGCGGCGACGACCGGCCCGCCGGGCCCACCGGGGGGCCGGTGACCGGGGACGGTCCGATGCTGACGCCGGAGCCCCCGGCCGAGCCTGGGCCGTACGCGGGCGGCACCGACCCGTACGGGACCGGCGCCGATGCCTTCGCGGGCGGCACCGACCCCTTCGCGGGCGGCACCGACCCCTTCGCGGGCGGGCCCGCGGGCCCCGGTGGCCCCGGCCGCCTCAGTGACGACACCGCGATCCTCACGCCGCAGAAGCCCGTGCCCGGCGCGGGCGGCCCCGGCGCCACCCGGCCGCCCGCCGCAGGCGGCCCCGGGGCTCCCGGCGGGCCGGGCGGGCCGGGCGGGCCCGGGGGGAACGTCTCCGGCGACACCCTGAACAGCGGCATCCCGGTCGTCCCGCCCGCCCAGACCTCGCCGTTCGCGCCCGGCGCGCCCGGTGAAGGGCCGGCCCCGCACACGCCGCCGAAGCTGCCCGAGCCCGCGCAGCCGAGCGCCCCGGCCGCTCCCGCGGCCAAGAAGGCGAAGAAGAAGGGCCGCAGCAAGCTGGTCATGCTCGCCGGTCTCGTCGTGGTCGTCGGCTGCGGCGCGTACGGCGCGGGCCTGCTGATGAACCACGCCGACGTGCCGAAGGGCACCACCGTCCTCGGTGTCGACATCGGCGGCGGCACCCGCGACGAGGCCGTCAAGAAGCTCGACGCGGCGCTCGGCGAGCGCGTCAACAAGCCGCTCAAGCTGACGGTCGGCGGCGACACGGTCACCCTCAAGCCGGACCAGGCCGGGCTCACGCTCGACAGCCAGGCCACCGTCCGCTCCGCCGCGGGCAGCGACTACAACCCCATGTCGGTGATCGGCGGCCTGTTCGGCGGCGAGCGCGTCGTCGAGCCGGAGATGCCCGTCGACGAGGAGAAGCTGGCGGCCGCCCTGGAGCGCGCCGCGGGCGGCTCCGGCTCCGCCAAGGAGGGCACGGTCAAGTTCGTGCCCGGCAAGGCCGTCGCCGTGCACGGCAGGGCGGGCAAGGGCATCGACGCCGAGAAGGCGTCGACCGCGGTCGCGGAGGCGTACAAGAAGCAGGTGGAGACCGGCAGCGCGGGCAGCGTCGCGGTGCCCGTCACGAACCGGAAGCCGACCGTGTCCGACGCCGAGGTCGACCGGTTCATGCGGGAGTTCGCCAAGCCCGCCATGTCCGCCAACGTCATGATCAAGGCGGGCACCGGTGGCGGCATCCCGCTCGGCCCCGCGCACTCGCTGCCGCGGATCCTGGGCGTGAAGGCCGTGAACGGCAAGCTCGTCGAGACGTACGACCTCAAGGCGCTCAAGACGCTCTACGGCAGTACGTTCGACGGCGTCCTGATCCAGCGCGGCAACGGCAAGAAGACGCCGGTCCAGCCGACGGACGTCGCCCAGGCCATGGGCAAGGCGCTGCGCGGCAAGACGCCCGCCGAGCGGATCGGCGTCATCGAAACGAACGCCAGCTAGCGGCTCTTTCCTCCGGCGCCGGACGGGTCCGGACCACTGGTCCCGTCCGGCGCTTCGGCGTGGGCGCTGCCCGTCATGCCTCCCGCATGACATCTGTCATGCGGATGTCACCACACACGACACTGCCGTCACACCGCTCTGACCAGCGACGATGGTGCACATGACGATGACAGTGACCACCGCGGCGGGCCCCGCGGAGCCCTCGGTGAGTGCCGTACGGTTCGACTCGGTGACCAAGTCCTACGGCGACGTACGCGCCGTCGACGGACTGAGCCTCGACCTGCGGCCCGGCGAGACGGTCGCGCTGCTCGGGCCGAACGGCGCGGGCAAGTCCTCCACGCTCGACCTGCTCCTCGGCCTGCGCCGCCCGGACAGCGGCACGGTCAGCGTGTTCGGCACCGGGCCGCGCGAGGCGATCACCGCGGGCCGCGTCGGGGCCATGCTCCAGAGCGGCGGCCTCATGGACGACGTTTCCGTACGCGAACTGGTGCGTCTGGCCTGCGCGTTGCACCCGCGCCCGTACCGCGTGAACGACGTCCTGGCGCACGCGGGCATCACACAGATCGCCGACCGCAAGGTCAACCGGCTCTCCGGCGGCCAGGAGCAGCGCGTCCGCTTCGCCCTCGCCACCGCGGGGCCCAACGACCTGATCGTCCTCGACGAGCCCACCACCGGCATGGACGTCAGCGCCCGCCAGGCGTTCTGGGCGACCATGCGGGAGCAGGCGGACCAGGGCCGCGCGGTCCTGTTCGCCACGCACTACCTGGAGGAGGCCGACGCGATCGCGGACCGCGTCCTGGTGCTGCACCGCGGCCGCCTCCTCGCCGACGGCACGGCCGCCGAGATCAAGGCACGGGCGGGCGCCCGCAAGGTCAGCTTCGACCTGGACGAGCTGACCGGGCAGGGCGGCGAGCTGGCCGCCGAGCTGCGCCTCCTGCCGCACGTCAGCGCGCTCGACGTGTCCGGGCGCACGGTCCGGCTCCAGTCCACCGACGCCGACGCCACCGTGCACGCGCTGTACGCCCTCGACGTCTACCCGCGCAACCTGGAGGTCGCAGGGCTCGGCCTGGAGCAGGCCTTCGTCGCGATCACCGCGGCCGAGGAGGCGAGGACGGCATGACCGGCACCTCCACCACGGCTCACGCCGACAGCACGGCACACGCCGACACCGCCGCCCCCACCGACACCGCCCCGCACCCCGACACCACCAGGGAGACCGACGTGACCACGGCGACGCACACGACGACGGCACGGGCGGCCGCCCGGCGGGGCGTGGCGGGCTTCTCCTCCGCCTCCCTCGTCACGCTGGAGATCAAGCGCTCCCTGCGCAACCGCAAGTTCCTGTTCTTCTCGGTGCTCTTCCCCGCCCTGCTCTTCCTCATCACCGCGGGCGGCCAGGACGCCGACGTCACGATGCCGGACAGCGGCGGCCTGAGCGTCCCCGCGTACATGATGGTCTCCATGGCCTCGTTCGGCGCGCTGACCGCCGTCCTGATGGGCAACAGCGAGCGCATCGCGCAGGAGCGCGCGAGCGGCTGGGTGCGCCAGCTGCGCCTGACCAGCCTGCCCGGCCGCGGCTACGTGCTCGCCAAGACGGCAAGCGCCGCCGTCGTCAGCCTGCCGTCGATCGTCGTGGTCTTCGCGGCGGGGGCCGCCGTCAAGGGCGTCCGGCTCGACGCCTGGCAGTGGCTGGCCCTGACCGGCTCGATCTGGGCGGGCAGCCTGTGCTTCGCCGCGCTCGGCGTGGCCGTCGGCTACCTCGCCACCAGCGACACGGCACGGCCGATCGCGATGATCCTGTACTTCACCCTCTCGGTCCTCGGCGGCCTGTGGATGCCCTCCACGACCTTCCCGCACTGGCTGCGGACCGTCGGCGAGTGGCTGCCCACCCACGCGTACGCGGCGCTCGGCCGCGCCATCGAGCTGGGCGGCGCCCCGCACGCCAAGGACGTCGTACTGCTCCTCGCGTACTTCGCCGCCTTCACCGCGGGCGCCGCCTGGCTGTACCGGAAGGACACACTGAAGGCGTGAACAAGGCACTGGACCCCGGCGACCGCCACCCCCTGCACAGCTTCGGCCAGCCCGTCACGGACCGCCGCGCGGCCCGTACGAAGGCCGCCTGGATCGCCATCTGGCTGGTCTTCATGGCGGCGCCGGTGAAGGACCTGGCCGACGGCGGCCGCTCCACGGTGGCCACGGTCCTCGGCTCGCTCGGCCTCGCCGCGTTCGTCGGCTGCTACCTCACCCTGGTCTTCCGGTACACGACACGGGTGCTGAGCTGGCGCTGGGTGCACGTGACCTTCACGCTCCTCGTGCTCCTGGCGGCCGCCCTCTCGACCTGGATGGACTCCGCCTGGCTCGGCCTGTGGGTGTACGTCGCGGTGTCCGCGGGCGCGGTCCTGGAGACGCGGCAGGCCCTGTGCGTGATCCCGGCCGTCACCGGGGTGATGCTGGCCATCGGCGTGTACGCGCAGGGCGTGGGCGCCGCGGACCTGATCACCGGCCTCGGCGTGACGACCTTCCTCGTCGGCTTCGCTATGACCGGCGTCCGCCATCTGATCCGTACGACCGTCCAGCTGCGCCAGGCCCGGGCGACGGTCGCCCAGCTCGCCGCGAACGAGGAGCGCCTGCGCCTGGCCCGCGACCTGCACGACCTGCTCGGCCACTCGCTGTCCCTGATCACCCTGAAGAGCGAGCTGGCCGGGCGGATGCTGCCCGACCACCCCGACCGGGCCGCCCAGCAGGTCGCCGACATCGAGCAGGTCAGCCGCCAGGCCATGGTGGACGTCCGCGAGGCGGTCACCGGCTACCGCAGGCTCACCCTGCCCGGCCAGCTCGCCGGGGCCCGCACCGCGCTGACCGCGGCGGGCGTCGAGGCCAGCGTCCCCCTGGCGGCGCCCGAGCCCCCCGAGGCCCCCGACGAGGAGCGGGAGGCCGCGCTCGCCTGGGCGCTGCGCGAGGCCGTCACGAACGTCGTACGGCACAGCGGGGCGAGCCACTGCGCGGTCACCCTCACCCGGCGCCAGACCCTCGCGGGCCCCGTGCTCGAACTGGCCGTGGAGGACGACGGCGTGGGCCCCACCGCAGGCACCGGCCACGGCAACGGCCTGACCGGGCTCACCGAGCGCCTCCAGGCCGTCGGCGGCGTCCTGGAAGTAGGCTCGGCCGGCGGGCGCAAGGGCGGCGGCTTCCGGCTCGCCGCGCGCGTGCCGCTGACGGCGGACCCGGCGGGGGCCGCCGCGGCCTCCGCTCTAGGATCACCCGCATGAACGGCACGCACACCCCCGCCGACCCAGGAGACCCCGCAGAGCCCGCGGGCGGCCCCGTCCGGGTGCTGCTCGCCGAGGACCAGTCCATGGTCCGCGAGGCGCTCGCGGCGCTGCTCGGCCTGGAGCCGGACATCGAGGTCGTCGCCCAGGTGGCACGCGGCGACGAGGTGCTCGCCGCCGCCCGCGCCCACCCTGTCGACGTGGCGCTCCTCGACATCGAGATGCCGGGCCGCACGGGCATCGAGGCGGCGGCGGAGCTGCGCGCCGCGCTTCCCGCGGTGAAGGTCGTCGTCCTCACCACCTTCGGCCGGCCCGGCTATCTGCGCAGCGCCATGGAGGCCGGGGCCGTGGCCTTCCTGGTGAAGGACGCGCCCGCGGCCCAGCTCGCCGACGCCGTACGCCGCGTCCTCGCGGGCGAGCGCGTCATCGACCCCACCCTGGCCGCGGCCGCCCTCGCCGAGGGCGCGAACCCGCTGACCGACCGCGAGCGGGAGATCCTGCGCGCCGCCGCAGACGGCTCCACGAACGCCGAACTGGCCGCCGCCCTGCACCTGTCCCAGGGCACCGTCCGCAACTACCTCTCGACGGCCATCCAGAAGCTCGCCGCGCGCAACCGCGCGGAAGCCGTGCGGGTAGCCCGCGACAAGGGCTGGCTCTGACCCGCCGCCCGCCCGGGCTCAGTTGAGCCGCGCCCGGGCGGCCCGCGCCTGCCGCCGCACCCGGTCGGCCCCCGCCGCGTCGCTCGGGGCCAGCGCGTCGGCGTAGCCCTCCAGCTCGGCGGCGCCCGCGCGGAAGTCGCCGCGCTGCACCAGGAGCCGGGCCCGCTCGTAGCGCAGCCGGTCCGCGGGCGAGGGCAGCAGAAGCGCGAGGTCCACGGCCCACAGGGCGACGTCGGAGCGCTCGGGCCGGGCCGCGGCCCAGGCGCGGATGTTGTTCAGGACGCGCAGGACGATCTCGCGCGGGTCCGCGGGCCGCAGCATCGCCGGTTCGAGCGGTGCCCCGGTGGCGCCCGCGACCAGCAGCCGCGCCTCCGCACAGCTCAGTAGACGCCCTCCGGCGAACGGGTCGGCGAGCACGCGCTCCTCGCACCCGCCCTGGCCGCCGCAGGAGTCGTACGCGTCGCAGCCCTCGCCCGGGCAGGCGTCCGGGCTGCCGAAGGCGACCACGAAGTGCCCGGGCAGCGCGACGCCGTACACGGGGGCGCCGGCCCGTCGCGCCACCTCGATCCACAGCACGGACAGCAGGATCGGCAGGCCGCGCCTGCGCCGCAGGACGCGGTGCAGCAGGGCCGACTCCAGGCGGTCGTAGTCACCGGGCCGCCCCGCGAACCCCAGGTGCCCGCCGAGCAGTTCGGCGAGCGCTGCCGCCCAGGCGCGGGGCCCGCCCGGGCTCGGCGGCAGCCGTCGCGCGAGCAGGTCGAGCTGGCGCCGGGCCGCCGCCATGCCCGCCCGGTCGAGCGCGGGGTCCGCCTCCGCGCCGATCAGCAGGCACAGCAGGGCGAGGTCGGGCCGCTCGGACCCGGCCTCCGCCGCGAAGGCTCGACGCCACGGATGCATACGACGGTGGTGCCCGGCCCGGGACTCCCCAACCGGGCGCTCCGGCCCGCGCGACGGGCTCAGTTGAGCTTCGCGCGGGCCGCCCGGGCCTGGAGGCGGACCCGGTCCGCCGTGGCGGGCTCGATGGACTCGACGACGTCGGCGTACTCGTCGAGGCCCCGCGCCCCCTGAAGGAAGTCGCCGCGCTCGACGAGCAGCTGCGCCCGCTCGTAGCGCAGCCGGGCCGGGTGGGCGGGCAGCAGCAGCGACAGTTCCAGGGCCCACAGCGCCACGTGGGAGCGCTCGGAGCGGTCCGCGGCCCAGGCCCGGATGTTGTTGAGGATGCGCAGCATGATGTTCAGCGGGGCGGCGGCCGTCAGGAGCGAGGGGTTGAGCTTGCCGCCCGTCGTCTGCGCCACCAGCTGCGCCGCGTCCGCGTGGGTCAGCAGCCGCCCGCCGTTGAACGGATCGGCGAGCACCTGCTCTTGCTCGCCGAACTCGTCCGGGCTGCCGAAGCCGACCACGAAGTGCCCGGGCAGCGCGACGCCGTACACCGGCGCGCCCGCCCGCCGCGCCACCTCGATCCACACCACGGACAGCAGGATCGGCAGGCCCCGCTTGTGCCGCAGCACCTCGTGCAGGAGCGAGGACTCCAGGCGCTGGTAGTCCGCGGGCGTGCCGTGGAAGCCGTGCCGCCCGCCGAGCAGCTCGGACACCGCGGCCGCCCACGCGCGCGGCCCGCCCGGCCGGTAGGGGAGCTGCCCGGCGAGCGCGTCCAGCTGGATCTGTGCCGCGTCGATGCCCGCCTCGTCCAGCTCGGGGTCCGCCTCCCCGCTCAGCAGCAGGCACAGCAGGGACAGGTCGGGCTGCTCGGACCTGGCCTCGTCGGCGAATCTGCGCCGCCATTCACTGGACTTCGCGGGCTGTGCGCGCATCCGTGCCTCTGTCGTTTCTGTGTGGGCCCAGCCGGCCGGGCCGAGGGGTGGTGCCGGGGTGCTGCTTCCCGTGCTGTCTTCGTCGTACGCGTACGCCACCGGAACACCGCCGTGCCCGGCCCCGGGGCGAGGGGGCACGGGGCGGCGGCCGCTCCGGCCTCCCGTCGTCGCTCACGCCTTCGGTCGCTCGGGCTCCCTGTAGTGGTGGTAACGGTGGTGGACGGCGAATCCCATCCCCGTGTACAGCGCCCGCGCGGCGCCGTTGTCCTCCTCCACCTGGAGCCACGCGGCCGACGCCCCCTCGTCGAGCGCCCGGCGCGCGAGCGCCGTCATCACGGCCGTGGCCAGACCCCGCCGCCGCACCGCGGGGTCCACCTCCACGGCCATGAAGCCCGCCCACCGCCCGTCGACCACGCACCGCCCGATCGCCGTCGGCGCGCCCTCGTCGCCGGGCACGGAAGCGAACCACACCGAGGGGCCGCTCGTCAGTACCTGCACCACATGTGGTCCGGGCGTCCCGGCCCGCTGGTACCGCCGCAGCCACGCCTCGTCGACGCTCCGCGACAGCGTCACGTCCCCGGGGCCGGCGGGCAGGTCCGCGACCGGGGCGAGCGCGCCGACCATGACCTCCGTGGTCACCTCGCGGGCCCAGCCGCGCCGTTCGAGGTCCGCGCAGAGCCGTTCCTGCGCGTCCGCGGCGCCGGTGGCCGTCTGTACGTACGCGGGCAGGCCGCGGTCCGCGTACCAACTGCGCGCGTACGTCAGCGCGTCGTCGAGGGGGCGGCCCGGATCGCCGAGCGGCAGCACGGAGTTGGCCCGGCGCGTGAACCCGGACGCGGCCCGCAGCGTCCACTCACCGAGGCGCTCGCTCTCCACCGGCTGCCAGGAGCGCGCCCCGGCGCGCGCCAGTTCCTCGTACGTCGCCGCGGGCCCCCGTCTGCGCGCGGGCGCGGTCGGCACGACCTTCCCCGCGACCAGGACACTCTCCGCAATCCGGACAGCCTCGCCACTCTTGCGTGTGATCACCAACACACCGTCGTTCCACGATGTGAGAACGCCCACCGTGTCGGTGAACCTGGCGCCCGGGGCGCCCGCTTCGTCCATACGTCGAACCGATACGCGTTTACCCACGTCAGAGGGGGTGATTCGGACCTCGAGCCGTCCGCCCGCAGTGAATTCCACAGCTCTGTACGCCCCTCCTGTTCGGATCTTGCCCGGGAACGGAGATACTAGGTGCGGGCATCGACGACGCCGCGCTCCCGCGCGCCAGGCGAGCGGAGCCTGAGGACGGCCCGCCAGCGCCCGTATCGAGGAGGAACGACAGCGTGACCTACGTCATCGCGCAGCCTTGTGTCGACGTCAAGGACAAGGCGTGCATCGAGGAGTGCCCGGTCGACTGCATTTACGAGGGCAAGCGGTCCTTGTACATCCACCCGGACGAATGCGTCGACTGTGGAGCCTGCGAACCGGTCTGCCCGGTCGAGGCGATCTTCTACGAGGACGACACTCCTGAGGAGTGGAAGGACTACTACAAGGCGAACGTCGAGTTCTTCGACGAGCTGGGCTCGCCCGGTGGTGCCAGCAAGCTCGGCCTGATCGAGCGCGACCACCCCTTCGTCGCAGCGCTGCCGCCGCAGAACCAGTAAGCGGCCGCCCCAGCGCCGCCCCGGTCCCGTACGGCCACGTCCGCTGTACGGGGCCGGGGCGTTTGTACAAGCCCCACGTACCGCACCGCCTGGAGCCAATCTCGTGTCAGCAGTCTCCGACCGCCTCCCCACGTTCCCCTGGGACAAGCTAGAGCCGTACAAGGAGACGGCGGCGGCCCACCCCGACGGCATCGTCGACCTGTCCGTCGGCACCCCCGTCGACCCGGTGCCCGAGCTGATCCAGAAGGCGCTCGTCGCGGCCGCCGACTCGCCGGGCTACCCCACGGTGTGGGGCACGCCCGAGCTGCGTGACGCGATCACCGGCTGGTGCGGCCGCCGTCTCGGCGCCCGCGACCTCACCCACCACCACGTGCTGCCGATCGTCGGCTCCAAGGAGCTGGTCGCCTGGCTCCCCACCCAGCTGGGTCTCGGCCCGGGCGACAAGGTGGCGTACCCGCGCCTTGCCTACCCGACGTACGAGGTCGGCGCGCGCCTGGCCCGCGCGGAGTACGTCACGTACGAGGACCCGCTGGAACTCGACCCCGATGGCCTCAAGCTCCTGTGGCTCAACTCGCCCTCCAACCCGACCGGCCGTGTCCTGTCAAAGGACGACCTGACCCGGATCGTGGCCTGGGCCCGCGAGCACGACGTGCTGCTCGTCAGCGACGAGTGCTACCTGGAGCTTGGCTGGGAGGCCGCCCCGACGTCGGTGCTGCACCCGGACGTCTGCGGCGGCTCGTACGAGGGCCTCCTGGCGGTCCACTCCCTCTCCAAGCGCTCGAACCTCGCGGGCTACCGCGCGGCGTTCGTCGCCGGGGACGCGGCCGTGCTCGGCGACCTGCTCCAGATCCGCAAGCACGGCGGCATGATGACCTCCGCCCCGACGCAGGCCGCGGTGATCGCCGCCCTCGGCGACGACGTCCACGTCCGTGAGCAGCGCGAGCGGTACGCGGCCCGCCGTGCCGCCCTCCGCGAGGCCCTCGTCGGGCACGGCTTCCGCATCGAGCACAGCGAGGCCAGCCTGTACCTGTGGGCCACCCGTGACGAGTCCTGCTGGACCACGGTCGCCCACCTGGCCTCCCTCGGCATCCTGGTGGCCCCCGGCGACTTCTACGGCGAGGCGGGCGCGCACTTCGTCCGCGTGGCGATGACGGCCACGGACGAACGGGTGGCGGCGGCGGTGGCCCGCCTGAGGTGACGCAAGAAAGGGGTGCGGGGGGGCCTCCCCCCCCCCCCCCCCCCCCCCGCCCCCCGCCCCCGAAGGTTCACCCCACGGCCGGCTCTTTCCCTGCAAATTATTGCTTGGGAAGACCGTTCGCGTGGGGTACCCCAAGAGACCTCCAT
>NZ_JBWKJZ010000064.1:0-19038 GCF_056431945.1 Streptomyces sp. NPDC045778
GCAGGGGGAGATCGCCGCGGCGTGTGTGGCGGGTGCGTTGTCGTTGGAGGACGGGGCGCGCGTGGTGGCGTTGCGCAGCCAGGTGATCCGGCAGGATCTGGCGGGGCACGGCGGCATGATGTCCGTCGCCCTCCCCGCCGACCGGGCCGAGAAGCTCCTGCCGGAGTGGCCCGGCCGCCTCGAACTGGCCGTGGTCAACAGCCCGTCCTCGGTGGTCGTCTGCGGTGAGCCCGCCGCCCTCGACCAGCTCAAGGCGCGGCTCGACGAGGAAGGGGTGCAGGCACGCCGCATCCCGGTGGACTACGCCTCGCACTCGACGTTCGTGGAGCACGTCCGGGAGCGGATCCTCGACGAACTCCGCGAGGTGACGCCCCGGTCGTCGGAGGTGGCGTTCTACTCCACGGTGACCGGGTCGAAGCTGGACACCGCCGCTCTGGACGCGGAGTACTGGTACCGCAACCTCCGCCAGACCGTGCGCTTCGAGGAGACCACGCGGGCCCTCCTGGGCGACGGCTTCGGGATCTTCATCGAGACCAGCCCGCACCCCGGCCTCCTCGTGGGCCTCATGGAGACCATCGAAGCCGCCGACGCCACGGCGACCGCCGTGGGCACGCTCCGCCGCGGCGAGGGCGGCCTGCCCCGCTTCACCGGCTCCCTCGCCCAGGCGTACGCGCACGGGGCGGCCGTGGACTGGTCGCGCCTGTTCGACGGCACCGGCGCCCGCCGCGTGGACCTGCCGACCTACGCCTTCCAGCGCGAGCACTACTGGCTGCCGACCCCCGTGACGGGCGCCGACCTCACGGCGCTCGGCCTCGACCCCGCCGGCCACCCGCTGCTCGGCGCGGCGGTGGAGATGCCCGAGACCGGCGGGGTGGCCTTCACCGGCCTGCTGTCGCAGACCACCCACGGCTGGCTCGCCGACCACGCGGCCGGCGGAGTGGTCCTGTTCCCGGGCACGGGCTTCCTGGAACTGGCGGTGCGCGCGGGCGACCAGGTCGGCTGCGACCGGGTCGAGGAGCTGACGCTCCAGTCCCCGCTGGTCCTGCCCGACCACGGCGGGGTGCGCGTCCACGTCGTGGTCGCTCCCGCCGACGAGGCCGGACGCCGCCAGGTCACCGTGTACGGACGCGCCGAAGGCACACCCGACCTGCCCTGGACCGCACACGCCACCGGAACGCTGGCCCCGGCGGCCACCGGGCCCGGCGGCACGGACACGGGTGCCGTCTCCGCTCCGTGGCCGCCGCGGGGCGCCGCGCCGATCGACGTCGAGGACCTCTACGACGGCCTCGCCGAGGCCGGACTCGACTACGGCCCGGCGTTCGCGGGGCTGCGCGCCGCCTGGCGGCGCGGCGACGACGTGTTCGCCGAGGTCGCCCTCGCCGACGAACTGCACGGCGACGCCGTGCGCTTCGGTCTGCATCCGGCGTTGCTCGACGCGGCCCTGCACGCGGTGGCGCTCACCGGTGCGGCTGGTGGGCGGGCCGCGTTGCCGTTCGCGTGGTCGGGGGTGGAGTTGCAGGCTTCGGGTGCTGTGGGGCTTCGGGTGCGAGTGCGTCCGGTGCGTGCGGGTGAGGTGGAGTTGGAGGTGGCGGACGCGGCTGGGTTGCCGGTGGCGTCGGTTGCTTCGTTGGTGTTGCGTGAGGTGGCTCTGGACCGGTTGTCGGTCGGCGGGGCGGCTGTTCACGAGTCGCTGTACGCACTGGGCTGGCCGCGAGTGGCGGAAAGCACGCCGGTCGCCGACCCGGTATCCGTGGGCGAGTGGGATGAGGTGTCGTCCGGCGGCGGTTCGGTGGCGGACGTGGTGGTGTTGCGTGGTGGCGGCGGTGGCATCGGTGACGCGGATGTCGTGCGTGCTGAGGCGTGTCGGGTGCTGTCGGTGGTGCAGACGTGGCTGGCCGAGGAGCGGTTCGCGGACTCGACCCTGGCGGTGGTGACCTCCGGCGCGGTGGCGGTGGATGGCGAGGAGGTCACTGATCTGGCTGGGGCCGCGGTGTGGGGTCTGGTGCGTTCGGCGCAGTCGGAGAACCCGGGGCGGATCGTCCTGGCCGACCTCGACGAGGGCGCTGACTCCCCTGCCGTCCTGGACGCCGTCGCCCCTCTGGTCCGAACCGGTGAGCCGCAGGTCGCGGTGCGCGCCGGGGTGGTTCATGCCGCGCGCCTTGAGCGTGTGGTCGGTGAGCCGGGTGGGCCGGTGCCGTTTACCACCGGTGGTCAGGTGCTGGTGACGGGTGGCACGGGTGGTCTGGGTTCGTTGGTGGCCCGGCACCTGGTTGTCGAGCATGGCGTGCGCAGCCTGTTGCTGACGAGCCGCCGGGGCCTGGAGGCCCCGGGTGCCGGTGAATTGGCGGAAGAGCTGTCCGGCCTGGGTGTCGAGGTGGAGGTGGTGGCGTGTGATGTGTCCGACCGGGACGCGCTGGCGTCTCTGTTGGCCGGGCGTTCGCTGACGGGTGTGGTGCATACGGCGGGTGTGCTGGATGACGGCACGATCGGCTCGCTGACCTCTGAGCGCATGGACCGGGTGTTGCGGCCGAAGGTGGATGCGGCGTGGCATCTGCACGAGCTGACGGCGGGGATGGACCTGTCGGCGTTCGTGCTGTTCTCGTCGGCTGCGGGCGTGATGGGGGCTCCGGGGCAGGCCAACTACGCCGCCGCCAACGCCTACTTGGACGCCCTGGCAGCTCATCGTCGTACGCAGGGACTTCCGGGCCTGTCCCTGGCCTGGGGCCTGTGGGACCAGGCCAGTGACATGACCGGGGCCATGGACGACGACGACCGTGCCCGGCTCGCACGCGGCGGCGTACGGCCGCTGTCCGCCGAAGAGGGCCTGGAGCTGTTCGACACGGCGGGACGCCTCGACCGTGCCGCGCTCGTCCCGATCCGCCTGGACCTGGCGGGCCTGACCGACCCCGACCTGCCCGACCTGCTGCGTGGCCTCGTACCGGCCCCGCGGCGCCGCTCGGCGGCCCGCGTGGACGCCGCGTCCCTGCGCCGACGCCTGTCCCGGCTCTCCGCGGAGGAGCAGGAGAAGGAGATCAGAGGGCTGGTCCTGACCAACGCGGCCCGGGTCCTCGGACACAGCGACGCCGCCTCGGTCGACCCGGACCGGCTCTTCCTGGAGTCGGGCTTCGACTCGCTCAGCGCGACACAGCTCCGTGCCGCCCTCAACACCGCGACCGGGCTTCGCCTGCCGCCCATGATCGTCTTCGACAGCAAGACCCCCGCCAACCTCGCCGGGCAGATCCGTTCCGAGCTGGCGGCGGAGCTGGAGTCGGGCGGCCCCGGCGACCCGGCGACCGCCCACGCCGCCCCCGACGGCGGCGCGGGCCCGGACACGCTCGGTGCCCTGTGGCGCGCCGGAGTGCTGGCCGGTGAGGTGCCCAAGACGTTCGCGATGCTGCGCGCCGCCGCCGACCTGCGCCCGCAGTTCACCTCATCCGCGGACCTGGAGCGGCTGCCGGAGCCGGTCACGCTCACCGAAGGGAGCACGTCCCCCCGGCTGATCTGCGTCTCCACCCCCATGGTGGCGGGCGGCGCACATCAACACGCCCGCCTCGCGGCCCCGTTCCGCGGCACACGCGGCGTCACCGCGCTGCCCCTGCCCGGGTTCGGACGCGGCGAACGACTGCCGGCGACCGCGGACGCCGCGGTCCAGGCGGTGGCGGACGGGGCGCTGCGCGCTGCCGACGGCGAACCGTTCGTCCTGGTCGGATACTCCTCGGGCGGCGTTCTCGCCTACGCGGCGGCCCACTACCTGGAGACGGTCAAGCAGGTCCGTCCGGCCGGAGTCGTCCTGCTCGACTCGTACGCCGTCACCGATCACGGCATGCCCACGGGCTTCGAGCACATGACGTACCGGATGCTGGAGATGGAGTCGACGTTCGGGCCGTACGACAGCGCCGAACTGACGGCGATGAGCCGCTACTTCCACTTCCTTCCCGCATTCACGCGGGCCGGTATCGAAGCCCCGGTCCTCTTCGTCGGCGTCGAGAAGTCCTTCATGCCTCCGAGCACGGATGCGGCGGAATCCGACGACTTCCCCAAGGCCCTTCCCTGGGACCCGGCGCACACCTTCGCCGTGGCCTCCGGAAATCACTTCACGCTGGTGGAGGAAGACGCGGAGGAAACGGCCGCGATCATCGACGAGTGGCTTCGTACGACCCTGTGAGCACCGTCTCGACGACCGCAGTGTGACCCGGCACGAGTAGGGGTGGCCGCGGAATCTTAGGGGATTCCCGGCCGCCCCGCCGCCCATAGTGTCGTGCTCAGAAGCGTTGAGTCGATTGAGGTGATTGCGTTGTCGCTGGCCCCCAGCGCCAAGGGCACGGTGCCATTCGGTGAACATCGGACGTGGTACCGGGTCACCGGTGAACTCCACGCCGACCGACCGCCTCTCGTCGTCGTCCACGGCGGCCCCGGCGCCACCCACGACTCGCTGGTCAACCTCGCCGCCCTGGCGGAACACGGGTGGCCGGTCGTCCACTACGACCAGATCGGCAACGGCGGCTCCAGCCACCTCCCGGACCGCGGCGCCGACTTCTGGACCGTGCCGCTGTTCCTCGACGAGCTGGACAACCTGCTGCGGCAGCTCGGCATCGCGGACGACTACGTGCTCTTCGGGCACTCCTGGGGCGGCATCCTGTCCGCCAAGCACGCCGCGGCCAGGCCCGGCGGACTGCGCGGACTGGTCCTCGCCAGCGCCCCGGCCTCCTACCCGCTGTGGCGCCGGGAGATGGATGTCCTCAGGGCTCAGCTCCCGCCGGGCGTCGACGAGACGCTGCGTCGGCACGAGGCCGCCGGGACGACCGACAGCAAGGAATACCTCGACGCCTCGATGGTCTTCTACAACAAGCACGTCTGCCGACTGCAACCGTGGCCGCGTGAATACACCGCCACGTTCATGGAGGTCTACAACGACCCGACGGTGTACTTCGCCATGAACGGGCCGACCGAATTCCACGTCACGGGAAGTCTGCGTGACTTCTCCGTGACCGACTGCGCGGCTGACATCGAGGTGCCGACCCTCCTTCTGTCGGGCCGCCACGACGAGGCGACCGAAACGGTGGTCCAGCCATACCGCGACCTCATTCCCGACGTCCGGTGGGAAGTCTTCGAAGAGTCCAGCCACGTGCCCAACCTCGAGGAGCCGGAGCGCTTCCGCGAGGTCCTGCTCCAGTTCCTGAAGGGGCTCGACTGACGTCGTCCGCTCCCACCGCCCTACCCGACCCGATCAGCAGAGGATCAAGGTGACAGTGGACGCATCCGTCGAGGAAGTCGTCGAGGCGCTCCGTAACGCGCTGGTGGAGAACGAGCGACTGCGGCAGCAGAACAACCGGCTGACCTCGGTGGCCGCGGACCCGATCGCCGTCGTCGGGATGGCATGCCGCTTTCCGGGCGGGGTGGCCTCCCCGGAGGACCTCTGGCGCCTCGTCTCCGAGGGGACGGACGCCATCTCCGACTTCCCGGCCGACCGGGGCTGGGACGTCGAGGGGCTGTACGACCCGCGGTCCGGAAAGCCTGGTACGAGCTACGTCCGCGAGGGCGGATTCCTCTACGACGCCGCCGAGTTCGACGCGGCGTTCTTCGGCATCAGCCCGCGTGAAGCACTGACCATGGACCCGCAGCAGCGGCTGCTCCTGGAGACGTCCTGGGAGGCGGTGGAGCGGGCCGGCGTCGACCCGGCTTCGCTGCGCGGCAGCCGCACCGGCGTCTTCGCCGGAGTGATCTACCACGACTACGGCATGGCCGGCGACAGCGCCACCACCGGCAACGGCAGCCTCGTCTCCGGCCGGGTGGCCTACTCCCTGGGCCTGGAAGGGCCCGCGGTCTCGATCGACACGGCCTGTTCGTCGTCGCTGGTGGCGATGCACTGGGCCATGCAGGCACTGCAACGCGGAGAGTGCTCGCTCGCGCTGGCCGGGGGCGTCACGGTGATGTCCACCCCCCAGACGTTCATCGAGTTCAGCGCCCTGCGCGGTCTGGCCCCCAACGGCCGCTGCAAGCCCTTCTCCGCCGCCGCCGACGGCACCTCCTGGGGCGAGGGCGCGGGCGTACTCGTGCTGGAACGCCTTTCCGACGCGCGGCGCAACGGGCATCCGGTGCTCGCGGTGGTGCGGGGTTCCGCGGTGAACCAGGACGGTGCCTCCAACGGCCTGACCGCGCCGAGCGGCCCCTCGCAGCAGCGGGTGATCCGGCAGGCACTGGCGGGCGCCGGGCTGAGCCCCGCGGACGTGGACGCCGTGGAGGCACACGGTACGGGGACGACGCTGGGCGACCCGATCGAGGCGCAGGCACTCCTTGCGACCTACGGCCAGGACCGGCCGGAGGGCCGTCCGCTGTGGCTCGGCTCGATCAAGTCCAACATCGGTCACACGCAGGCAGCCGCCGGTGTCGCCGGGGTCATCAAGATGGTCGAGGCGATGCGCCACGGCATGCTGCCCGGAACGCTGCACCTGGACGAACTCTCGCCGCACGTCGACTGGCAGGCCGGGGCGGTCGAACCGCTGGCCGAGAGCCGGGCGTGGCCCGAGCCCGACGGCCGCCCCCGGCGCGCCGGGGTCTCCTCCTTCGGCGCCAGTGGCACCAACGCCCATGTGATCCTTGAGCAGGTTCCGGTGTCCGAGGCCGCCGGTGTGGAGGAGGGCCTGCCCGGCGGTGCGGGCGGTCCGTCGGTGGTGCCGGTATCGGCCCGGAGCCCGCAGGCGCTGCGCGACCAGGCGCGACGCCTGCGGACCTTCTTGACCGCCCGGCCGGAGCGATCCGTGGCCGATGTCGCCTACTCGCTGGCCACCACCCGCACTGTCTTCGACCACCGGGCCGCACTCGTGGCGCGCGACCGCAGCGAACTCCTCACCCGCCTCGCGGCGTTGGCGGAGGGGGCGCCGTCGGCTGGTGTGGAGCGGGGTGTGGTGCGTGCTGGTGGTGCGACCGCGTTCTTGTTCACGGGGCAGGGGGCGCAGCGGGTGGGGATGGGCCGTGAGTTGTACGAGGTGTTCCCGGTGTTCGCCGAGGCGTTTGACGCGGCGTGCGCGGCGGTGGGCCTGGACCGGTCTGTGTTTGATGATGCGGGGTTGCTGGCGCGTACGGAGTTCACGCAGTCGGCGTTGTTCGCCGTGGAAGTAGCACTGTTCCGTCTGGTGGAGTCCTGGGGCCTGGTGCCGGACTTCGTGGGCGGGCACTCGGTGGGGGAGTTGGCGGCGGCTCATGTGGCGGGGGTGTTGTCGCTGGAGGATGCGGGTCGTGTGGTGGCGGCTCGTGGCCGGTTGATGCAGGCGCTGCCACCGGGTGGGGCGATGGTGTCCCTGGTGGCCACGGAGGACGAGGTCCTTGCAGCCCTGGTGGAGGGCGTGGACATTGCCGCGGTGAACGGTCCGCGGTCGGTGGTGATCTCCGGCGACGAGGACGCTGTACTCGCCGTTGCGTCGGGCTTTGAGCGCTCGCGGCGCCTGGAGGTGTCGCACGCGTTCCACTCGGCGCGGATGGAGCCGATGCTGGACGGCTTCCGCGCGGTAGTGGAGGAGGTGTCGTTCGCCGAGCCGCGGATTGCGATGACGGGTGCGGTCACGGATCCGGAGTACTGGGTGCGGCACGTGCGTGAAGCAGTCCGTTTCGCCGACGAGGTACGCGCTCTGCACACTGAAGGAGTACGTACGTTCCTGGAGCTGGGCCCCTCGGGTGTGCTGACCGCGATGGTCCAGGACTGCCTGGCCGACGCGGAGAACGTCTCGTGCGTGGCGGCGTTGCGTAAGGATGGCAGTGAGCCGGAAGCCCTGGTCACGGCGTTGGCCCGCTTGCACGTGAACGGGGCCCGGGTGGACTGGGAGGCCTTCTACGCCGGGCGCGGTGCGCGGCGTGTGGATCTTCCGACGTACGCCTTCCAGCGGGAGCCGTACTGGCTCTCGGCCACCGAATCCGCGGGCGCTGCTGCAAGCACGCTCCGCACCGACGACCCGGCCGGGGCGGATTTCTGGACGGCGGTGGACAACGAGGACCGGGACGCGCTGGCCACGCTGTTGGCCGACGGCGCCGACACCGGTCCGGAGCAGCTGGGCGAACAGCTCGACAGGCTGCTTCCCGCCCTGTCCTCCTGGCACCGGCGCCGTCGGGACACCTCCGCCGTCGACGCCTTGCGGTACCGCGTGACCTGGAAGCCGCTGAGCGACGGGGCGATCGGGGCCTCCGGAGACCCGGGCGGCCTGTCGGGGAGCTGGCTGGTGGTGCACGCGGCCGCCGACGCCGGCACCGACGCCGTGGACTTCGCCGCGCGGGCGGTGGCGGCGCACGGTGCCCGCCCCGTCCTGGTGGCCGTCCCCGAGGGGACCGACCGGCAGGCGCTCGCCGCCCGCCTTACCGACGTCGTGAGCGGCTGTGCCGAGACCGCTCCGGTCACCGGCGTACTGTCCCTGCTGGCCCTGGCCGAAGGCAGCCACCCGGCGCACGCGGAGCTTCCGGCGGCCCTCGCGCTCACCCTCGTACTGGCCCAGGCGCTGGACGACGCCGGGGTGGCCGCGCCGCTGTGGCTGGCCACCCGCGGGGCGGTCGCGGCGGCCGCCACGGACACGGTGGACCATCCGGAGCAGGCACAGGTGTGGGGCCTGGGGCAGACCCTGGGACTCGAACAGCCGCACCGATGGGGCGGGTTGATCGATCTGCCGGCCACCCTGGACGAACGTGCGCTGGTCCGGCTGGGCGGCGTACTCGCGAGGGCGCGCGGTGAGGCCGGGAGCGAGGACCAGGTGGCGGTGCGCGCCGCCGGAGCCTTCGTACGACGACTCGTACGGGCGACGGGGAACGGCGGCCCGGCCGAGGCGTGGCGGCCTTCCGGCACCGTGCTGATCACCGGGGGCACCGGCGCCCTGGGCGCCCACGTCGCCCGCCGGCTCGCCCACAACGGCGCCGGGCACCTGGTGCTGACCAGCCGCCGGGGCCCGCAGGCGCCCGGCGCGGCGCAGCTGCGGTCCGAACTCGCCGAACTGGGCGCCGATGTGACCATCGCCTCCTGCGACGCGGCCGACCGCGAGCAACTGTCCGCGCTGGTGTCGGCCATGGCCGAGCGCGGCACGCCCATCCGCGCGGTGGTGCACGCCGCGGGCGTGGACGCCACGGGAGACCTTGCGCGGCTGACCTCCGCCGAACTCGCCGACACCCTGCGTGCCAAGACGGCGGGCGCCGCTCACCTGGACGAACTGTTCACCGACGACCCCCTCGACGCCTTCGTGCTGTTCTCCTCCGTCGCGGGCGTCTGGGGAGGCGGCGGACAGGCGGCGTACGCCGCGGCCAACGCCTTCCTCGACGCGCTGGCGGAACGACGCCGGGCGCGCGGCCTCGCGGCGACCGCCATCGCCTGGGGTCCGTGGGCGGAGGCGGGAATGGCCGCGCAGGGTGACGACGAGGAGCTGCTCCGGCAGCAGGGGCTCCCGCCGATGAAGCCCGACCTCGCGGTCAACGCGCTGGAGCGCGCCCTGACCGAGGCAGCCGCCACGCTGACCGTCGCCGACGTCGTGTGGGACCGGTTCGCCGTCGGATTCACCGCGGCACGCCCGAGCCCCCTCCTCGGCGACCTGGCCGAGGTCCGCGAGGTCCTGGCCGCGGGGTCCGCCGGGCCCGCGGGCGACGACGCCGCCACCTCCGACCTGCTGCGAAGGCTGGACGGCCTGGACCGGGACGCCCAGCAGGCGGTGCTCCTCGACCTGGTGCGCCACCAGGCGGCCCTCGTCCTCGGCCACGCCACGAGCGACGCCGTCGAGAACGACCTGGTCTTCCGCGACCTGGGCTTCGACTCGCTGACGGCGGTGGAGTTCCGCAACCGTCTGAACGAGGCGACCGGGCTGCGGCTGCCCGCGACCCTGGTCTTCGACCACCCGACGCCCGTGGTCCTGGCCCGGTACCTGACGGGTGAGCTGTCCGGTACGGCCGCTGAGGACGAGCGGAGTGCCCTCGTGCCCGCGTCGGCCGCCGCCGACGACGACCCGATCGCCATCGTCGCGATGAGCTGCCGCTTCCCCGGAGGCGTGCGCTCCCCGGAGGACCTGTGGCGGCTGGTGGCCGACTCCGTGGACGCCGTCTCCCCGTTCCCCGCCGACCGCGGCTGGGACATCGACTCCGTCTACCACCCCGAACCGGGGCACCCCGGCACCAGCTACGCGCGGGAAGGCGGGTTCCTCCCCGACGCGGGCGAGTTCGACGCCGACTTCTTCGGGATCAGCCCCAAGGAAGCGCTGGCGATGGACCCGCAGCAGCGGCTGCTCCTGGAGACCGCCTGGGAGACGGTGGAGCGGGTCGGCGTCGACCCCTCCTCGCTGCGCGGCACCCGCACCGGGGTCTTCACCGGCGGCTCGTACTACGACTACGGCGCCGACCTGGTGCGGCTGCCTGAGGAACTCTCCGGCTACTCCAGCATCGGCCGTGCGAGCAGCGTGCTCTCCGGCCGCATCGCCTACACCTTCGGGTTCGAGGGGCCCGCGGTGACGGTGGACACGGCGTGCTCGTCGTCGCTCGTGGCGCTGCACTGGGCCATCCAGTCGCTGCGGTCGGGGGAGTGCTCGCTGGCTCTCGCGGGCGGTGTGACCGTCATGTCCACCCCGGAGACCTTCATCGACTTCAGCGCGCAGCGCGGCCTCGCCCCCGACGGCCGCTGCAAGCCCTTCGCCGACGCCGCGGACGGCACCGGCTGGGCCGAAGGCGTCGGCTGGCTCCTGGTGGAGCGCCTTTCGGACGCGCGGCGCAACGGGCACCCGGTGCTCGCGGTGGTACGGGGTTCCGCGGTGAACCAGGACGGTGCCTCCAACGGCCTGACCGCGCCGAGCGGCCCCTCCCAGCAGCGGGTGATCCGGCAGGCGCTGGCGGTGGCGGGTCTCGCACCGGGTGACGTGGACGCGGTGGAGGCGCACGGCACCGGCACCAGGCTGGGTGACCCGATCGAGGCGCAGGCACTCCTTGCCACCTACGGCCAGGACCGTCCGGAGGACCAGCCGCTGTGGCTGGGGTCGATCAAGTCGAACATCGGCCACACGCAGGCGGCCGCGGGTGTGGCCGGGGTCATCAAGATGGTCGAGGCGATGCGCCATGGCGTGCTGCCGCAGTCGTTGCACGTGGATCAGCCGTCGAAGGAAGTGGACTGGTCGGCGGGTGCGGTGGAACTGTTGACGGAGGCGCGCCAGTGGCCCGAGCCCGACGGCCGGCCCCGGCGTGCCGGTGTCTCCTCCTTCGGCATCAGCGGCACCAACGCCCATGTGATTCTGGAGCAGGTTCCGGTGTCCGAGGCCGCCGGTGCGGAGGAAGCCCAGCAGGACGGTGCGGGCGGTCCGTCGGTGGTGCCGGTGTCGGCCCGGAGCCCGCAGGCGCTGCGCGACCAGGCACGACGACTGTTGACGTCCCTGGTCGACCGGCCGCGCCAGTCGGTGGCCGATGTCGCCTACTCGCTGGCCACTACCCGTACGGTCTTCGATCACCGGGCCGCACTGGTGGCGAGTGACCGGGCTGAACTCCTGGAAGGCCTGGGCGCGTTGGCGCGGGGGGAGGCCGTGCCACGGCTTTCCGTCGGCCGCGTGGCCAAGGGCAAGACCGCGTTCTTGTTCACGGGTCAGGGTGCGCAGCGGGTCGGTATGGGCCGTGAGTTGTACGAGGTGTTCCCGGTGTTCGCCGAGGCGTTCGATGCGGCGTGCGCGGCGGTGGGCCTGGACCGTTCCGTGTTTGATGATGCGGGGTTGCTGGCGCGTACGGAGTTCACGCAGTCGGCCCTGTTCGCCGTGGAAGTGGCGTTGTTCCGCCTGGTGGAGTCTTGGGGCCTGGTGCCGGACTTCGTGGGCGGTCACTCGGTAGGGGAGTTGGCGGCGGCTCATGTGGCGGGGGTGTTGTCGCTGGAGGATGCGGGCCGTGTGGTGGCGGCTCGTGGCCGGTTGATGCAAGCCCTGCCACCGGGTGGGGCGATGGTGTCCCTGGTGGCCACGGAGGACGAGGTCCGTGCAGCCCTGGTGGAGGGCGTGGACATTGCCGCGGTGAACGGTCCGCGGTCGGTGGTCATCTCCGGCGACGAGGACGCTGTACTCGCCGTTGCGGCGGGGTTTGAGCGCTCGCGGCGCCTGGAGGTGTCGCACGCGTTCCACTCGGCGCGGGTGGAGCCGATGCTGGACGACTTCCGCGCCGTGGTGGAGGGGGTGTCGTTCGCCGAGCCGCGGATCGCGATGACGGGTGCGGTCACGGATCCGGAGTACTGGGTACGGCACGTGCGTGAAGCAGTCCGTTTCGCCGACGAGGTACGCGCTCTGCACACTGAAGGAGTACGTACGTTCCTGGAGCTGGGCCCCTCGGGTGTGCTGACCGCGATGGTCCAGGACTGCCTGGCCGACGCGGAGAACGTCTCGTGCGTGGCGGCGTTGCGTAAGGATGGCAGTGAGCCGGAAGCCCTGGTCACGGCGTTGGCCCGGTTGCATGTGAACGGGGCCCGGGTGGACTGGGAGGCCTTCTACGCCGGGCGCGGAGCCCGGCGTGTGGATCTTCCGACGTACGCCTTCCAGCGTGAGCGGTACTGGCTGGACACCTCGGGTGCTGGTGGGGGTGATGTGGCGTCGGTGGGTCTGGATGCCGCTGATCACCCGCTGCTGGGCGCGGTGGTGGTGTCGCCGGGCGAGGGCGGGGTGGTCCTCACCGGGCGGCTCGCGACGGCCACGCACCCCTGGCTCGCCGACCACCAGCTGGGAGACGCGGTGGTGCTGCCGGGCACCGCCTTCGTCGAGCTGATGACCCGGGCGGGCGACGAGGTCGGCTGCGACCAGATCGAAGAACTGACCCTGCGGACACCGCTGTTGCTGCCGGATACGGGAGCTGTCCAGGTGCAGGTCGTCGTCGGAGGCGCTGTTGACGACGACGGCGGCCGACGCGAGGCCGCTGTCTACTCCCGCGCTCAGGACGCGGCGTCCGACCAGGAGTGGGTCCTGCACGCCGAGGGCACCTTGGCCGCCGGAGCGGGAGAGCCCGCCGTCGGCCTCACGGAGTGGCCGCCCCCGGGCGCGCTCGCGGTCGACGTCGGCGAGGCGTACGACCGACTGCTGCGGCGGGCCCATGTGTACGGCCCGGCCTTCCGAGGCCTGCGGTCGGCCTGGCGGCGCGGCGACGAGGTGTTCGCCGAGGTCGCCCTGCCCGAGCCGGTCAGGGCGGAGGCGGACCGATTCGGTCTGCACCCGGCGCTGTTGGACGCCGCGCTCCAGGCGGGGCTGCTGGCCGGGCCGGACGGGGGCGCCCTCGTTCTGCCGTCCGCTTGGCGCGGGGTCCGCCTGAGGGCGACGGGCGCGTCGGCTCTGCGGGTCCGGCTTGCGCCGGGCGAGCAGGACGACTGGTCCCTCACCGCGGCTGACGAGGACGGCCGCCCCGTGGCGTCGGTGGCGTCGCTGGCCTGGCGGCCGGTGGCACCTGATGCCCTCGATCCGGCGCGCGGCCGTCACCACGAGGACTTGTTCCACGTGGAGTGGCAGCCGCTCCCCGGCACGTCCCGGCCGGCCACGCCGCCCGCGGGCCTCGTGGACTGGACGGACGCCGTCCTGAGCGGACGCGGCTCCAGTTCCGGCTCCGGCTCCGGCTCCAGCTCCGGTGACGGGAAGGACGCGGGCGCTGCGGCACCGGAACACGTGGTGCTGCTCTGCCCGACAGCGGTCGGTGACGTGCCCGACGACATGCACGCGGTGGCCCGCGGCGTACTGGCGGCGGTCCAGGCGTGGCTGGCCGACGAGCGGTTCACCCACGCGAAGCTGGTCGTTGCCACCAGCGGCGCGGTCGACGGAGCCGACGTGCGGCTGGCCCCCGTGTGGGGTCTCGTCCGGGCGGCCGAAGCCGAGAACCCCGGCCGGTTCGTCCTCGTGGACCTGGACGAGACCGACGAGTCCTACCAGGCGATGGCGGACGCGGTCGGCACCGGCGAACCGGAGCTGGCGATCCGCAGGGGAGAGGTGCTGGTCCCCCGGCTCGCCCGGGTGCCGCGCACGAGGACGGCACCGCCGCCCGCCGAGGCGCCGGCCCTGGAGACCGCCGCGGACGGCACGCCGGACCCGCTGCCGTGGGACACCGAGGGCACGGTCCTGATCACCGGCGGGGCTGGGGCGCCGGGCGCCGCGCTGGCGCGCCACCTGGTCACCGCGTGCGGGGTGCGGCACCTGCTGCTGACCGACGGCGGGGGCCCGGAGAGCCCGGACACGGCAGGACTGGCCGCCGAACTCACCGACGCGGGCGCCGAGGTGGAGGTCGTCGCGTGCGACGCGGCCGACCGGGACGCCCTGGCCGGCCTGCTGGCGGCCATCCCTGCCGAGCGTCCGCTGACCGGAGTGGTGCACACCGCGGGTGTCCACCACGGTGCGCTGGTCGGCGCGGTGACTGCGGAGGCGTTGACGACGGCACTGCGCTCGGAGGGAGAGGCCGCGTGGCACCTCCACGAACTCACCAAGGACCTGGGCCTGTCGGCGTTCGTCCTGCTCTCCGGGGCGGGCGGCCTGCTGATGTCCGCCGGGCGGGCTCCGTACGCGGCGGCCGACGCCTTCCTGGACGCGCTGGCCGCGCACCGCAGGGCCCAGGGGCTGCCCGCCACCTCCTTGGCGTTCGGCCCCTGGGAGTCCCGTGCGGAAGCGGGTGAGGGCGAGCGGACCCGAGCCCACCGCCACGGCGTGCTGACGCTTCCCGCGGCCGACGGGCTCGCGCTCTTCGACGCGGCGCTCGGCAGCGACCGGGCGGCGGTCGTGCCGGTCAGGCTGGACACCGCCGTGCTGCGCTCACTGGCCGCGGCCGAGGGGATCCCGGCCCTGTACCACGGTCTTGTGCGGGTGCCGGCCCGGCAGACCGCGCGCGGCGAAGGCGCCCTCACGACGGAGGATTTCGCCCGGCGCCTCGCCGGACTGCCCGCGGCCGAGCGGCGACGCACGGTCCTCGACCTGGTGCGCACCCACGTCGCCGGGGTGCTCGGCCACGCCTCCTTGGACGCGGTGGGCCCCGACCGGCCGTTCCAGGAGCTGGGCTTCGACTCCCTCTCCGCGGTGGAGCTGCGCAACCGCCTGGACGCGGCCACCGGCCTTCGCCTGCCGACGACCCTGGTCTTCGACCATCCGACCGCACAGGCGGCGGCCGCGTACGTCGACGGCCTCATGGCACCCCCGGGCACCGACGACACGCAACCCGTCCTCGCGGAACTGGACCGGCTGGAGGCGCTGCTCGGCTCGCTCCCGCCGTCGTCGGACGGCGGCACCAGGATCACCGCGCGCCTTGACGTCCTGCTGCGGAAGTGGCACGCCGCGCGGGCGGACGAGACACCGGAGGAGGAGCTGTCGTACGAGACGGCCACCGACGACGAACTGTTCGACGCCTTGGACGGTGAGCTGGGCATCGCCTGATCCACGCGCCTTCCGCCCGTGAAGGCCCCCCCGTACGCCCCGCCGACGTTTTTCCGCGTCGGCGGGGCGTACGCGTTCCCGCCCGAATTCCCGACCGGTGCCAACCAGGCCTATTCCGGTTCGTGTTGACACCCCAACCAGATCTGCGTATAACGTAAACACAAGAGTCTACGAGCTATACAGTTTCCCGCTCGATCAAGTGGAGAGCAATCGATGAGCACACTCACGCAGGGGTCCTCGGCGGCCTCCGGTCCTGGCAAGGGGCACCCGAGGCGATGGGCGGCGCTCGGCGTCCTGTGCGTCGCCGCGCTCGTCATCAGCGTCGACCTCACGGTGTTGCAGCTGGCCATTCCGTCGCTGACCGAAGAGCTGGACCCGGCCCCGACGTCCAGCCAGATCCTGTGGATCGCCGACATCTACGGCCTGGCCATGGCCGGCCTGCTGGTCACGATGGGCATCGTGGGCGACCGGGTCGGCCGCAGGAAGCTGCTGGTCTTCGGCGCGGTGGTGTTCGCGGCGGCCTCCGCCCTGATCGCCTGGTCACCCAGCCCGAACCTGCTGATCGCGGGCCGTGCGCTGCTCGGCATCGGCGGCGCCACCATCTACCCGACCACGCTGTCGATCATCCGTGACATGTTCACGGACTCCAAGGAGCGGACCACGGCCGTCGGCATCTGGACCGGCATGGTCAGCGGTGGCACGGCGCTCGGCCCGATCATCGGCGGCCCGCTGCTCGACAACTTCTGGTGGGGCTCGGTCTTCCTGATCAACCTGCCGCTGATGGCGATCGTCTTCCTGGGCGGCCTGTTCCTGGTGCCCGAGTCGCGCAACCCCCGCCCCGGCCGCCTCGACGTGCCCAGCGTGCTGCTTTCGATCATCGGCATCATGGGCCTGGTCTACGCCATCCAGGAGTCCGCTCGCGACGGCTTCGGCGAGCCGAAGATCCTCGTGGTCGGGGCCATCGGCCTGGTCTCGATGGTGCTGTTCGTCTGGCGCCAGGGGCGCCTGGAGACCCCGATCCTCGATGTGACGCTGTTCCGCAACCGCGCCTTCGCCGGGGCCTTCACGGCCAACACCTTCACGATGTTCGCGTCCGTCGGCTCGCTGCTGCTGGTCAGCCAGTACCTGCAATTCGTGCACGACTGGTCGCCGATGCGGGCCGCGCTCGCCCTGCTGCCGCCCGCCATCATGGGCATGATCAGCGCCCCGTTCGTGGGGATGCTGATCCCCCGCCTCGGCCAGGGACGCGTGGTGGCCCTGGGCCTCGGCCTGCTGGCGCTCGCGATGTTCCTCTACAGCTTCACCGACGTGGACGCCGGCTACCAGGCCCTGCTCATCCCGACGATCGTGCACGGCGTCGCCGCCGCGTGCATCTTCGCCTGCACGGTCGACATCATCATCAACAGCGCCCCGCCGGAGAAGTCGGGCATCGCGTCGGGCATCGCCACGACCGGCGGCGAACTGGGCGCGGCGCTGGGCATGTCGGTGCTCGGCACCATCCTCAACACCGTCTACCGGGACAACGTCAGCCTCCCGTCGGGGCTCTCGGACAAGGCCGCGCATGCCGCCGGGGACTCGCTGGGCGCCGCGCTCGAAGTGGCCGCCCACGCGCCCAAGGAGCTTGCCGACAAGCTGGTGCCCTCGGCGATGTCCTCGTTCATGGACGGCATGCACGCGGCCGTCCTGTTCAACGCCTGCCTGCTCGGCACGGTCTGCCTCCTTACCCTCTTCGCGCTGCGCGACCTGCCCAAGACCTTCGAGCACCCGGAGGAGGACGAGGAGGCGCCGGCGCCCGACGCGGAGGAGCGTGTCGCGCGGACCCCGTCGGGCGGCGGTCTGCCCACCGACGGCTGAGCACGAGCCGCACGCCGGATGACCGGCCCGGTCATGCGATGCAGTCCCAGCAGTCCCAGCAGTCCCAGCAGGCCTTGTAGGCCTAGTAGTCCCAGCAGTCCTGGCAGTCCTGGCAGTCCTATGGAAGAAAGGTGAACGCGGTGCCGGTGGGCAAGATCCTTCGTTTCGACGAGGCTCGAGGGTACGGATTCATCAGGCCGCGGGACGGCGGAGCCGATGTCTTCCTGCACGCCAACGACTTCCTCTCCGACGCGCAGCTGCTTCAGCCGGGCGCTGTGGTCGAGTTCGAGGCGGAGGAGAGCGAGCGCGGCGTGCGGGCGGTCACGGTGCGGAACGCCGGCGAGCGGTCCTGCGAACCCGCGGCCGTCGGCGCGCGGCCCGTCGCCGAGGCGCGGGCCCGCCCCGCGCCGGAGCCGACCGGCCACGGCCGGCCGCGGCTGCGCGGGGAGGCGCTCTCCACGTCGGAGTTCCTGCGGGAGGTGACCGACGTGATCATCTCCGGGGCGCCGACCGCGACGGGGCTCCAGATCGCCCAGATCCGGCAGTGCTTCAGCGAGGTGGCGCGCAGCCACGGGTGGGTTCTCGATTGACCGGGTCCACGTCCGCAGAAGCCGGTTAATGCCCTTCGCAGTGATCCTGCGAAGGGCATTAATGCTGTGCCCCTAAAAGCCCGGGGGAACGGTGAATAGGGGTCGTCCGCCGTATCGCCGCCGTTCCCGGCGGCGATAGAAAGGTCCTGACTTTCGGTGATGCCGATGGTTTCCGAAAAGAGCTTTCCGTGGAGAGCTTTTCGTGAAGAGCAGCGGAGGACGGTATGGACCGTGTAGTGGACAAAGTCGTCGCGATCACCGGTGCGGCGCGCGGCCTCGGGCGCAGCCACGCCCTGCGACTGGCCGAGGAGGGCGCCGACATCATCGCGCTCGACGTGTGTGAGGACGCCTCGACCGCCCAGTACGCGGGAGCCACCCCGTCCGACCTGGACGAGACGGCACGGCTGGTCGAGAAGACCGGCCGGCGGGTGGTCACCCGTCAGGTCGACGTGCGCGACCGCGTCGCCCTCGCGGCGGCGCTCGGCGAAGCCGTCGCCGAACTGGGCCGCCTCGACGTGGTGATCGCCAACGCGGGCATCAGCCCGATCGGCCCCGACCTGCCGGTCAGCGCCTTCACCGAGGCCCTCGACGTCAACCTCGTCGGCGCGATGAACACGGTGCACGCCGCGCTGCCGCACCTGGGCGACGGTTCCTCGATCATCCTCACCGGATCGGTGGCCGCGCTCATGCCCCGGTACGACGGGGCCAACGGGGTCGGCCACGGCGCGGCGGGCTACGCCTTCTCCAAGCACGTCATCGCCGAGTACGCGGAGCGGCTCGCGGTGCGGCTCGCGCCCTCCGGCACCCGGGTCAACGTGGTGCACCCGACCAACGCCCCCACCGACCTGATCAAGAACCCCGCGGCCTTCCGTACGTTCCGTCCGGATCTGGAGAACCCCACGGCCGACGACGTCGAGATGGTCTTCCGCTCGATGCACGGGATGCCCATCGCCTACCTGGACTCCGCCGACGTCTCCCACGCGGTGGTCTTCCTGGCCTCCGACGAGTCCCGCTACATCACCGGCGCCCAGCTCAAGATCGACGCCGGGATGATCGGCAAGATGGAGGCCGGCTTCAACCCCATGGGCTGACGTCCGCCCGCCACGGGCACAACGCCGAGGGGGGGGGGGGGGGGGGGGGGGGGGGGGGGGGGGGGGGGGGGGGGGGGGGGGGGGGGGGGGGGGGCGGGTGGGGGGGGGGGGGGGGGGGGGGGGGGCTGGGGGGGTGGG
>NZ_JBWKJZ010000065.1:0-17599 GCF_056431945.1 Streptomyces sp. NPDC045778
GGGGGGGGGGGGGGGGGGGGGGGGGGGGGGGGGGGGGGGGGGGGGGGGGGGGGGACGGGGGGGGGGGGGGGGGGGGGGGGGGGGGGGGGGGGGCCCCCCCCCCCCCCCGGCCCGGCCCGCCACGGACACCTGGTGCGCCCCCGTGGCCCGTACGAAACCGGGGTCACCGGTGAGGGGCGACGCCCACACCCGCCCGCTGTCCGGGTCCCGCGCGCCCACGACCAGCATCGGCTGGAGCTGGAGGAACGCGGCGGCGACCGGGCGGATGCCCGGGCCGATGGACCGCCCGACGTGGTCGGCGAGCGCGCGCACGCCCACGCGGTCCTGCACGGCGCGCGAGCCTCGGTGGTAGGGGTCGTACTCGGTCACGGCGGCGCCCCTCCCTAGAAGAAGCCGCAGGTCGGCGCCGAGCCCGAGGGGGCCGCGCCGGCGTCGGCGCCGGACCGGGTGTAGATCTCCAGGCGGGTGCCGTCCGGGTCGTGGAAGAAGATCCCGCCGGAGGCCGCGCCCTCACCGTGCGGTACGACACCGTCGTAGGCGAACTCCACGCCGTACGCCCGCAGATCACGCTCGTAGGCGCGGACGGCGTCCACGGACTCCACCTCGAACGAGAGGTGGTGCAGGCCCGCGCGCCCGGCGTCGTACGCGCCGCCGGCCTGCTGCCACAGGGTGAGCGTGAGGGTGCCCTCGCGGCCGAGGAAGGCGTAGCGGCGTCCCTCCTCGGTGCCCTCTCCGGCCACCTCGAAGCCGATGACGTCCCGGTAGAAGGCGAGCGAACGGTCCAGGTCGGTGACGTTCAGGCCGATGTGACCGGTGGGCGGTGCGGTGATCGTGGTCATGACTCTCCCCTGTGGGTGCTGCCGGGGCAGGGGGGATTCGTCGGTCCCCCGCGCCGGATCGGCTAACCGTTGAAAGTTAGATTAGTGGTTAGTGATCGTGAGCGTCAACCGCTCACGTACCCTTGACCGGTTAGCTCTGAAGGGAGAGCCCATGCCCGCAGCCCACGACCCGGGCCACGACCCGGCCCACGACCCCCGCCCGCTCACCGGCGAGCCCCTCTCCCTCGACCTGCTCAACACCCGCTGGATGCACGACGGCACCCGCCAGGACCTGCTCACCGACCCCGAGGGACTCGCCGTCTGGCTCGCCGCGAACGGCCTCGACGAGCGCTTCACCGCCGACGAGCCCGTGCTCCGGAACGTGCTCGCCGCCCGCGAGGCCCTCGCCGGACTCGTCGACCTCCCGGACAAACCGGGCGGCGACCCGGCGGCGGTCGCCCGCCTCGACGCCGTGCTCGCGCACGGCCGGATCAGGGCCCGGCTCACCCCCGAAGGGCCCGCCGAGGAACCGGAGTTCGCCGATCCGGCCTGGGGACCCGCCTGGCTCGCCGCGCGCGACTACCTGGAGCTGCTGTCCGCCGCGCCCGACCGGATCCGCGGCTGCGCCCACGAGGCGTGCGTCCTGCACTTCTACGACACCTCGCGCAACGGGACGCGGCGCTGGTGCAGCATGGCCGTCTGCGGCAACCGCGCCAAGGCCTCACGCCACTACGCCCGCACGCGCCCCTGACCCCGCGCCCCTACCCCGGGACATGAACGGCGCGTGACCGCCGCGCCTCCGCCCGGAGAGATGCGTGTGCACACGCAGGGTGCCTCCCAGATCCACTTACGGTGATCGGCGTCACCCGTTGTGGCGTCGTTAACGCGCAGGCCACCCCCGCTGCCAACGATCCAGTACGAGCGGGGAGCGCACCGGACGGACACGGCCCGGACCTCCCCGCGACCACTGCCGACGCGTTCGCACTCGGGGAGACGCGCCATGTCGCGCATACGCTCTGTCGCCACCGCCGTCACGACCACCGCCGTCAACCGCCGCGCGTTCCTCGCCGCGACGGGCGCGGTCTCCCTGTCCGCGGGCGTCGGGTACGCCCTCGGCCCGGGCGCGGGCCACGGGGAGGCCGCCGTCGCCGAGCGCGGCCCGGTCGCCCTGTCCCGCCGCGCCCCCGCCGCCCCGCTCGCCCCCTACCGCGCGGGCACCACGCTCGGCACGGTCGCCGCGCCGCGCGGCACGTCCGGCTTCCGCCGCCTCGGCGACGGCCCGGCGTGGCCGCGCGTGGTGCGCGCGGACCTGGCCCCCGCCCGCCGGGGCCGGGAGGAGCGCCGCACCGCGCTCGCCGCCTTCGTACAGTTCACGGACCTGCACCTGGTCGACGTACAGCATCCGCTGCGGTACGAGTACCTGCGCGCCCAGACGGCGAGCGCCTGGCGGCCGCAGGAGGCCCTGTCCGTGGCGGGCGCGGTCTCGCTCGTCGAGCGGGTCAACGCGCTGCGCGGCGCGCCCGCCACCGGCGCGCCCCTGCACTTCGTCATGACGACCGGCGACAACACGGACAACAACTCCCGCACCGAACTCGACTGGTTCCTCAAGGTGATGAGCGGCGGCCGCGTCACCCCCAACTCCGGCGACCCGCGCCATTACGAAGGCGTGCAGAACAGCGGTCTGAAGCTGTACTGGCACCCCGACGCCGCGCTGCGCGACGCCGACAAGCGCGTCGGCTTCCCGCGCCTGCACGGCTTCCTCGACGCCGCGATCCGGCAGGTCAACAGCCCCGGCCTGAACCTGCCCTGGTACTCCACCGTCGGCAACCACGACGCCCTGCCCGGCGGCTGCTACGCACCCGGCGACTCCTACTTCGCCGACCTCGCCGTCGGCGGCCGCAAGCTGATGTCCCTGGACGAGGCGCGTGGCGCCGCCCTGTGGAAGGCCGTCAAGAAGGGCCGGGACCCCAAGGGCAGCCACTTCAAGGAGGTGCTGCGGGCCGAGAGGCGCCGCATGCGGTCCGTGACCCCGGACGAGGCCCGCGCCCCCTTCACGCCCGCCGAGTACGTCCAGGCCCACCTCGACCCGGCGCAC
The DNA here is from genome assembly GCF_056431945.1 of Streptomyces sp. NPDC045778. NCBI lineage: Bacteria > Bacillati > Actinomycetota > Actinomycetes > Kitasatosporales > Streptomycetaceae > Streptomyces > Streptomyces sp. NPDC045778. The sequence goes on from NZ_JBWKJZ010000065.1 coordinate 2,914, forward strand.
GCGGGCCGCGGCCCCGTCGGCCACGGCTACACCCAGGAGAACCTGGCGAACCGCACGCAGTACTACGCCTTCCGCATCACCGACGACGTCCTCGGCATCAGCCTGGACACCACCGACCCGGGCGGTCACTACGAGGGCTCGCTCGGCACCGCCCAACTGCGCTGGCTGGAGCGGACCCTGAAGGCCGTGGAGAGAAGCGGCGACGCGTCGTACGTCATCGTCTTCAGCCACCACACCAGCCGCTCCATGCGCAATCTGGTGACCGACCCGAACTACCCGCGCGAGGCCCGGCACGGCGGCGACGAGGTGCTCGCGCTGCTGCGCCGCCACCGCTCCGTCCTGGCCTGGGTGAACGGCCACAGCCACAAGAACGCCATCACCCCGCACGGCTCGTTCTGGGAGGTGTCCACCGCGTCGCACGTGGACTTCCCGCAGCTCGCGCGCGTGATCGAGCTGGTCGACAACCACGACGGCACCCTGTCCCTCTTCACCACCCTGATCGAGTCCGCGGCCCCGCACCGCACGGACTTCGCCGACCTCTCCCAGACCGGACTCGCGGCGCTCTACCGCGAGCTGGCCTTCAACGCCCCGGGCGCCAAGCCCGCGCTCGCCGGCGAGCCGGGTGACCGCAACACGGAACTCGTCCTGCGCAAGCGCTGAGCCCCGCCCGGCCGTGACTTCCCCGCCGAGGGGGAGTTCTGCCCTGCGAAGAGGATCAGGAGCGCACCCGCGCACCGGTCCTGGCAGGCACACGGAGGAAGGGACAGCGACCCATGGCAGTGCCCAGACGGATCACGTCGGTACGGACGGCGCTCGTCGGAGCGGCGCTCGCGGCCGCGGCGGTGGCGGGCGCCCTGACCGCCCCCGCGGCCGCCACGCCCCGCGCGGACCACGACAGGACGCGGGCCGCCGTCGAGGCCGCCGTGCGCGGCGGCGTTCCCGGAGTGAGCGCCCACGCGCGGGACCGGCACGGCCCCTGGAGCGTCGCCGCGGGCGCCGGCGACCTGCGGACGGGCACCCCGCGCGGCGAGCACGACCGCTTCCGCGCGGGCAGCGTCACCAAGACGTTCGTGGCGACCGTGCTGCTCCAGCTGGAGGCGGAGGGCAGGATCGATCTCGACGACACCGTGGGCGCGTGGCTCCCCGGCGTGGTCGAGGGCCACGGCCACGACGGCGACGAGATCACCGTCCGCCAGCTGCTCAACCACACCAGCGGCGTTTACGACTACAGCGAGGACCCCGACTTCGACCGCCGGCTCGCCACCCCGGAGTTCTTCGCCCACCGCCACCGCACCTGGGAACCGGCGGAGCTGGTCGCGATCGCCATGCGCCACGCACCGGACTCCGCACCCGGCCGGGACTGGAACTACTCCAACACCAACTACGTCGTCGCCGGAATGATCATCGACAAGGTCACCGGCCGCCCGTACGGGGACGAGATCCACGACCGGATCATCGCCCCCCTGCGCCTGCGCGCCACCTCCGTGCCCGGCACCACGCCCACCCTGCCCCACCCCAGCTCGCGCGCGTACTCCAAGCTCTCCGACGCCACCGGGCCCGCCGCCGGAGGCAGGACGTACGACGTGACCGAGCTGAACCCGTCCATGGCGGGCGCCGCGGGCGAGCTGATCTCCGACGCGGCCGACCTGAACCGCTTCTACGCCGCCCTGCTGCGCGGCGACCTGCTGCCGGCCGAGCAGCTCGCCGCGATGAAGAAGACGGTCCCCGCCAAGGGGGAGGAGGGCGCGGGCGGCCGCTACGGCCTCGGCCTGCTGCGGCTCGAACTGCCCTGCGGCACGGTCGTCTGGGGCCATGGCGGCGGCATCCACGGCTCCCTGTCCCTCGCCATGACCACGGCCGACGGCGGCCACGCGCTGACGTTCAACTTCAACGGCGACTGGGCGGGCGGCGGCCAGGGCCCGATCCTGAACGCGGAGTTCTGCGGCGCCTGAGGCCGGCCGTACGCGACGACGCGGGGGCGCAGCTCCGCCGTCCGGAGCTGCGCCCCCGCCTCTCCCCTTGGGGGCGCGCGCCCGCGTCAGCGGGGCAGGACCACGAGGTACGCCGCCGGGTCCCGGTCGGACGCGGCCATCAGGGCCGTCCGGACGATCGCCGCCTGCTGGTCGGCCGCGTCCCGCAGCTTCCTCGGCGTGACGTGGACGACGGTGACGCCGAGCCGCTCCAAGTGCTCGCGCTTGCGGGCGTACTCGGACCACTGCTCGTCGGCCTCCTCCTTGTGGCGCTCCGTGCGGCCGGGGCGCGCACCGTGTCGCGGGGCGCGCGTGTCCAGCTCCAGGGCCACGGCGTGCTCGGGCCAGTACGCGTCGACGCCGCCCAGGTGAGGACCGCCCGGAAGGCGCAGGTCGACGTTCCACAGCGGGTCGGGGAGCCCGTGGTCGCGGACCAGGGCGTGCAGCCGGTCCTCGGCGATCGCGCGCCCCTCGGCGAGCAGCGAGTCCACGGCGTCCACCACGTGCGGGCGGCCGAGCAGGCGGGCCCGGTTCAACTCCTTCACCAGGGCGCCGGGTTCGCAGTGCCCGCCGCGCACGGCCTCGGTGAGAAGCCGCCGCACCGCGCCCGCGTCGGCGAGCTGGGCGACGGCGTCGGCAAGGGCGCGCGGCACCGGCGCCACCGGCACGCCGGTGAGCTGGAGCGGTGTGGGCAGGGTGTACGCGCGGACGAGGCGGGCGCAGCCGGTCGAGCGGAGCCGCCGCGTGCGCGGGACCAGGACGTCGATCCGGTCAAGGGACAGCAGCGGCGGCGCGGAGGCGAAGCGGTGCAGGGTGAGGGCGGCGAGCCCGGTGACCATCGCGTCGGCGTAGGGGGCCGGGCCGGTGTGCGGCTCGCCGGGCCGGGGCTGCGCGGGGATGGCCCGGGTCTCCTTGGCCGGGGGCCGCCCGGCGTAGAGCAGCACGCCGTGCAGCCGCTCCTCGCTGGTCGGCGGGCCCGGGTGGAGCAGATAGACGCCGGGCAGGAGCTGCTGCCAGGGGCCGCCGGGGCGGCAGTGCGCGGTGACGTCGGCGGCGCCGACGCCGTGCGCGCGCAGCTGGGCCGCGCTCATGACGCGGCGCTGGACGTCGGCGAGGTGGCGCAGAGGGCGGGGGGAGAGCGGGGTGTTGTGGTTCATGCCGGGGCCATTCCCGGTGCCGGTCCGCCCCCTAACCGCTGTTACAGTCCCGTCGACAAAACCGGACAACCCCGTCCTAAAGTACGGGAGTTCGAGGACCGAAAAGGCCCGGTTCGCGGGGCGGGCGGGCATCGGCGAGAGGGCCGGGCGGGGCTCGGGCGGGGGCCCGGGCGGGGCTCGGTGAGAGGGGCGGGCAGGGCTCGGCGAGGGGTCCGGGCGGGGGGCCGGTGAGGGCTCGGGCGAGGCTCTCCCGGCGGGGGCGCACGGCGGGGACGGAGTGCGTCCGCTTTCTTGCGCCACCCCCTTGTGGGCGGGCGGCCCCCTCGTCATACTCGGCGCGATGCTTGGCATGAACGCGACGTAACCCCGTCGTCTGTCCATGCCGGGAACCGGTAACTCCCCGGAGCCGCACCCGACTTGGGCGGCTCCATCCCCCCATGGAGGTACTGAGTGACACCCCCACGAGCAACCACACGACGCCTCGTCCTCACCGGCATCGGCGTCGCCGCCCTGGTCGCGGGCACCCTCACCGCGGCGACCACCAGCTCCGCGGCCCCGGACCCCACTCCGAAGGCCCTCGGCGCCGCCGCCGCGGGCCGGCTCGCCGACTCCCTGACCGACCGCTTCGCCGACGACACCGCGGGCGCCTACTACGACGCCGCCGCCAAGAAGCTCGTCGTCAACGTCCTCGACGAGGCCACGGCCGACCGGGTCCGCGCCGCCGGAGCCGAGCCGAGGACGGTCACCCACTCCCAGGCCCAACTGGACGCGGTCCAGCGCTCCCTGGGCGAACGCCCGACCCCCGGCACGTCACGCGGCACGGACCCGGTCCTCAACAAGGTGGTCGTCACCGCTGACTCCACGGTCAAGGGCGCCGCCCTCGACCGCCTGAAGCAGCGGGTGGCGGCCCAGGACGGCAAGGCCGTCCTCGAGCGCACCGCCGGAAAGCTCCAGCCCCTCATCCGCGGCGGCGACGCCATCTGGAGCTCCAGCGGCCGCTGCTCGCTGGGCTTCAACGTCGTCAAGGACGGCCGGCCCTACTTCCTCACCGCGGGCCACTGCGCCTCCCTCGCCGGCACCAGCTGGTCCGAGACCCGGGGCGGCCCCGTGATCGCCCAGGTCGAGGACTACGGCTTCCCCGGGCGCGACGACGCCATCGTGAAGTACACCGCGGACGTCGCCCACCCGAGCGAGGTCAACCTCTACAACGGCGGCTCCCAGCAGATCACCGGGGCCCGCCAGGCCGTGGTCGGCGAGCAGGTGCAGCGCAGCGGCTCCACCACGCGGCTGCACGGGGGCACCGTGCGGCGGCTCAACGTGTCCGTCAGCTACCCCCAGGGCACGGTCAACGGTCTGATCCAGACCAACGTCTGCGCCGAGCCCGGCGACAGCGGCGGCTCCATGTTCGCCGGCAACAGCGCGCTCGGGCTCACCTCCGGCGGCAGCGGCAACTGCTCCAGCGGCGGCCAGACCTACTTCGCCCCGGTCGTGGACGCCCTCTCGCGCTACGGCGCGCAGATCGGCTGACGCCCGGTCACCCACCCGGTCACCAGGCCCCCCGGGACCGGGACCGCACACGGCTGCGGCCCCGGCCCCGGGCGGGCCCCTTCACCCCTCGACGGAGCCGGTGTCGCACGCCTGGGCACGCAGGGCGCGGGCCAGGTCGTCCCGGGACTCCAGGACGAGGCGGCGCAGCGCCGGCGGGGCCGACTCGTGGGCGGAGAGCCACGCGTCGGCCGCGGCCACCGTCCCGGGGCTGTCCTGGAGGTGCGGGAAGAGGCCCCGCACCACGTCCATGCCGATCTGGATGGACCGCTCCGCCCAGACCCGCTCGACGGCGGCGAAGTACTTCGGGGCGTACTCCGCGACCAGCTCCCGCTGCGAGGGCTGCGCGAAGCCCGCGATCGTCGCCTCCACCAGGGCGTTGGACAGCGCGTCCGACTCCACCACCGCGGCCCAGGCCTGCGCCTTCACCGCCGCGGACGGCCGCGCGGCCAGGCAGCGGACCTGGTGGCGCTTGCCGGACGCCGTGTCGTCGCGGGACAGCTCGGCCGTGAGCGCCCGCTCGTCCGCCACGCCGTGGACCGCGAGCGGCAGCTGGAAGGCCCAGCGCAGCTCCTGGTCCACGTCCAGGCCGTCGATCTTCGCGGTGCCTTCGAGGAGGCCCTGGAGGAGCTGGAGGTCGGCCTCCGACGAGGCCACGGAGGCGAAGAACCGCGCCCACGTCAGCTGGTGCTGACTGCCCGGCGCGGCGATCCGCAGCTCCCGGAGCGCACCCTCGGCCAGCAGCCGCCCGCCCTCCTCGCGCCAGCCGGGCGCGGCGTAGTGCGTGTGGGCCGTGCCCGCCCAGGAGTGCAGCATCTGGAGCACGCCGATGTCGGTCTCGCGCCCGGCGAACCGCAGCACGAGGTCGACGAAGTCCCGCGCGGGCATGAGCGCGTCCCGCGTGAGGTTCCACAGCGCCGACCAGCACAGGGCGCGGGCGAGGGGGTCGGTGAGGTCGCCGAGGTGCGCGCGCAGGGTGGCGAGGGAGGTCTCGTCGAAGCGGATCTTGCAGTACGTCAGGTCGTCGTCGTTGACCAGGACCAGCTCGGGTGCCTCGGCGCCGGCGAGGTCCGCGACCGTGGTGCGCGGGCCCTCGACGTCCACCTCCGCGCGGGCGTACCGCACGAGGTCGCCCGCGTCCGAGCGGCGGTACAGGCCCACGGCCACGCGGTGCGGGCGCAAGCTCGGGTGGCTCTCGGCCGCCTCCTGGACGACGGCCAGCTCCGTGACGCGGCCCTCCGCGCTCAGGGTGACCTGCGGGGTGAGGGAGTTGACGCCCGCCGTCTCCAGCCAGGCCCGCGACCAGGCCGTCATGTCGCGCCCGCTGGTCTCCTCCAGGACCGAGAGCAGGTCGCCCAGGCGGGTGTTGCCGTACGCGTGCCGCTTGAAGTAGCGCCGGGCGCCCTCCAGGAAGGCGTCGCGGCCGGCGTACGCCACGAGCTGCTTGAGGACGGAGGCGCCCTTGGCGTACGTGATCCCGTCGAAGTTCAGCTTGGCGTCCTCCAGGTCGCGGATGTCTGCCGTGACCGGGTGCGTGGAGGGGAGCTGGTCGGCGCGGTACGCCCACGCCTTGCGGTTGTTGGCGAAGGTGATCCAGCCGTTCGTGAACCGGGTCGCCTCGACCATCGAGAAGGAGCCCATGAAATCGGCGAAGGACTCCTTCAGCCACAGGTCGTCCCACCAGCGCATGGTGACCAGGTCGCCGAACCACATGTGCGCCATCTCGTGCAGGATCACGTTGGCCCGGCGCTCGTACGACGCCTGGGTCACCTTGCCGCGGAAGATGAACTCCTCGCGGAACGTCACACAGCCCGGGTTCTCCATCGCGCCCAGGTTGTACTCCGGGACGAAGGCCTGGTCGTACTTCCCGAAGGGGTAGGGGAAGTCGAAGTGGTCGTGGAAGAAGTCCAGGCCCTGCTTGGTGACCAGGAAGACGTCGTCGGCGTCGAAGTGCTTGGCCAGGCCCTTGCGGCACATCGCGCCGAGGGGGATCTCCAGACGGGTGCCGTCCTCGAAGACGCGCTCGTAGGAATCGGTCACGTAGTGGTACGGGCCGGCGACGATCGCTGTGATGTACGTCGAGATGGGCTTGGTCTCGGCGAATCGCCAGACGCCGTCCACCTGCTCCCCTGCGCCGTTGCTCCACACCGTCCAGCCCTCCGGGGCCTGCGCGGAGAAACGGAAGGGGGCCTTCAGGTCGGGCTGCTCGAAGTTGGCGAAGACGCGGCGGGAGTCCGCGGGCTCGTACTGCGTGTAGAGGTAGACCTCGCCGTCCTCCGGGTCGACGAAGCGGTGCATGCCCTCGCCGGTGCGGCTGTAGGCGCACCGGGCGTCGACCACCAGCTCGTTCTCCTCGCGCAGATCCTCCAGCGCGATGCGGCTGCCGTCGAAGACCTCGGAGGGGTCGAGGTCCTTGCCGTTCAGCGAGACGGCGGTGACGCTCGGGGCGATCAGGTCCGCGAAGCTCGCCGCCCCTGGCTCGGCACAGCGGAACCGGATCGTCGTGACGGAGCGGAAGGTGCGGGGCGCGGTGTCGCCTTCCTGGCTGTCGCCGACCGCCGAGCGCAGGTCGAGGAAGACCTCGTACCCGTCGACGGACAACAGCGCGGCCCGCTCCTGGGCCTCGTCGCGGGACAGATTCTCACCGGGCACGGGCGGCACTCCCTCGTGGCTCGCATGACTCTCGTTCGAATGCCTCTGATCCTCGCACGTGGCCCGGTCGGCGGACATCCGGGAATGCCCTGCCGCGCCCCCGACGTTGCCCTGGCCAGGCTTCGAACGCATTCCCTAGGGAGAGACATGTCCGAGATCGTCGAGAAGACCCCCGTCGACTTCTGGTTCGACCCGCTGTGCCCCTGGGCCTGGATGACCTCGCGGTGGATCCTGGAGGTCGAGAAGGTCCGCGACATCGAGGTCACCTGGCACGTGATGAGCCTCGCCGTGCTCAACGAGGACAAGCTCGACGAGCTGCCCGAGGACTACCGCGAGATGCTGGCGACCAAGGCCTGGGGCCCGGTGCACGTGGTCATCGCCGCCCAGCAGGAGCACGGCAGAGAGGTGCTCGGCGACCTCTACACCGCGCTCGGCACCCGCATCCACAACCAGGGCCAGGGCCCCACCAAGGAGGCCGTCGCCGGTGCCCTGAAGGAGGTCGGCCTGCCCGAATCCCTCCTCGACCACTGGGACACCACGCCCTACGACGCCGAGCTGCGCGCCTCCCACAACGAGGGCATCGAGAAGGTCGGCCAGGAGGTCGGCACGCCCGTCATCGCCGTGCCCGGCCCCGACGGCGAGCAGATCGCCTTCTTCGGCCCGGTCGTCACGCCCGCCCCCAAGGGCGAGGCCGCGGCCCGCCTGTGGGACGGCACCCTGCTCGTGGCCTCGACCCCGGGCTTCTACGAGATCAAGCGCACGCGCACCCAGGACCCCATTTTCGACTGAGGACCGAGCCCGCGAGAGCGGCGCTGAGGCGCGCAAGGCGAAAGGCCCCCACGAGTCACGTCCTCGTGGGGGCCTTTCGTCCATCCGCCTGCCGACGCGAAGGTTGAGAAGACGATCACGAGGCAGGACGTTCTACGCGGGCGCGGGGCCCGCGGGGTGACTCAGGGGGCCAGGAGCAGGCTGTTCACGCGCTGCTTGGCGGCCTCGTAGCGCTTGGCCACGTCCTGCCAGTTGACGACCTGCCACATGGCCTCGATGAAGTCCACCTTCTGGTTCTTGTACTGCAGGTAGAAGGCGTGCTCCCAGGCGTCGAAGACCAGGATCGGCGTGGAGCCCTGGCCGACGTTGCCCTGGTGGTCGTAGATCTGCTCGACGATCAGGCGGTTGCTGAGCGGCTCGTAGGCGAGCACGCCCCAGCCCGAACCCTGCGTCGTCGCCGAGGCCTTCGTCAGCTGCGCCTTGAACTTGGCGAAGGAGCCGAAGGACTCGGTGATGGCGTCCGCAAGCTCACCCACGCCGTCGGCGTGCGTGGGCTCGCCACCGCCGCCGTCCTTGGGGCTGTTCATGTTGTGCCAGTAGATGCTGTGCAGGATGTGCCCGGAGAGGTGGAAGGCCAGGTTCTTCTCCAGGCCGTTGATGGCGCCCCACGTCTCCTTGTCGCGCGCCTCCGCCAGCTGCTCCAGGGTGTCGTTCGCCCCCTTCACGTACGCGGCGTGGTGCTTGTCGTGGTGCAGCTCGATGATCTGCGGGTTGATCACCGGCTCCAGCGCCGCGTAGTCGTACGGAAGTTCAGGGAGTGTGTAAATGGCCATGAGCGAGCCCTCCGACCGTGCTCCGCGGGGGACCGTGCCGTATCGCCCGGCGCCGCGGGGCACCTCTTATTGCGACCTATGTGCAAGTGCAGGCTAGCAGCAGGTGGAGCCTGAAGTTGATCAGCCCTTGGCCCTAGGTCGCGAGCCCCAGAGCGCAGGCGAACGGGGCGGAAGCGGGAACGGGAACGGCCGGAGGCCCGGTCCACGTCGAGTGGACCGGGCCTCCGGCCGTCAGGGGCGTGCGGGGTCAGGCGCGCGGCGCCGTCCCGCGGCCCTCCAGCATCTTCTGCCGTACGAATCCGACGGCCATCAGGAGCAGCGTGAGGCCGCCCGTGTAGTACAGCTGCGTACGGGTCTCCTCCTCGCGCGCCATCAGGACGAACACCGTGGCCATCCCGGCGAGCGCCACGTACGTCAGCCAGGGGAAGAGCCACATCTTCACGACGAGGGTCTCCGGGGCCTCGCGCTCCAGCTTCTTGCGGAGGCGCAGCTGGGCGGCGGCGATGAAGAACCACACGACGAGGATGATCGCGCCGATGGTGTTGAGCAGCCACTGGAAGATGTCGTCGGGCCGCCAGTAGCTGAGCAGCACGCACAGGAAGCCGAAGACCGAGGAGGTGAGGACCGCGATCCGCGGCACGCCGTTGAAGAGCTGTCCGAGCGCCTTGGGGCCCTGGCCGCGCTGCACGAGCGAGTTGGCCATGCGGGAGGCGCCGTAGATGTTGGCGTTCATCGCGGAGAGCAGGGCGACGAGGATGACCACGTTCATGATCTGGCCCGCGCCGTCGATGCCGAGGTGGTCGAGCGTGGCGACGTACGGGCCCTTGGCGGCGACCTCCTCGGAGGTCCAGGGGAGCAGCGTCACGACGACGGCCATGGAGCCGATGTAGAAGATGGCGATCCGCCACATGGCGGTGCGCACGGCCTTGGCGACGCCCTGGACGGGGTGCTCGGACTCGGCCGCGGCGATGGTGACCGTCTCCAGGCCGCCGTAGGCGAAGACGGAGGCGAGCAGGCCCACGATGAGGCCGTCCACGCCGTTGGGCATGAAGCCGCCGTGGCCGGTGAGGTTGGAGGTGCCGGGCGCGTCGGTGTCGGGGAGCCAGCCGAGGATCGCGAGCACGCAGATGCCGAGGAAGAGGACGATCGCGGTGATCTTCAGCGCGGCGAACCAGAACTCGAACTCGCCGAAGTTCTTCACGGCCGCGAGGTTCGTGGCGCAGAACACCAGCATGAACAGGGCGACCCAGGCCCACTCGGGCACGCCGGGCACCCAGCCGTGCACGATCTGCGCGGCGCCGATCCCTTCGAGGCCGACGGCCACGCACAGCAGGAACCAGAAGGACCAGCCCGCCGTGAACCCGGCCCAGGGGCCGAGGGCCCGCTCGGCGTGCACGGAGAAGGAGCCGGACGCGGGGTTGGCCGCCGCCATCTCGCCGAGCATGCGCATGACGAGCATGACCAGGGCGCCGGACAGCGAGTAGGCCAGGATGATCGAGGGCCCCGCGGCGGCGATGGCCTTCCCGGAGCCCACGAAGAGCCCGGCGCCGATGACGCCGCCGAGGGCGATCATCGACAGATGACGCTGCTTGAGGCCGTGCCCGAGGGGCGCGTCGGCCTGGGGTGGTGCGTCGTTCACGGACGTCTGAGACATGGGCGTCCCTGTTCGCTAGCGGGAGATGGAAGGAAGGAACCGCGCGGGAACCACAGGGGGAAGTGGGGCACAGTCTGAGCACTGGCACCGCTCACAGGGAACAGTTGACCGGTATACGGACACGACGCTCACACATGGTGAAGACTTCTTCACTACTTCGTCATACGTGCGTGATCCCACGGGGGTGTTTCGCCCCCGATGTCCTATCCGTGTCATGTGCCGTTCGTAGAGGAGTTACGTACGCCGCATCCGCCGTGTACGCCGCGTCGCCCACTCCCGCAGCAGCGCCACCGCGATCACCGCCGCCGTGGCACCCGCCGACCACAGGAGCTGCGGGCGCGCGCCGTCGTCGCGCAGCATCAGGGCGATCACCACGCCCATCGCCGCGAGTGCCGCCCACGTCAGCCACGGGAAGAACCACATCCGCAGGGTGAGCCGCTCCGGCGCCTCGCGCTCGATGCGGCGGCGCAGGCGCAGCTGCGAGACGGCGATGAGCGCCCACACGAAGAGCAGGGCCGCGCCGACGGAGTTGAGCATGTAGAGGAAGACGGAGTCGGGCCACTTCAGATTGAGCAGCACCGAGACGAAGCCGAAGGCCACCGACGCGAGCACCGCGCGCCGCGGCACCCCGCCCCGCGACACCTTCAGCAGGCCCCGGGGCGCCTCGCCGCGCTCCGCGAGCGAGAAGACCATGCGCGAGGCCCCGTACAGATTGGCGTTCAGGGACGACAGGAGAGCCACGAACACCACGATGTTCATCAGGGTCCCGGCGGACGGGACGCCGATCGAGTCGAGCACCCTCACATACGGGCTGAACCCGGCCTGCTGCGCCGTCCACGGCAGCACCGTCACGATGACCAGCATCGAGCCGACGTAGAAGAAGAGGATGCGGTACACGGCGCTGCGCACCGCGCGGGCCACCGAGCGCACCGGGTCGTCGGACTCGGCGGCCGCGATCGTGACGATCTCCAGGCCGCCGAAGGCGAACAGGACCACGACCACGCCGGAGATCACCCCGTCCCAGCCGAGCGGCAGGAAGCCGCCATCGCCGGTGAGGTGGGTGAGGCCGACCGGGTCGGTGTCGGGGAGCACCCCGAAGATCGCGAGGAGCCCGAGGACGAGGAACGCGACGATCGCGAAGACCTTCAGGGCCGCGAACCAGAACTCGAACTCGCCGAAGTTCTTCACCGCCGAGAGGTTGGCGCCGGTGAAGAACACCATGAAGAGGAGCACCCACGCCCACTGCGGCACGCCCGGCGCCCACTCGTGCGCGATCCGTGCCGCCCCTGTGGCCTCCACGGCGAGCACGACGACGAGCAGGAACCAGTACATCCAGCCGACCGAGAACCCGGCCCAGCGGCCGAGCGCCCGCTCCGCGTGCACGGAGAACGCCCCCGAGGCGGGCATCGCCGCCGACATCTCGCCGAGCATCCGCATCACGCACATCGCGAGCGCGCCCGCGATCAGATACGACAGGACGATGCCGGGCCCGGCGACCGCGATCCCGGCGCCCGAGCCGACGAACAGGCCGGCGCCGATGACGCCGCCGAGGCCCAGCATGGTCAGATGGCGCTGCTTGAGGCCGCCGCCGAGGGGCTCGGCGGGGCCGAAGGGGTCCGCGGGAGCCGTCGGGGGCACCCCTGAGTCGGGCCGCTGGTGATCGTGCATCGGGCTCAGCTGACTCTCAGGGTGCTCGGGGTACTCAAGGGGAGTTGGTGAGACTCCACAGTCTCACCGGCACGCGCCCCTGAACGCAAAACCCGGCCCCGGCATTCCTGACCTCAGTGACCAGCATCACGCCCGACCGGGTGTGGGCCCGGTCCTTTGTGCGGAGCCCACCAAGCCGGAGCCGCTCCCTTTGTCATCCGCGCCCCCTGATCGGGCGCCCGCCCCGGGGTTAGGGTCAGGTCGTCCCACGCACCACCCGCCCCCAGACGTCCCAGAACCGCGGAGTCCCGATGAGCACAGCCGCCGCCACCACCCGTCCGGGCCAGGTCCTGGCCGACCTGATCCCCGCCTCCCGCCTGCGCGACGCGACGCTCGTGCTCGGCGGTGCCGCGCTCACCGGCCTCGCCGCCCAGATCTCCGTGCCCGTGCCCGGCTCGCCGGTGCCGGTGACGGGGCAGACCTTCGCCGCGCTCCTGGTCGGCACGGCGCTCGGCGCACGCCGCGGCTTCCTGTCGCTCGCGCTCTACGCCCTGGTGGGCATGGCGGGCGTGCCGTGGTTCGCCGAGGCCAGGGCGGGCTACGGGATGCCCTCACTCGGCTACGTCCTCGGCATGATGCTCGCCGCCGCCGCGGTGGGCTCCCTGGCCCGGCGCGGCGCCGACCGGAACGTGCTGCGCACGGCGGGGACCATGGTCCTCGGCTCCGCGATCATCTACGCCGTCGGCGTGCCGTACCTGGCCGCCTCCACCGGCATGTCCCTGAGCGCGGCGGTCGCCGCGGGGCTCACCCCGTTCCTGATCGGCGACGCCCTCAAGGCCGCCCTCGCCATGGGCGCCCTGCCGCTGTCGTGGAAGCTGCTGGGCGACAAGAGCTGAGCACGGCGGCTCAGCCGACGTTGTAGTTCCGCCTGAAGAGGTTCGCCGGGTCGTACGTGGCCTTCAGCCTGGCGAGCCTCTTCTGCGTGTCCGCGTCGTACACGCCGTCGGGGCGGTCGCCGCCCGCGAGCGTGAAGTTCACCGACCGGCCCACGGCGTGCGGGGCCAGCGGGGCGAACGCCCGCGCGTACAGCTCCCGCAGCGCCTCGCGGTCCGTGCCCTCCAGCGGCGACAGGAGCCTGACGGCCCAGGCCGCGCCGCGGTGCGGCACCGCGTTGTCGGGGCCCACGGGGTGGGCGAGCGCGCCGCCCAGGTGGTTGAGCTGGACGACGTGCATGTGCTCGGCCGCGGGCCCGGTGAGCGCGAGCAGCCGCTCGGCCCCCGGCAGGTCCAGCTCGGTCAGCATCAGGTTGTCGCCGTAGTAGGCGTGCGGGAAGTCCGGGTCCTTGTGGATCGTGTGGCTCTCCGCGTACGGCAGCTCGCGCAGGTCGTCCGAGACGGTGGGGCCGAGCGCGCGCAGCGGCGCCACGAGCCGCTCGCCCTCCTCGGCCGTGCCGGTGTGGGCGACGCGCACCGTCACCAGATAGCGGCCCCGCAGCTGCGGCGGGAGCTGCGGCAGGTCCGGGTAGACCAGGGCGGCCACGGACGAGGTGAGCTGCCGCGGCACGGTCTCGGCCCAGGCGGCGTAGCCGCGCAGGAGCACCGCCGGGTCGACCTCGCGGCCGTCGAAGACGAGCGCTCCGCCGTACAGGCGCGCCACCGGCACCAGGCCGATCTCCAGGGCGGTCACCACGCCCAGGTTCGCGCCGCCGCCGCGCAGCCCCCAGAACAGCTCGGGGTCGCTCTCGGCCGTCACGTGCCGCAGCTCGCCGTCCGCCGTCACGACGTCCACCGAGCGCACGTGGTCGGCCGCGTAGCCGAACTCCCGCGCCAGGATGCCGATGCCGCCGCCGAGCGTGTACGACACCACGCCCACGCTCGGCGCCGAGCCGTTCAGGGGGGCGAGGCCGTGCTCGGCCGCCGCCGCCACGACCTGGGCCCAGCGCACGCCGGCCCCGACCCGCACGGTGCGCGCCCCGGCGTCGATCTCCACGGAGTCCATCCGGCGGGTGCTGATGAGGACACCGCCCCGCGCGGCGTCCGGCAGGCCGTGCCCCGTGGCATGGACACCGATGGGCAGGCCCGCGTCGGCCGCGTACCGCACGGCGGCCACGACGTCGTCGGCGTCCGACGCGGCGAAGACGATGTCCGGCCGCTGGGCGAAGCCTGTCTGGAAGCCCGCGACCTCGTCCTCGTACCCCTCCTGACCGGGGCGGAAGGTGAGTCGCTTGGCGGTGGGGTCGCTGAGTTCCACGGGGTGCCTCCGTTGTGCGTGGGGCGCGGTGATCGCGCTGACGGAGATCACCCTGCCGTCGAAACCTGACAGGTGCCGTCAAGTTTTCCGTACGTCCATCTGGGGTCGCCCGCATACGGCGGCGGGGGGGGGGGGGGGGGGGGGGGGGGGGGGGGGGGGGGGGGGGGGGGGGGGGGGGGGGGGGGGGGGGGGGGGGGGGGGGGGGGGGGG
>NZ_JBWKJZ010000066.1:0-17191 GCF_056431945.1 Streptomyces sp. NPDC045778
CCCCCCCCCCCCCCCCCCCCCCCCCCCCCCCCCCCCCCCCCCCCCCCCCCCCCCCCCCCCCCCCCCCCCCCCCCCCCCCCCCCCCCCCCCGCCACAGCACTGGTTGCCCGGCCCCGGACTAGCTCAGCTCGACCTGTTCCTCCTCGTGGGCGAGCGGCTGCGGCATGGGCAGGCCGCTCTTCGTGGACAGCTTCATCAGGTGGGCCCGCACGGTGGCCTCACCACGCTCGAAGTGGGAACCGGTGCCCTTGCTGGTGTTGGTCCACTCGCGGACCTGGCCGTCGCAGACCGCGGCGGTGCCGCCGATGCCGGTGGACTGGTTGCCCTGGACGAGGGTGCTGCTGACGAACACCGGGCCGGGGGTGCCGTCGGACAGGCAGCGGTACGTCCCGGAGAGCGTGATGGTGCCGTCGGCGGCGACCGTGCCGGTGCCGTTGACGGTCAGGTCGTCGAACCGGCCCGCGTGGGCGGGCGTGGCGGCGGCGAGGCCCGCGATGAGCAGGGTGTTCGCGGCGGCACCGAGGGCGAGGCGGACGCGCATGACTGGCCTTTCAGAGGGGTGGGGAGCGGTATTGCCGCCGCCAGGCATACCGGAACGCACCGTTTGTCGCGCGCAACCTCACTCGTTCGGGGACGAGTTGCGGGTCCGTGGGGCGCGTTCGGCCGGGGGGGGTGGCGAACGCGCCCACACGGAGGCTCAGCGCACGGAGGCCTCGCCGCACGATGTGAAGTACATGTGATCAAAGTAAGGTCAACTGGTGATGACAGGTGCCGGAGACCACCCTGCACCGTCGGCGGGCACTGGAAAAGGTAGGGATTCAGCCGTGTGCGACGGCCGCGTCACCACCCGGGAGCGCCTGGGCACGTTCAAGGCTGAGGGGGCCCGTTGAATGGCGTTCGTCGGCGCCGAGGCCGCGGAGTGACCAGAGCCCGTACAGGGCCAACAGCGGTTTGACGACCACCCACTCGCCGGGACGGTAGTCCTCCGCGCGCACCAGCCTCTTGGCGAGATCGGGGCGCTGCCGCCGTAAGTACGCGCGGGCCTTGAGCGCGTGCGCGGGCTGGGACACGATCTTGATGCGGTCGACGTCTTCCAGCAGCGGGATCACGTTCGTGATGTTCTCCCACGTCGTGCCGCTCTCGTCTTCAAGGATCACCGTGCCGTCGAAGCCGAGCACCGACTTCGCGTAGTCGGCCATCAGCTGCGCCTCCGCGGCACCACCGGTCGTCGCGCCACCGCTGAAGATCACGCGAGAGTCCCGCGCATCGTCAGTGATGGCAGAGCGAACGCCGGCGCGAACGCGCCAGCGGTTGATGACGTTGGCTGTCGCCCGGGAGTTCCGGAATCCCAGGACGACCACGGCCTCGACATCGCCAGGGGCGCTCCCCACGAGAGCGCGGGACCAACGCCAGTTCATCCACTCGCCCCAGGCCAGGGCCGCTGCCCCGGCGACCGCCGCCACCCCTGTCCTTCGTCGCATCCGGCGACTCTAGGGCAGGGCGGTGCCGGTCGGCGCGCGCTCCGAACGCGCGCCCTGGGGGCTCAGTCGGCGGTGGTCCACTGGGGTGCCGGCGTGGGGCCCGGGCGCGCGGTGATCGCGTCGCCCTTCCCCCAGTCCCGGTACTCCACACGGAAGTCGTCCGCGCCGGACCCCGAGGGCACCGCGGTCCTCAGCGACTCGGGCAGCTCGCGGGCGGTCACGACGAGCGTGAAGCGGACGGCGCCGTCGGGGCGGTCGGCCGCGTAGGGACGGTAGAGAGGGCCGCAGGCCGGGTCCGCGGCGAGGGTACGCAACGGGGTGCTGCCGGTGAGGGTGCGGACGCCGCGCGACCGCTCGGTGCTCAGCGCGGTGGCGCCGTCGACGAGCGCCGCTAGATGCGCGGGCTGGGCCAGCCACCGGGCCTCCAGGGCGTTGCGCACCGCGACGTCGTCCGCCGCCGCAGCGGTCGCGTCGGGCTCGGTGCGGTACGAGCCCTGCGGGCCGTACTCGGGCCCTGTCATCTCCCGGGCGGGGGTGATGACCGCGCGGTTGCCGATCAGCACGATCTCCGGCGGGTACCAGGCATGGCCTTCGCCCATGTCGTACAGGACGTGGGTCGCGGCCCGCGCGGTGGCGCCGTCGCGCAGGTCGAGGCGGGCCTGGCCGGTGAAGAAGTCGGGGTCGCCGCCCCGGCGGGCGACGACGTCGACGCCCACCCGGCTCTCGGCCACCATCGCCGCGCGGATCGGCTCGGCCCGGGAACCGGGCGTGGCGGCGGCCGAAGGCTCGGCCCGGCCGCCGCCGGAACCGTCACCGGGCCACAGCTGATGCGCGCCCAGTCCCCCGGCGCCGCCCACCAGCAGGCCGACCGCGACCGCCACGGCCACCGCGCGGAGCCGCGGCCTCGTGGACCTCGGAGAGATTTCCTGGTCGCGCACGGTCCAGCCCCTTCCGCACCGCCCCGGCACCCCGGCGCGCCACCGGCGAGGGGACTACACGGTAGGGCCGCGCGCGACGGACGTACGGCGCTTCACCGGAATCCGACGGAACGGGGGAATGACCGATTCGAGTGGGGCGCCACCCGCAAGAGCCAAATCCGGAATATCTCCTTCTTATCTCCCCACGGAGGTGACGCTGTTGTACGCTCGCCATGAGTCCGACGTCCGGCCGAGGAGTGGCATCTCGGGCGCGACGGCGGCACTCACGCGCATGGCCGATTTTCCCCGTCGGCCATGGTGAAGCCGGAGCGGCCCGCAGGGCGGGATACCGGCACAAAACCTCAGATCAGCGAAGAGCCCGAGGCGGACAACCCGCACGCGGACCTTCACTGTGGCGCTTCGCATTTGCTCCCCACCGGTTCAGCACCGATCGCCCGATGTCGCGAAGAACTGCGCTATGCCGACGGTTCAGAGAAATGGCCCGCATTGCCGACTTTCTCACCGAAGACAACGGTCATTGCGGCCCATGGACGGATCGGCACCATCTGACCTCATTCGATCTTGTGGCCGCATCTGACGCCCGGCCTCCACAGAGGCCCCAGGCGGCCATACGGGGGAAAAGGACGCCGCACATGGCTCAGATACGACTGTTGATCGCCGATGACCGTGTCGTGACCCGGTCCGGTCTCGTGGCGATGAGCAGGGAAGCACCCGGACTCGACGTGGTCGGCGTGGCCCAGGACGTGGCCGGAGTCCTGACCGCGGCCGACTGCCTGGACCCCGACATCGTCCTGCTCAATCTCCGCAAACTCTCGGGGGACAGCCTCCGCCGCCTCGCCCAGCTCATCGGCGCCCACGTCTCGATCATCGTCCTGTGGTGCCATGACTCCGCCGTCACCGTCCAGGACGCGTTACGGGCCAAGGTCGCCGGATTCATGGCCCTTGAGATTTTGCAGGAGGAATTCGCCAGCGTGATCGCCCTGGTCGACCGCGGCTGCGCCGCCTATCTCTTTCCACGCGACCGGATCCGCGATATCAGCGACGGCTGCCCCACGCCGGCGCCATCGGGCGCGATGTCGACCCTCACCTCACGGGAGAGCGACGTACTGCGCCTGCTGGCGGGCGGCATGACGAACAAACAGATCGGCTCCGCCCTGCATATCGCCGAGAACACGGTGAAGAAACACGTCCATCGCGCGATGGGAAAGTTATCGGCCTCCAGCCGGGTGGAGGCCGCACTTCTCGTATCCCGCCTCGGCCCGCTGGATGTGACGGCCCACGGCCGTACCGCTTCGCGTCAGCGTCCGCATCAGCAAAGGAGCGATCTGAGCAGCACTTCATAGGTCCGCCCCGCGCTGACCACCGTCTCGGCGCCCTCCATCGCGACCTCGTGACCGAGATACGTCAGGGCGCCGAGCAGCGCGAGCGCGAGCTGTCGGGACCCGACGACCCCGGGGCCCGCCTCGCCAGGACCCGCCTTGCCAGGACCCGCCTCGCCGGAGCCGGTTCCGCCGGGCGCGGGGCGAGCCAGCTCCACCAGGCGGACCGTCGACGACAGCCACCACTGCTCGTCGATCCGACGCCACCGCTCGTAGCCGAGCACCGCGGGCGCGTCGAGCAGCAGCAGCCGGGCCACGGCGGGATCGGCGCAGAACCCGAGGAATTCCAGGCCTGACCGCAGAAGGAGCGGGACGGGCCCGCCCTCACCGCCGCGGGCCGCCTCACCGGACCGGATCCGTACGGCCAGCTCCCGGTTGATGTCGTGCACGACGTCCACCAGCAGCGCCTCCTTGCCGGCCCAGTGGTGGTAGAGCGCACCGGTCGTGAGCCCGGCGCTCCGCGCGATCTCCGCGATGGTCGTGGCGGCGTACCCGCGCTCACTGAACAACTGGCGTGCCGTGCGGACGAGTTGGGACCGGGTGGCCTCGGTCCGCTCGGCGTTGGATCGGCGCGGCGACATACCGAACGATGCTATGTTCCTTCGATGATGGATGTCGACGCGGCCCAAGCTGTCCTCGATAACAGCCCGTTCGGCCCCTGGTGGGGTTTCAAGGTGGAAGCCGTCACCAAGGGGCACGCCAGGGTCTCGCTGCCCCAGCGCCCCGAACTCTTCCGGCCCGGCGGCGTCCTCCAGGGCGGCTGCGCCATGACCCTCGCCGACGTGACCTGCTGGATCGCGATCATGTCGCTGTTCGGTGAGGACGACCCGTCCGTCACCCAGCAGATGACGACGAGCTTCCTCGGCCCGGCCCGCACCGACCTGAGCTGCGAGTCCACCATCATCAGGCCCGGCCGTCTGATCGTCTACGGCACGGCCGAGACGACCGACACCGCCGGCAAGGTCGTCTCCCACCACACCCTCACCTACATCCGGCCGCCCCGGCGCGGCGGAGCCTGAGGCCCGGGCGCTCCGCATCGGAGCGGAGCCGGGCCCGGAAAGCCCCCCCGGGGAGTACCACCAAAGAGTCACTGGAATACCTCCATCGGGTCCCAGCGATATGGCCCCAACGTGGCCTGTCGACCTCGCGAGTCGGCCGGATAGTCTCCATTTCTCGGCTACCCGGAGGAGATTCGTATGGGAGACGTCTTTTCGGAGACTGTAAACCTGGAGAGTGTCGGTGAACTCCCCGAGGAATACCGTGAGGTACTGACACACCAGATGCTCGCCAATGGAGAGGGCGAGCTGAGCGCGGGCGACACGTACGTCGATTCGTTCTACCCGCTCGCGCCCAATGCCGACGAACGCTATGTGTGCCTCAAGTTCGGCATGGAAGAGGTGGACCATTTCCGCCGCTTCGCCAAACTGCTCACCCCGCTCGGCGTCGACACCTCGCACATGGTGAACCAGGCCGTGGCGGACCGGCGCTATTTCCCGGCCGAGAGCATGACCACACAGGTCACCGTCTGGGAGGAGCGGGCCGCGTTCAGCTTCCTCTGTGAACTCGAAGGGCACTTCCAGATCAAGGAAATGACCACGAGCACCTACGGGCCGCTGCGCGTCGAGGCCGACGCCATCCTCAAGGAGGAGGCCCGGCACTTCGGTTACGGCAAGCGCCTGATGCAGGAGGCGTACGACGCGGGCGGGCAGTCCCGCGACCGGGCACAGCAGGCGCTGGACAAGTTCTACCCGATGGCGCTCGACATGTTCGGACGGCCCGACTCCCGGCGCGGCCGCCTCGCCGTCAAATGGGGCCTGCGCAAGCACGACAACGGCGAGCTGCGCGAGCTGTACAAGGCCTCGATCGCGCAGCACATCGAGAAGATCGGCTTCTCCGTCCCCAAGATCGACCCCTCGCAGCTGCAATTCGCCTGAGCGGCGTCGGCCCGCTCTCCCGGCGCGCCCCGCTTCCCCCGGGGAACCATCCACCTCACCGGAGTAGGAATCGATGACGACGACCGACACGCTGATCGACCGGATCAAGACGCACCGCGTGTTCCACCACCCCCTCTACGACCACTGGGCCGCGCGGCCCCCGACCGCCGAGGTCTCGGGCGCGCTCTTCCACCAGGTGCAGTCGTTCTGCGCCTCCACCCGCCCCGGCGGTGACTTCCCCACCGCCCTGCGCGGCATCGGCTGGGACGAGCAGGCCGTCCTCATCGAGGAGATCGTCGACAGCGAGTCCGGACACGGCCCCGAACTCGCGACGATGGCAGGCCACATCGTCAACCGCACCGGCTCACCGGTCTTCGACGACGTGTACGACACCGAGCGGGTCGAGGCCTGGCTGAAGGCGTCGTCGGACCGGCTGCTCGCCACACTGCCCGGTTACGACCACGAGACCGGCCTGACCGCGCAGGCGACGGCCGCCATCAAGGTGTTCGAGCGCCGCTTCTCCAGCGACGCCGACACCACCGTCCGCAACCTGGGCACGGCGCTCGCGCTCGAGATCATCTCCAACCAGTCCCTGATCCCCGGCGAGAAGCGCGCCCTCATCGACTCCGGCCACTACAAGACCGACCTCGAAGAGCCGGAAATGCACTACATGGCGGAGCACTGGGGCGACTCCGGTGCCGAGCAACAGCACGAGGCGAATGTGATCCAGGCCGTTTCGTCCGTCATGGACGCCTCGAACAGCGACCAAATAGCCCAGGGCGTGGAGGACTTCCTGGAATCACTGTGCGCGCTGTGGGACGTCCTGGACGCGGCACTGCTCTCGTCCGGGTTGCAGCCGGCCGAATAATTCCGTGCCGGACGGGCCGGCGGTGCACGCTTGACGGCGTGGCCGCCGGTCCGTCCGTCACCGGACGGGATTCAGGGGTGGGTCATGAGTGTGTTCGACGAAATCGACGGTCACGAGCAGGTGCTGTTCAGCTCGGGCCCTGGCGGGCTCCGGTGCGTCATCGCCATTCATTCGACACTGCTGGGCCCCGCGCTCGGCGGCGTCCGCTTTCTTCCGTACCGGGACGACGACCAGGCGATCAGTGACGCGTTGCGTCTCTCCCGCGCCATGACGTACAAAGCGGCCTGCGCGGGACTCGACATCGGAGGGGGAAAGGCGGTCATCTTCGGCGGCGCGGGCGTGGAGAAGTCGGAGACGCTCCTACGGGCGTTCGGGCAGGCTGTGGAGAGTCTTTCCGGCCGGTTCATCGCCGCCTGCGACATGGGCATCACCACCGCCGACCTCCGGGTCATGCGGAAGGAGTCCCGGTCGATCCGCGGCCTCGACGTCGAGGAGGGCGGCTCCGGCGAATCGGGCGCGATGACCGCGTACGGGGTGAGCCTCGGCATCCGGGCGTGTCTGCGGCACCTGAACAACGACAGCGACGACAGCCTGGAAGGACGCCACATCGCCGTCGACGGCGTCGGCAAGGTCGGCGCCCGGCTCGCGACGCTCCTCGCGGAGGGCGGCGCGCGCCTGACGGTGGCCGACATCGACCAGGAGAAGGCCGAGCGGGTGGCCCGCGCGTGCGGGGCGGAGGTCGTCAGCAGGGAGAAGCTCTACCTGCTCGACGTGGACGTCCTCAGCCCGAACGCGATCGGCAACGTCATCGACGCCGACCTCGTGGACCGGCTCCGCTGCAAGGTCGTGGCGGGCGGGGCCAACAACCAGCTCGCCGCGCCCTCGGTCGCGGACCGGCTCGCGGCCCGCGGCATCCTGTACGCGCCGGACTTCGTCATCAACGCGCTCGGGCTCATCCAGGTGGTCGACGAACTGCATCCCGCGGGCCACGACATGAACCGGGTCAGGCAGCGCGCCGGCCTCATCCCCGAGCGGCTCGGCGAGATCTTCGCCCGGTCCCAGCACCTGCGGATCAGCACCGCCGCCGCGGCGATCAGCATGGCCAGGGACCGGCTGGCGGCGGTACGGAGGGTGCGGTCGTTCTGGCTGCCGCCGCGCTGCGCCTGAGCCACCGCCCCGGCAGGGGGGCCCGTACGGCCGGCGCCACCGCGCCGCAGGGGCTCGTACCGACGAAGGGACGTAGAACCACGATGAGGAGCCGTCGCTGATGGAGTTGGAAGCCGCGATACGCACGCGCCGCAGTCAGCACCGCCTGATCGACCCGGCCCCGAGCGACGAGGAATTCGTCGATCTGCTCGGCTGGGCCGCGACCGCGCCCGATCACGGCCACCTCCGCCCCTGGCGGTGGATCCTCGTGCGCGGCGACAGCCGGGCGGCCCTGGGCGAGGCCTTCGCGTCCGGGGCCGCCGACGCGGAAGCGGTCCGACGCGAGGCGCGCAAACCCCTGCGCGCCCCGCTCCTCGCGACCCTGGTCCTCGTCCCCCGGCGCAACCACCGCGTACCGGACTGGGAGCAGCTGGCCGCGAGCAGCGCGATGGTCAACTCGCTGATGCTCCTGCTCCACGACCGCGGGTTCGGCAGCATGTGGCGCACCGGTGCGTCGGTCGACTCGACCGAGCCCCGCCTCCTGCTGCGCCTCGCGCCGCACGAACGGATCATCGGCTGGCTCTACGTGGGCACCCCGGACCCCAGCCGCCGCTCCGTCCCCCGCACGCCGGTCCCGGTCGGCCACCGCGTCTCGCGGTTCACGCCCCCTCCGTCCGCCGCGCCGCGGACCGCTGTGCCGGAGGGGCTCACCAGTCCCGTGTCGTAGGCGTGGCGCCGTGACCGCCCGCGCGGTCGAAAATGACTCGCCGCGCGGGGAGAGCGGCTGGCAGGGTTGCGGCGCATGTCATCCCTTCATCGGATCCGTGCCGACTACGACGCCCGCACGATCGTGGTCTACCAGGCGTACGCGCCGGCCATCGCGGACGCGGCGCTGCGGGCGGGCCGCTTCGTCGCGCCGTTCTCGTTCCACCGGATGACGTGGATCAAGCCCTCGTTCCTGTGGCTGATGCACCGCAGCAACTGGGCCCGCAAGTCCGGTCAGGAGCGCGTCCTGGCCGTGCGGATGAGCCGTGAGGGCTGGGAGGAGGCCCTGTCACGGGCCGTCCTGACGACCGCGGACCCGGCCGCCGTGGCCCGGGCGGAGGTGCACGTCCAGTGGGACCCGGAGCGCTCCCCGCGCGGGGCGGCGCTGAACCACTACAGCATTCAGGTGGGCATCGGCCGCCAACTGATCCGTACGTTCACCGACGAGTGGATCGTCGGGCTCACCGACCTCACCCCTCAGGTCCGCAAGGCCGCTGCCCTCGTCCAGACCGGGCACGCCGCCAAGGCCCAGCGGCTGTTCCCGGCAGAGCGCGCCTACCCGTTGCCCCGGACGCTGGAGGACCGCCTCACCCCCCGTGGGTGACCCGGACTCGCCCTCGCGGATCTCGGTGTCGGCGCACCCGCGCCTGGCTTTCGCGGATGCTCCCGCGGGTACGTCTGAGCCGTGTCGGGCCGATCAGGCCGGAGGGCAGGAGGAACGGGTGCGCAGGATCGCGATCGTGGGAGCGGGACAGGCCGGGCTCCAGCTCGGGCTCGGCCTCCTCGGGGCCGGGTACGACGTCACGCTCGTCGCCGAGCGGCGGCCGGAGGAGGTGCGCGGCGGCCGTGTCACCTCGACCCAGCTCATGTTCGGGCCCACCCTGTCCATCGAGCGGGCGGCGGGCCTCGCGCTCTGGGACGACACCGCGCCGGTGATGCCCGGCTTCGAGCTGAGCAACTGGGACCCGGAAGGCCAACCGGACACGCCGGTACGGCGGTTCACCGCGGCCTTCGACGACGAGGTGCGTTCCGTGGACCAGCGGGTGAAGCTCGCGGCCTGGCTGGAGCTGTTCGAGGAGCGGGGCGGGCGCGTCGAGTACCGCTCCGCCGGCCCGGCCGAGGTGGCCGCGCTCGCCGCCGCGCACGAGCTGACCGTGCTCGCCACCGGCCGGAGCGAGCTGTCCGCGCTCTTCGGCCGCGACGACGCCCGGTCCGTCTTCGACCGCCCGCAGCGCTCCCTCGCCTGCTTCTACGTGAGCGGCGGCAGCCACGACGCCTCCGACCCGGCGGCGGCGTACGTACGCAACACGGGGGTGCCGGCGACCGGCGACGTGATCATGCTGCGGGCGCTCACGGTCGGCGGGCCCTGCGACATCCTGCTGTTCGAGGGCAGGTGGGGCGGCGCCTACGACTGCTGGGGCGACCGGCCGGAGCCCGCCGAAGGGCTGCGGCGGGCGCTCGGCCTGCTGCGGACGTACGCGCCCTGGGAGCACACGCGGTTCCGCGGGGCCGAGCCGACCGACCCGGGCGCCGCCCTGTACGGCGCGGTCACGCCGGTGGTCCGGCATCCGGTGGCGCGCGTCGGCGATGACCTGCGCGTGCTCGGCATGGCGGACGCGATCGCCGTGCACGACCCCATCACCGGGCAGGGCTCCAACAACGCGGCGCGGGCGGCCTCCCATTACCTGGCCGCCATCGTGGAGCGGGCCGGTGAGCCGTTCGACGAGGCGTGGATGCGGGAGACCTTCGCCGCGTACTGGGAGGGCGCCCGGCACGCGCACGCCTTCACCGACGTGATGCTGCGCGAGCCGCAGCCGGAGCACGTGTGGCGGGCCTTCGAGGCCGCCTTCGACCACCCGGACGCCGCCCACCGCTTCGCCAACGGCTACGCCGATCCGCTCACGTACCGGGACTGGCTGATGGACCCGTCCGGCGCGAAGGCCTACCTGGCCCGGCTCGCCACGTAGTCCCCGAGCCGGCCCAGGGTGGCCGCGGCCTCGCGGTCGTCGCCCGCGCTGAACACGTGCACCACCATGCCCGTGACCTCGGGAGCCGCTTGGACGTGCAGCGGCTCGAAGTCCAGCGTGAGCGTCCCGGCCACCGGGTGCCGCAGGCGCTTGCGGCCCGCCTCGCACATGACGACCTCGCCGCTGTCCCAGATGCGCGCGAAGTCGTCGCTGCGGGCGGTCAGTTCGGCGATGAGCACGGCGAGTTCCGCGTCGTCGGGGTAGCGCCCGGCGGCGACGCGCAGCTGGCCCACGGCTTCCGCGGCCCGCGGCTCCCAGTCGGGGAAGACGTCCCGGGACGCGGGGTCGAGGAAGAGGAACCGGGCGTTGTTGGGGTCGCGGCGGCCGGGCTCGGCGAGGCCGCCGAGCAGTTCGGCGCCGAGGGCGTTCCACGCGACCACGTCCAGGCGGGGGTTGGTCGCGAAGGCCGGGAAGTGCGCGAGGGAGTCCAGCATGCCGCGCAGCAGGGGGCTGGCCCGGATGTCGGGCGCGGGCCCGCGCCGCGCGTCGGCCAGGGTGACGAGGTGCGTGCGCTCGGCCGCGTCGAGCCCGAGGGCACGGGCGAGCGCGTCGAGCACCTCGGGCGACGGCTGGGTGGCGCGGCCCTGTTCGAGACGGACGTAGTAGTCCACACTGATGCCCGCGAGCTGGGCCAGTTCCTCACGGCGCAGGCCGCGCACGCGGCGGCGCCGTCCACCGGTGAGCCCGACGTGCTCCGGGGCGACGCGCCCTCGCCGGGCGCGCAGGAAGCCGCCGAGGGCCCGCCCGGGATCGCCGACCCTCTCCGTCTGGTCGCCGCCGGTGCCAGTGTCGCTCACGCGCTCTCTGTGGTTCACGCCGTTCATGCGCTCCAGTATGCGTGGCCCTGCCAGTACCAGGATCGGCGATCCACCGGTTGAACAGGGTGCTGGCTGCCCGCGACGGTCCGTACGAACGTAGGGACATGAACGCGATCACCCCGCAGCAGCCGAAGAAGATCCTCGTCGTCAGCGCCCACCCGGATTCCCGGTCCCTCACCGCCTCGCTCGCCTCCTTCGCGGTCGAGCACCTGCGGGCCGCGGGCCACGAGGTGCGGGTGTCCGACCTGTACGCGATGAAGTGGAAGGCGACGGC
Source organism: Streptomyces sp. NPDC045778 (assembly GCF_056431945.1). Classification (NCBI taxonomy): domain Bacteria; kingdom Bacillati; phylum Actinomycetota; class Actinomycetes; order Kitasatosporales; family Streptomycetaceae; genus Streptomyces; species Streptomyces sp. NPDC045778. Next base: position 11,631 of record NZ_JBWKJZ010000066.1, read on the forward strand.
CGACGCCGACGACTTCCCCGAGCACGGGCCGGACGAGCGCCTCCACGTCATGGACGCCTCCGAGCGCGCCACGCTGGCGGGCCGTCTGTCCGCGGACGTCACCGCGGAGCAGGAGAAGCTGCTGTGGTCGGACGCGGTGATCCTGCAGTTCCCGGTGTGGTGGTTCTCGGCGCCCGCGATCCTGAAGGGCTGGATCGACCGGGTGTTCACCGCCGGGTTCGCCTACGGCCCGAAGGTGGCGCCGCCCTACAGCAGGGGCCCGCTCGCGGGTCGGCGCGCCCTGCTGTCGGTGACGGCCGGGGCCCGGGAGACGTCGTTCTCCGACCGGGGCATCCACGGCAGCCTCGACGACGTCCTCCACCCGTTGCAGCACGGCCTGTTGTGGTTCACCGGCGTCGAACCGCTCGACCCGTTCGCGGTGTTCGGCTCGAACGCCCTGTCCGACGACGAGTTCGCCGCCGCGCGGCAGGCGTACGCCCGGCGTCTCGACGGTCTCTTCACGGACGAGCCGGTCCCCTTCCGGACCCTGGTCGGCGGCGACTACGACCACGACATGCGGCTGCTGGAGGGCGTCGAGGCGCCGGGGACGAGCGGGCTCGGCCTCCATGTACTGCCGCGGCCCGTCCGGTAGGCGGCGGCCGCCGCCCGGCGCAGCGTTCACCGGATTCCGCTCAACCCCACGGGCACGGTCCGCAGTCTCGGTACACAAGCGGCCCTTCCGCAACGCGGTCGGCGACACACCGCAGTTGCCTCCCGGGCCGCAGGCGTACGACCGACTGTGAGGAGTACGGACATGGCGTTACGGAAGAGCACGAGGGCCGGCGTGGTGGGGGTCGCGGCGGCCGCGATGGCGGCCACCGCCTTCACGGCGCCCGCCCAGGCGGGCGCGGAGGCGCCGTCGGCCGGGCACCGGGCCACACAGCGCGCGATGGACGCGGCCGTGAAGGCGGGCATCCCCGGCATCACGGCCCAGGCGCGCGACGGCAAGGGCGTCTGGAAGGCGGCGTCGGGCGTGGGCGATCTGAAGTCGGGCGAGCCGCGCGGCAAGAACGACAAGTTCCGCGTCGGCAGCATCACCAAGACGTTCGTGGCGACGGTCATGCTCCAGCTGGAGGCCGAGGGGAGACTCAGCCTCGACGACACCGTGGAGGACCATCTGCCCGGCCTCGTGCGCGGCAACGGCAACGACGGCCGCAAGATCAAGCTGCGACAGCTGCTCAACCACACCAGCGGTCTGTTCGACTACCTGGACGACCCCGAGTACAGCAGGACGTACATGGAGGGCGACGGCTATCTCACCCACCGCTACGACACCCTGCCGCCCAGGAAGCACGTACGTGTGGCCCTGTCCCACGAGCCCCTGTTCACACCGGGCGCCAAACACTCGTACTCCAACACCAACTACGTCCTGACCGGGATGATCATGGAGAAGGTCACCGGGAGGACGTACGAGAGGGAGGTCCGCGACCGCATCATCAAGCCGCTGCGCCTGAAGCACACCTCGAACCCCGGCAACAGCGTCCACCTGCCCCGGCCCAGCAGCCGCGGCTACTCCAAGCTGTTCAGGTCGGCGCCCGACCGGATCGACGACATCACCGAGATGAACGGCTCGCAGGGCTGGGCCGACGGCGACATCATCTCCACCGCGGGCGACCTGAACCGCTTCTACCGCGCGCTGCTGCGCGGCAAGCTCCTGCCGCAGCGGCAGCTGAAGGCGATGAAGACCACCGTCGCCGTCTCCGGATCGTTGTACGCGGGGTACGGGCTCGGCATCGCGCGCTTCAAGACGAGCTGCGGCACGACGCTCTGGGGCCACGGCGGGGGCATGATCGGCTGGCTCTCCATGGCGATGTCCACGGCGGACGGCCGCCACCAGCTCGCCTACAACTACAACGCCGACTGGGACGGCACGCACATGCCCAAGATCATCGACGCGGAGTACTGCAAGTCGTCACGCTGAGGCGCGCGGCGGCCCCCCGGTGGGGCGGGCGCGGCCCGTGGCACTCGGGGGCGCCGCGCCGCGACGGCCTCGGCGGACGAGGTCGTCGCGGCGCAGCGCCCCCGAGGCGCGCGTGGCCGGTCGTGCCCGGGCGGCCGGTCTAGCGCGGGTGACCGGTCCAGCGCGGTGACCGGGCGGGTGCTCACCCGGGCGTGCCGTCGGTCTTGCCCAGGGCGTCGGTCAGGGCGCGGCAGAAGGCCGGCAGGTCGTCCGGCTTGCGGCTGGTGACGAGGACGTTGGTGCCCCCGGTGCACACCTTGACCTCCTCGTCGACCCACTGGCCGCCCGCGTTGCGGATGTCGGTGCGCAGGCTGGGCCAGGAGGTGAGGGTGCGGCCGCGCACCACGTCCGCCTCGACGAGCGTCCACGGGGCGTGGCAGATGGCCGCGACCGGCTTGCCCGCGGTGAAGAAGTCCTTGATGAACCCGACCGCCTTCTCGTCCAGGCGCAGGGCGTCGGGGTTGGCGACGCCGCCGGGCAGGACCAGGGCCTCGAAGTCGGCCGCGGACGCCTCGGCCACGACCTGGTCGACCGGGAAGGAGTCGGCCTTGTCGAGGTGGTCGAACCCCTGGACGCGGCCCGGCTCGGTCGACAGCAGGACGGGCTCTGCCCCGGCGGCCTCGACGGCTCGCCACGGCTCGGTCAGTTCGATCTGCTCCACGCCCTCGGGCGCGGTGAGAAAGGCGACACGCACGGCGGTTCCTCTCGTGGTGGTGCTGATGTGCTGGTACTCGTCCTCGCGGTTGGTGGTGCGGCGAGTCGAGTGGAGTGGAGTCGGTGAGTCGTGGTGGGTCAGTGACTCATGGTGGTGCGGTCAGCTGTCCTGGGCCGCTGCCGCGGCCTCGCGCTCCGTGGACTTCCCACCGGTGGAGAGGGTGCCCTGGGCGCTCTCCAGGTGGGCCCGGACGAACCACTGGAACTGGTCCAGGTCCCGCACCTGCTCGATGAGGATGTCCTCGGTGGCCGGGTCGAGCTTGCCGACCTCGTCGATGGCGGCGCGGTAGGCCTCGATCACACCGGTGTAGACGAGGTCGAGCGCGCCGAGGTGGGCGATGGCGTCGGCCCGGCCGATGCTGTAGTCGTCCCAGGTGCGCTCGGAGACCAGGGCGCCCGGGGTGCCGTGCGGCACGCCGCCGAGGGCCGAGATGCGCTCGGCGACGTCGTCGGCCATGGCGCGGACGCGGTCGACCTGCGGGTCCAGCATCTCGTGCACGGCGATGAAGTGCGGGCCGACGACGTTCCAGTGCACGTGCTTGAGGGTGAGGTGCAGGTCGTTCAGCGCGTGCAGACGCATGCTGAGCGCCGTGATGAGCTTGCCGCCGTCCTCGACGCTGATGCCGGGAACGGTGTAGCGCGGAGTGGTGGTACGAGCCATGGTGTGCTCCTCACAAGAGTCGGGCACCGACGCCTCCGGCGCGGGCCGCGGGCATCGATACCGGAACGATGGGTACTGGGGACGACCAGGTGGTCGCCTCCCTCTGGCACGCCTTCCCCCGACCAGTGCGACATAACGTGTGAAATAGCTCAAAGGCCACATCATGCGATGCCGACAGGGCAGACGCAGGGCATGTCAGAAGAAGGGGTGGACACCGTGTTGATGCCGGATCCCAAGGCACTGAGAGTCCTGCTCGCCCGCTACGCCGACCTGCGCATCGCGGCGCCGCCGAACGAGGCGACGCGCCGCGCCCTGGAGGACGTGAGCTACACGCTGTGCGTGATGACCGGGGCGACCAGGATCGATGACGCGCTCGACATCGCCGACGCGCTGCTCGCGCGGCCGGCAGGCGGGGCGGGGCCGAAGGGCGCCGCCGATTCGCCGGTCCCGCTGCCCCGGCCCTCGACCGCTCCCGGGTCCCGGCCGCCGGGTGAGCCCGGAGCCGGTCCGGCCGTGGACAGCGCGGGCGACGTGTCGCTGGCTGTGTGAAGCATGTCGGCCGTCTGAGGCATTTCGTCGGCTGCCTGAAGCGTTCCGCCGACCGCCTGGGCCGTCGCGCCGGCCTGGTCGCCTGGGACGCCGTGGACGCCGTACGCAGGCACGCCCGAGGGCCCGGTACTCGACGCCGAGGGGCGGAGCACCGGGCCCACGGGTGGCGCGCGGCGCCTCGGCGTCTCACCGGCGGAAGGCGTCCTTGGCCTTCTCCTTGGCCTGCCGCAGGTCCCCCTTGCCCTGCTCGGCGCGGCCCTCGGCCGTCAGACGCTCGTTGCCCACGGTACGGCCGGCCGCTTCCTTCAGCTTGCCCTTGGCCTGCTCGACCTTGCCCTTGGCCTTCTCGTCGTCAGCCACAGTGTTCACTCCCGAATATCGACAACAGGTGCGTCGAGGCACCTAACCGGGCTTGCCCACCGTAAACCCGTGAGTCGTGGCGAGCACATCGGGAAATGGCTCGCGCGGGCCTGTGTGTCATGCCGGGGATCGGGGGAACTCGCAGTTCTGGAGGTGACGGACCATGGTGCCTTTGTTGCTTGTTCTTCTGCTCGCCGTCGTGCTGTTCGGCGCGGGCTTCGCCGTGAAATTCCTCTGGCTGCTGGCCGCCCTCGTCCTGCTGGCGTGGGTGCTCGGTTTCATCGTCCGCCCCGCGGGCACGGGTGGACGCAGGAGCCGCTGGTACCGCTGGTGACGGCGGTGGACGCCACGGCTCCGGCGCCCCGCACCGGGGCGCCCGGGCCGGCGCGGCGCTCACGTTCGCGCTGGGGTCACGCTCCGGGCTTCCCGTTCCAGGGGCGCACGCCGATACGCCAGTACGTCATTTCCGCGCCTGCCCGCACATGACACCGGGCCGTTGAATTCTTCAGCACCTGGCATGACCCGGCGAAACAGTAGTCGCCGATAACGCCGTAGATTCACAGAGGAGGACAGTATGAGCACGATCAAGGAAACGGTGGACGTGCAGGTCCCGCTCCACACGGCATACAACCAATGGACGCAGTTCGAGGACTTCCCGAAGTTCATGGAAGGCGTCGACGAGGTGCGGCAGGTCGACGACGTGCACAACCACTGGACCACGAGCATCGGCGGTGTGCGGCGCGAGTTCGACACGGAGATCGTCGACCAGATGCCGGACGACCGGATCACCTGGCGGACGATCGGCGGCGACACCCACCAGCAGGGGTCCGTGCGCTTCCGGCGACTCGACGACACGCACACCCGCGTCGAGCTGGTCATGGACGTCGAGCCCACCGGTGTCGCGGAGAAGGGCGCGGACGCGCTGGGGATGATCGAACGACGCGTGAAGGGTGATCTGCACCGGTTCAAGGATCACGTCGAGCACACCGGGGAGAGCGGTGCCTGGCGCGGGCGCATCCGTCCGGGCGACCCCGGCACGCCTGCCCCTGGAGGGCCCGGCACACCGTTCCCGGGAAGCCCCGGCACGCCTCCCCCGGGTCACCCCGGCACACCTCTCTGACAGCCCGAGCCGCGAGGTGACACGGGCTGCCGGGTGCCGGACAGAACCAAGGGCCCGGGGGGGGGGGGAACAGGGGGGGGGGGGGCGTTCCGGGGCCTTCGTCCCCCCTCACCCTCCGCGTGTTCCCCCAACCGTTCCCCCCCCTTCTAGGGCCAACC
>NZ_JBWKJZ010000067.1:0-16017 GCF_056431945.1 Streptomyces sp. NPDC045778
GGTGAGCACGGCGTACGGGACCTGCTGCTGGTCTCGCGCCGTGGTGAGGCCACGCCCGGCGCGGGTGAAGTCCGAGCCGAGCTGGAGGAGTTGGGTGCGCGCGTCAGTATTGCCGCGTGTGACGTCGCTGACCGCGAGGCACTGGCCGTACTCCTGGAGGGTGTGCGTTCGGAGCTGAGCGCGGTCGTGCACGTGGCGGGTGTCGTGGACGACGGCATCCTGACCTCGCTCACGCCGGAGCGTCTGGACACGGTGCTGCGTCCGAAGGTGGATGCGGCGGTGAACCTGCACGAGCTGACGGCTGGCCTGGATCTGTCGGCGTTCGTGCTGTTCTCCTCCGCCGCCGGTGTCCTGGGCAGCGCGGGGCAGGCCAACTATGCGGCCGCCAACGCGTTCCTGGACGCCCTGGCCGAGCACCGGCGCGCGCAGGGTCTGCCTGCGACCTCGCTGGCCTGGGGCCTGTGGGCCGACCAGGGCGGCATGGCCGGAGCCCTCGCCGACGGGGACATCGACCGCATGAACCGCGCGGGCGTGGCGGCCCTGTCCGCCGAGGAGGGCCTCGCCCTGCTCGACGCGTCCCTCGCCCAGGCCGACGGCTCCCTCGTGCCGATGAAGCTGGAACTCGACGTCCTGCGCGCCCAGTTCGGGGCCGACGTGCCGCCCCTGTTCCGAAGCCTCATCCGCGCCCAGGCCCGCAAGGCCGCCGCAGCCCAGGCGGGCCCGGCGGGCGACGGGCGCCAGCCCCTGGCCGAGCGCCTGGCCGGGCTCGGCGCGGACGAGCGCGAGCAGGCCCTCGTCGACGTCGTCCGGGACAACGTCGCCGCCGTCCTCGGCTACCCCTCGCTCGAATCGGTCGACGCCACCAAGGCGTTCAAGGAACTCGGCTTCGACTCGCTGACCTCCGTCGAACTGCGCAACCGCCTCAACGGCGCCACCGCGCTCCGCCTGCCCGCCAGCCTCGTCTTCGACTACCCCACACCCGTCTCCCTCGCCGCCCACCTGGGCGCGGAACTGCTCGGCTCGCTCCCGGAGCCCGCGGCCCCGGCCGCCGCCACGACCGCCAACGGTGTGGACGACGAGCCCGTGGCCATCGTCGCCATGAGCTGCCGCTACCCCGGCGGCGTCCGCTCGCCCGAGGACCTGTGGCGCATGGTGTTCGCCGGCGAGGACGGCCTCACCGGCTTCCCCGTGAACCGCGGCTGGGACGTCACCTCCCCGGCGGACCTCGACGGCACCGACGGCGATGACGGCCCGACCTACGTCACCACCGGCGCCTTCCTCCACGACGCCGACGCGTTCGACTCCGAGTTCTTCGGCATCAACCCGCGCGAAGCCCTCGCCATGGACCCCCAGCAGCGCCTCCTCCTGGAGACCTCCTGGGAGGCCTTCGAGCGCGCGGGCATCGTCCCCGCCACCGTGCGCGGCAGCGACACCGGCGTGTTCGTCGGCCTGTCCACCCAGGGCTACTCGACCACGCTGCACGGCACCGAAGGCGTCGAGGGCTACGTCATGACCGGCGACGCCGCCAGCGTCGCGTCCGGCCGCCTCTCGTACTCCTTCGGTTTCGAGGGCCCGGCCGTGACCGTGGACACCGCCTGCTCCTCCTCGCTCGTCGCGCTGCACCTGGCCGTGCGCGCGCTGCGGCAGGGCGAGTGCGCGATGGCGCTCGCGGGCGGCGCGGCCGTCATGCCGACGCCCACCTCGTTCGCGGAGTTCAGCCGCCAGCGCGGCCTGGCCCCCGACGGCCGCTGCAAGTCGTTCGCCGCGGCGGCCGACGGCACCGGCTGGGGTGAAGGCGTCGGCATGCTCGTCCTGGAGCGCCTCTCCGACGCCCGCCGCAACGGCCACCCGGTCCTCGCGGTCGTGCGTGGCTCCGCCATCAACCAGGACGGCGCGAGCAACGGCCTGACCGCCCCCAACGGCCCCTCCCAGCAGCGCGTCATCCGCGCCGCCCTCACCGACGCCCGCCTCACGGCCGCCGACGTCGACGCCGTCGAGGCGCACGGCACCGGCACCACCCTCGGCGACCCCATCGAGGCCCAGGCCCTCATCGCCACGTACGGCAAGGAGCACTCGGACGAGCAGCCCCTGTGGCTGGGCTCGCTGAAGTCCAACATCGCCCACACCCAGGCCGCCGCCGGAGTCGGTGGCGTCATCAAGACGGTGATGGCGATGCGCAACACCGTGCTGCCGAAGACCCTGTACGTCGACGCCCCCACCCCCGAAGTCGACTGGGCCGGCGGGGGAGTGGAACTGCTCACCGAGAGCCGCGAGTGGCCCGGCCGCGCGGACGGCGCGCCGCGCCGCGCGGGCGTCTCCTCCTTCGGCATCAGCGGCACCAACGCCCACGTCATCCTCGAAGAAGCCCCGCAGACCCCGCAGACCCCGCAGGCCGGCCGGACCGCCGCGCCCGGAGCCGCCCCGGCGGTCCTCCCCGGCCTGGTGCCCCTCGCCCTGTCCGGCAAGACCCCGGAAGCACTGCGGGCCCAGGCACGACAGCTGCGCGAGCACCTCCTCGCGGACCCCGGCGCCGAACCCGCCGACGTGGGCCTGTCCCTGGCCCTGACCCGCACGCGGTTCGAGCACCGCGGCGTGGTCCACGGGCGGAGCCGTGCCGAACTCCTCGCCGCCCTCGACCGGCTGGCGCAGGGCGACCCGGAAGCGCGGGACGTCGTCACGGGCCGCGCCCTGGGCGGCACGGCCCGCCCGGTGTTCGTCTTCCCCGGCCAGGGCTCGCAGTGGGCGGGCATGGCCCGGGAACTCCTCGACGCCAGCCCCGTCTTCGCCGCCCGCATGCGGGAGTGCGCGGACGCCCTGTCCGAGTTCGTGGACTGGGACCTCACCGAGGAGCTGGGCGGCGAGAGCTTCGACCGCGTCGACGTCGTCCAGCCCGTCCTGTTCGCCGTGATGGTGTCCCTGGCCGAGGTGTGGCAGGCGGCCGGCGTGCGGCCCGCCGCGGTCGTCGGGCACAGCCAGGGCGAGATCGCCGCCGCCTGCGTCGCGGGCGTCCTGTCGCTCCGGGACGCCGCCCGCGTCGTCGCCCTGCGCAGCCAGGCCATCCGCGAACTGTCGGGCAAGGGCGGCATGGTCTCCCTCGTCCTGCCGCAGCACGAGGCCGAGACGCTCGTCGGAGCCTGGGCGGGCCGCGTCGAGATCGCCGTCGTCAACGGCCCCTCCCAGGTCGTCGTCGCGGGCGACCCCGAAGCCCTCCAAGAGCTGGTCGCCCGCTGCGCCGAGCAGGGCGTACGGGCGCGTACCGTCCCGGTGGACTACGCCTCGCACTCCTCGTACGTGGAGCGGATCGAGGCCCGCATCGAGGAGGCCCTGACCGGGCTGAGCCCGCGGCCCGCCGAGATCCCGCTGTACTCGACCCTCACCGGCACCTGGCTCACCGCCGACACGCCCATGGACGCGGGCTACTGGTACCGCAACCTGCGCCACACCGTCCTCTTCGAGCAGGCCACGCGCGGCCTGCTCGGCGAAGGGCACGGCCTGTTCCTGGAGATGAGCCCGCACCCGGTGCTCACCGTGCCGGTGCAGGAGACCATCGAGGCCGCCGCCACCGCGCACACCAGCGCCACCGCGCTCGGCTCCCTGCGCCGCGACGAGGGCGGCCCCGCACGGCTGCTCACCGCCCTCGCCGCCGCCCACGTCCACGGCGCCGAACTCGACTGGACGGCCCTCTTCCCCGGCGCCCGCACCACCCTCGACCTGCCCACGTACGCCTTCCAACGCGAGCGCTACTGGCCCGAGCCCGCCGCCGCGGGCACCGGCGACGTGGCCTCCGTCGGCATCGAGGCCGCCGGGCACCCGCTGCTCGGCGCCCGGATGGAGCTGGCCGACGCCGACCAGTACGTGCTCACCGGACGGCTCTCCCCGCGCACCCACCCCTGGCTCGCCGACCACGCCGTCGGACAGACCGTGCTCCTGCCGGGCACCGCGTACGTGGAGATGGCGCTGCGCGCGGGCGACGAGGTCGGCTGCGGGCTCGTCGAGGAACTCACCCTCCAGGCGCCGCTGGTCGTCGCCCCCGACGACACCGTCACGCTCCAGGTGTGGGTCGGCGCCCCCGACACCACCGGGCGCCGCCCCCTGACCGTCTCCTCCCGCGCCCAGGGGATCCCCGACGCCCCGTGGACCCGGCACGCCACCGGCACCCTCGCCGACAGCGCGTACGAGGAGCAGGACACGGCCCTGGCCGTGTGGCCGCCCGAGGGCGCCGAAGCCGTGCCCCTCGACGGGTTCTACGAGCACCTCGCCGACGGCGGGCTCGCCTACGGCCCGGTGTTCCAGGGCCTGCGCGCCGCCTGGCGGGACCCGGCGGGCGACGCCGTCTACGCCGAGGTGCGGCTGCCCGAGAGCGCCCACCGCGACGCCCGCTCCTTCGGCGTGCACCCCGCGCTCCTGGACGCGGCCCTGCACCCGGTGGCCCTCGCCCCGTTCGCGGAGGCGGGCGGCGTGCGGCTGCCGTTCGCCTGGACCGGCGTCTCGCTGGCCGCGCAGGGCGCGACCGTGCTGCGGGTCCGCGTGCGCCCCGCCGCGTCCGGCGGCGTGGCCCTGCTGTTCGCCGACGACACCGGCGCCCCGGTCGCCCGCGCCGACTCCCTGGAGCTGCGCCCGGTCGCCCCCGAGCAACTGCGCGCCGCCTCCGGCAGCGGCCACCGCGACGCGCTGTTCGGCGTCGAGTGGACGCCGCTGCCCTCGGGCCCGGCCGACGCCACCGCCCTGACCTGGGCCACCCTCGGCCCCGACGATCTGAAGGTGGGCGCCGAACTCACCGCGGCCGGCGCGCGCGTGGGCGCCTACGCCGACACCGCGGCGCTCGCCGCCGCCCTCCACGCCGGTGCCGCGGCCCCGGACGCGGTGCTCGTCACCTTCGCGCCGGGCCCCGACCCCGACGCGGCCGCCGACGCCACCGCGGCCCAGGCCCGCACCGCCCTGCACCGGGCCCTCGGCCTGCTCCAGGCCTGGCAGGCCGAGCCGCGCCTCGGCGCCGCCCGCCTGGTCCTGGTGACCCGGGGCGCGGTCGCCACCGACGGCGGTGACGTGCCCGACCTGACGCACGCCGCGGTGTGGGGCCTGGCCCGCTCCGCCCAGTCCGAGCAGGCGGGCGGCCCCGAAGGCGGCGGCTGCGTCCTGCTCGACCTCGGCAGCACCGACGACCGCGCCGACGGCAGGTCCGCCGCCGCCCTGCTCGCCCACGGCCTCACCCTGGACGAGCCGCAGCTCGCCGTCCGCGCGGGGGCGCTGCTCGCGCCGCGCCTGGCACCCGCGGCCGTGCGGAGCGCCCAGGACGTCCGCACCCCCGACCCCGAGGGCACGGTCCTGATCACCGGCGCCACCGGCACCCTGGGCGGCCTCGTCGCCCGCCACCTGGTGGCCGAGCACGGCGCCCGCCACCTGCTCCTGACCAGCCGCAGGGGCCCGGACGCGGCGGGCGCCGCCGCCCTCGTGGCCGACCTCGAAGCCCTCGGCGCCGAGGCCCGCGTGGTCGCCTGCGACGCGGCGGACCGCGACGCCCTGGCCGCGGCCCTCGCCACGATCCCCGCGGCCCACCCGCTCACCGCCGTCGTGCACACCGCCGGAGTCCTGGACGACGCCCTGGTGGCGTCCCTGACCCCGGAGCGCGTCGACACGGTCCTGCGGCCCAAGCTGGACGCGGCCCTCCACCTCGCCGAGCTGACGGCAGGACACGACCTGGCGGAGTTCGTCCTGTTCTCCTCGGCGGCCGCCACCTTCGGCAGCCCAGGCCAGGGCAACTACGCGGCGGCCAACGCCTTCCTCGACGCCCTCGCGCACCACCTGCGCGCCCGGGGCGTGCCCGCCACCTCGCTCGCCTGGGGCCTGTGGGCCGAGAGCAGCGAGATGACCGGGCACCTCGACGAGGCCCGCCGCACCCGCATCTCGCGCGGCGGCGTCCTGCCGCTGTCCTCGGCGGAAGGCGTCGAACTCCTCGACGCCGCCCGCACCGTCGGCGCGCCCCTGCTGCTCCCCGTACGCCTGGACACGGCGGCCCTGCGGGCGGGCGCGCGCCGGGGCGACGCCGTGCCGCCGCTGCTGCGGCGCCTGGTGCGGGCGCCCGCCCGGCGCACCGCCGCGGGCGCCGCCGCGTCCGAGGCGGAGGCGTTCGCCCGCCGCCTCGCCGCCGCGACCGGCGCCGAGCGCGCCGAACTGCTCGGCGCGCTCGTCAAGGACCAGGCCGCGGCCGTACTCGGCCACGCGTCCGCCGACCGGGTCGAGGACGAACGGGGCTTCCTGGAGCTGGGCTTCGACTCCCTCACCGGCGTCGAGCTGCGCAACCGCCTCGCGGCCGCCACCGGCCTGCGCCTGCCCGCGACCCTGGTCTTCCAGAACCGCACCCCGAGGTCCCTCGCCGAGCGCCTCGCCCAGGAGCTGGACCAGGCCCTGCCACCGGCGACGCGGCCCGGAAGCGACGCCGGGCCCGAGGCCGGTCGCCCGCTCCCGGCCCGCCACGAGCCCGCGCCGGCGCCCGAGCCGCCCGCCGCCCCCGCCGCGCCCCGGCCCGCGACCGGCCTCGCCGAGCTGTACGACGAGGCCGCGCGGCAGGGCCGGGCCGACGACCTGATCCCGCTGCTTCGCACCATGGCGCAGTTCCGCGCCTCGTTCACCGAGGAGGCCGAACTCGGCGCCCCGCGCGCCCCGTTCACGCTCGCGCGCGGGCCGGAGGAGACCGCCCTGGTGCTGTTCACGTCGTACGTCGGCCGATCCAGCGCGTACGACTACGCCCGCTTCGGCGCGTACTTCCGCGACCGGCGCGACGTCAGCGTCATCACGCACCCCGGCTTCCTGGAGGGCGAGTTGCTGCCCGCCGACAAGGAGGCGCTGGTGCGGCTGCACGCCGACACCGTGCAGCGGCACGTCGGCGACAAGCCGTACGTCCTGTCCGGGCACTCCTCCGGCGGCCTCGTCGCGCACGCCGTGGCGCGGGAGCTGGAGCGCCGGGGCGCGGGCCCCGCCGGCGTGGTGCTCGTCGACACCTATGTCGACGAGAAGGCGCTCGGCGACATGGCGGCCGCGATGGGCGAGCAGCTCAGCGACCGCTACGACACGGTGCCCGGCGCGGACGACAACGACTGGGGCGACGCCTGGGTGACCGCCATGGCCCGCTACATGTTCCTCGGCCTGCTGCCCGAGGAGGTCGCGGCACCCACCCTCCTGGTCCGGGCGGGGGAGCCGCTCATGGAGTGGACGAAGGACTACGACTGGCGCCCGTCCTGGAAGCTGGAGCACTCCACCGTGGACGTGCCCGGCACCCACTTCACGGTGATGGAGGAGCACTCCCGCACCACGGCGCGCGCCGTGGAGGAGTGGCTGGAGCTGCTCTGACCCGCCGAGCACGACGGCCCCGTCCCCACCATCCGGTGGGGGCGGGGCCGTCCGCGTGAGAGGCGCCGGGGCGCGGTCAGGACAGGTGGCCGTAGTCCTTCCAGATCTCGGACCACGGCTTGTTCCGGCCCTCCAGCACCCACACCGGAACCCCGTCGACGAAGCTCTCGCCGGGGCCGCCCGCCGCCTTAGCGGCCTTCTTCACCGAGGAGAAGTACGGCTTGAGCTTCGCGACGTCCGAACCCACGTACAGGACCGGGCCGGAGGAGTCCGACGGCGCGCCCAGGTACCAGTAGCCGCGGTGGCCGCTGTAGGCGGACGGCAGGCCGCGATCGGCGCCCAGGTGGTCGACGGCGCCCGCCTCCTCGTAGTACTGCGTGACCACGACGGCCCGCTTCCGCCCGTCGGCGGGCAGCGTCTTGTACGCCTTCTCCACGGCGTCGATCAGGTGCGGCCAGCGCAGCGTCTCGGCGGTCATCGGGTTGTTGTCGGGCTGCTCGGTCTTCGTCACCTGCGACACCGGATACACCGGAAGGGACAGCGCCACGCACACCAGCGCCGTCAGGGCGACCACCGGCCAGGCGGCCACCCACCGCCACCAGCGGGCGCCCTCGCCCCGGCCGAGCGCGACCGCGCCCGCCGCCCACAGCGGCGCGAACGCGCCCACCACGTACGCGGGACGGCCGCCGGTGACCAGGAACACGGCCGTCAGACCGAGGAACGTCCACGCCAGGAACCGGTACGGCGCCAGCTCCGGCGCGCGGAGCAGCCGCACCAGGCCGTACACCAGGACGACGGTGAACACACCGCCGGACAGCACCACCAGATACGGCAGGAAGCCGGCGCGGCCGCCCAGGATGCCCTCGTCGGCGAGGACCTTGGACATCTCCAGCTGCGGCCAGTCGTGCCGCGCCTGCCAGATCAGACCCGGAAGGGAGGTGACGACGGAGACCGCCGCGCCGATCCACAGCTCCTTGCGGCGCAGCAGCTCACGCGGGCCGACGGTGTACACGGCGACGGCGACGACGAGCCAGTAGCCGACGATCAGATACTTGCCCTGGAGCGCGAGGGCCGTCGCCAGGCCCGCCCACAGCAGCAGCCGGTCCTCGCGGGTGCGCACCCAGCGCACCAGGAGCCAGTTCACCAGCGTCCACAGGAACAGGTCGACCACCATCGTCGACAGCGCGTGCCCGCTGATCAGGACGGCGGGCGCGAAGCCGTAGGCGGCCGCCGTGAGCAGCTGCGCCCGGCGCGCTCCGCCGAACTCGCGCGCGATGAGCGCCGCGACGAGCACACCCGCCACGGTGAGCAGCGCGGGCAGCAGCCGCAGCGCGAACAGCGAGCCGCCGGACAGCGCGTCGATGGCGCGGGCCAGCAGCGGAAGGAGCACCGGCTGGTCCGCGTACCCCCAGTCCAGGTGCTGCCCCGCCCCCAGGAAGTACAGCTCGTCGCCCTGGAACCCGTACCGCGTGCTGACGAGCAGCAGCGCGAGTCCGGACGCGCCCGCGACCGCCCCCGCCCAGCGTCCTGCGAACTCCGGCAGTCCCGCGGACTCCCGCTCCGCCGCCCCTTCCTTTCCTTCCTTTTCCTTCTTTTCTTCCGACAGGATCGCGGATGTCTCCCGCTGTTCTTTATCCTGTTCCTCGACCGGTCCCTGACCGGTATCCGTACGAACTCCCACCGGGGCCTCCGCGGCTGATGAAGTAGATGGCCTGAAACACGGTCGAAGGTAGTCCCTCGCACGGCCCGTCAGCTTGCCCCTGTGAGCGGCAAGTTGGCTGCTCAGGGGGTGCTAGGGGGAGGATAGGGGTTCTGCGCCGCGGGGGCGCCGCCTAGCTTTTACGCTAGCTCCCCGGCGACTGGACCGGGGCGGGAGAATTGCTCGACCTTTTCGTGCCCGTTGATTCTCAGAACCGGGAAAGGGGGCGGCTTTGATGACACCGAACATCTTCACGGGAGATTCGGCGCGGACCTTCGCTGAATTCGAGCAGGACACTTTGCGGGTCGCGATGGTCCTGCGCGCGGAAGGCGTCAGGCCCGGCGACCGGGTCCTGCTCAAGGCCGGAAACTCGGCGGCCTGGCTGAACGCGTTCTTCGCGCTGATGCACGTCGGCGCCTCCATCGTCCTCGTCGACCAGCAGGAGCACGCCCGCGAGACCGCGCGCATCGTGGAGCGCACACGCGCCCGCCTGTGCCTGTACGACGACGACGCGCCCATGCCCGCCGAGACGCGTGACGCCGTCTATCTGTACAAGCTCCTCGTGGAGGCCTCGGGCCTGGTCCCCGACGAGCCGTCGCTCGACTTCGACGCGTGGTGCGCCCTGCCGGACGGCCTGATCATGTGGTCCTCCGGCTCCACCGGCACCCCCAAGGGCGTGGTCAAGAACGGCGGCCGCTTCCTGGAGAACCTGCGCCGCAACGCCGACCACATGGGCCACGGCCGCGGCGACGTCCTGCTGCCGCTGCTGCCCTTCGCGCACCAGTACGGCCTGTCCATGGTGCTCATCGCCTGGCTCGCCGAGTGCTCCCTGATCGTGGCGCCGCACCGGCGGCTCGACCGGTCGCTCCTCATGGGCGGCCAGTGCGGGGTGACCGTCATCGACGCCACCCCGGCCACCTACCGCAGCATGCTCAACCTCGCCCGGCGGCAGCCCGACGTGCGCGCCGCCCTCGGCCGCGTCCGCATGTTCTGCAGCGGCGCGGCCCCGCTCGACCCCGCGCTCTCGGACGCGTACGTCGACTCCTTCGGCCAGCCGCTGCTCGACAGCTACGGCAGCACCGAGCTGGGCAACATCGCCTTCGCCACCGTCGACAACCCCGTCGCCTGCGGCCAGGTCATGAAGGGCCTGGAGCTGACCGTCCAGGACGACGACGGCAACGTCCTCGGCCCCGGCGAGATGGGTGAGCTGGTCGTCAACACCCCCGACATGATGGCCGGTTACCTCGCCGAGGACGGCACCCTCGCCCTGGTCGCACAGGGCTGGTACCGCACCGGCGACCTCGGCCACCTCGACGAGGGCGGCAACCTCTTCGTGGCCGGGCGCAAGCTCGCCGTGCACCGCAACGGCTACACGCTCTACCCGGAGATCATCGAGCGGAAGGCCGCCGTCGCGGGCTGCACCGTCAAGGTGATCGCCCTGCCGGACGACGCCCGCGGCTGTGAGCTGGTCTTCTTCGTCGAGGACCCCACGGGCCAGGACGTCACCGAGTGGCGCCGCCGCATCAAGGACGCGCTGCCCTCCTACGAGCACCCCAACCGGGTCGTCGTCATCGACAGCTTCCCCCTCAACCGCAACGGCAAGCCGGACCGGCGGGCCCTCGAACAGCGGGCGGCCGAGCGGGCCACGGCGGAACTCGCCGCTTCCGTCTGAGTCACCCCCGGCCGGCAGCCAGTACAGATACCGCACGACCAGCACAGACAGACAGAGCGGACACGATGACGACCGACCAGGCACGCAGCGCCGTGGTGTTTCCGGGCATGGGGCCCTCGCGCTTCACCGACGTGGGCAAGTTCATGATGATCGACCCCTTCGTGCGCAGGCGCCTCGCCGCCGCCGACGAAGCCCTCGGCCGGTCGGTGCTCGACGGCTTCCGCACCCAGGCCGTGGACTTCGGGGAGTTCGCCCAGGTCGCCTTCTTCATCAACTCGGTGGCCCTCGCGGACCGGGCCGTCGAGAACCAGGGCCTCAGGCCGGAGCTGTGCGTCGGCTTCAGCTTCGGCCAGAAGGCGGCGACGGCCTTCAGCGGCGCCCTGCCGTTCGCCGAGGCCACCCGTCTGACCTACGAACTCGCCCTGTGCGAGCAGCGGTTCTTCGAGCAGGAGCACCAGGACCTGGTGACCCTCACCATCACCCGCGTGCCCGAGGCGGCGCTCGCCGAGGTCCTCGGCGAGCTGGCCGAGCGCGGCGAGTTCCACGAGGTCTCAGGCCACCTCGACGAGGGCATGCACATGGTCACCCTGCGCGAGCAGGTCCTCGAGTCCTTCCAGCGGCGCATCAGCGCCGTCGGCGGCTACTCGCTGTACTCGATGAAGCCGCCCGCGCACTGCCGGATCCTGACGGGCCTGCGCGCCCGCGTCGAGGAGGAGGTCCTCGCCAAGTTCGACCTCGCCGACCCCGAGCTGCCCCTGGTCGCCGACCACGACGGCTCCCTCGTGACGAGCGCCGAACAGATGCGGACCCTCCTGCTCGACACCTTCGACCACCCCGTGCGCTGGCACCCCGTCGTGGACACCCTGCGCGCGCGGGGCGTGGACGCGGTCCACGTCACCGGGCCCGACCGGCTCCTCCACCGACTCGACGTCACCACCCGCCACTTCGACGTGGTGGCCCTCGGGCCCGAGCAGGCCCTCAGGCCCACCCGGACCGCCCCGCGCAAGGAGCAGGGATGACCACGCTCATGGACAGCAAGTCCGCCGGGTTCAAGTTCAGCGCCAAGCTCGGCGTGACCCGCGCGGTCCTGCGCGCCTTCGGCCTCTTCGGCGACCCCTTCACCCATCTGCTCCAGGGCAAGGAGGACCCGTACCCGCTGTACGCGAAGGTCCGCCAGCGCGGCCCCATCCACCGCAGCCACCTGGGCAGCTGGGTCACCGGCAGCCATGAACTCGGCAGCAAGATCCTGCGCGACCGCACGCTGTTCCTGAACCGCGAGCAGGGCGGCGTCCCCGGGCACGAGATGATGGCCGACATCCCCTGGAACAGCTCCATCCTCGGCCTCGACCCGCCCGACCACACCCGTCTGCGCCGACTCGCCCAGCCCGCCTTCGGCCCCAAGATGATCAGCAAGTACCGCATCCAGGTGGAGAAGCTCTGCCACCACCTGCTCGACCAGGCCGCAGGACGCGACGGCTTCGACCTCATCGAGGACTTCGCCGGGCCCCTGCCGCTGCTCGTGATCGGCGAGCTGCTCGGCGTGCCCGAGCAGTACCACGAGCGGTTCGTCAGGGCCGGACGCAAGGTCGGACCGGTCATCGACGGCGTCAAGTCCCTGAAGATGGCACGCGACTTCCGCGCCGCCGTCGACGACCTCGACCAGGTCTTCACCGAACTGATCGAGCTGCGCGCCAAGGACCCGGGCGACGACCTCATCAGCCGCCTCACCACCGCACACGGCGACGGCAAGCTCACCACCGAGGAACTCCTCGCCTTCTGCACCGTCCTCGCCGTCACCGGCTTCGAGACCACCACCAACCTCATCGGCAACGCCGTCCTCGCCATGACCGGCGACCGCGCGCAGTGGAACCTGTTGCGCGACGACCCGGACCTCGCGCCGCGCGCCGTCGAGGAGACCCTGCGCTACGACTCGCCCGCCCTCCAGGCCCAGCGCGTCCCGCACCAGGACATCGCCCTCGACGGCCACCACATCCGGGCCAACAGCTCCGTCGTCGTCCTCATCGGCGCCGCCAACCGCGACCCCGAGGTGTACGACGAGCCGGACCGCTTCGACCTGACCCGTGAGAACCCCGCCGAGCACCTGTCGTTCTCCGGCGGCATCCACTACTGCATCGGCGCCCCGCTGGCCCGCATGGAGGGCGAGACGGCCCTGCGTGTCCTGGTGGACCGCCTGCCCGACCTGCGCGTCGCCGGGCCCGTGCGGCGCCGCAGCTCACCCGTGATCAGCGGCTGCACCCGCCTTCCCGTCAGCGGCGGCGCCCGATAGCACCGCGAGCCCGGCGGCCCGCGCCCTCCCGGCAGGGCGCGGCGCCGTCACGTACCACCCCCGTACCCGAGGAGAGAGATGAGCGAGACACCCGAGTCCGAGGCCTGGCGGCGGGAGGTCGATCGCTCCACCTTCCCGCGGCGCGAGCCCGGCCCCATCGACCTGCGCCGCTACTACGTCCAGCCGTCCTACTCGGGCGTGCCCACCTTCATGGGTGTCCCCCTCGCCCTCACCCAGGAGGACCTGCGGGCGGGCGAGGTGGACGTCGCCGTCGTGGGCTGCCCCGTGGACGTCTCCAGCGGCCACCGCGGCGCCGCCTACGGCCCGCGCGCCATCCGCGCCGACGAGCGTTACCTGTACGCCACGCCCGAGGGCTTCGTACACTCCGCGACCCGCGTCAACCCCTTCAACATCCTGAAGGTCGTCGACTACGGCGACGCGGCCGTCGACCCCTTCGACATCACCCGGTCCATGGAGCCCATCCGCGGCCTGGTGCGCGAGATCGCCGAGGTCGGGGCCCGGCCCGTCGTCCTCGGCGGCGACCACTCGCTGCTGTGGCCCAGCGTGGGCGCCCTGTCGGAGGTGCACGGGCGCGGCTCCATCGCCGTCATCCACTTCGACGCGCACCCGGACTGCCACGAGGAGCTGTTCGGGCACCGCGCCACGCACACCACGCCCATCCGGCGCCTCATCGACGAGGAGATGGTGCCGGGCCCCAACGTCATCCAGGTCGGCATCCGCACCATCTCGGGCCCCGACGACCAGCTGTTCAACTGGATGCGCCGGGCCGGGATGCGCTCGCACTTCATGGCCGAGATCGAGCGGATCGGCTTCGCCGCGGTCATCGACAAGGTCATCGAGGAGGCCCGCGCGGTCGCCGACCACGTGTACCTGTCCCTCGACATCGACGTCCTCGACCCGGCGTACGCGCCCGGCACCGGCACCCCCGAGCCCGCCGGGCTCACCACCCGCGAGCTGTTCACCGCGCTGCGCCGCATCGCGCACGAGACGAACCTGGTCGGCATGGACGTGGTCGAGGTCGCCCCGCACCTGGACGCCGGCTACTCCACCGCCATGAACGCCCGCAGGGCCGTCTTCGAGGCCCTGACCGGCCTCGCCCTGAACCGGATCAAGATCTCCAGCAAGAACTACGCGAACCCCATCGTGGCAGGAGAAGTCCGCTTCCCGCTCAAGTGAGTCGCGGTGCATGCTGTTCCCGTGCGCACCACCTGGCGTGTGCACGCCGTCGAAGGCGGGCTGAGGCCCGCCTTCGGTCTTTGCACCGTCCTTTCGACCCCTACCAACGCCCCTGCCACCGACGACCATGGATGGACACCGCCATGACGACAGCTGCCTCCGCCGACCTGTGGGTCCGCAGCTACCACCCCGCTCCCGACGCCAGGCGTCGGCTCGTCTGCTTCCCGCACGCGGGCGGCTCCGCCAGCTTCTACTTCCCGGTGTCGGCCGCCCTGAGCCAGGTCGCCGACGTGATCGCCCTCCAGTACCCGGGGCGGCAGGACCGCCACACCGAGAAGGGCATCGAGACCGTTGCCGAGATGGCGGACCGCATCGCCGAGGCGCTGCGCGGCCACACCACACTGCCGCTGACCTTCTTCGGGCACAGCATGGGCGCCGTCCTCGCCTTCGAGGTGGCCCGGCGCCTGGAGAAGGACGGGCAGGCCCCCGTGCACGTCTTCGCCTCCGGCCGCCGCGCGCCCTCCCGGTTCCGCCCCGAGAACGTCCATCAGCGCGACGACGACGGCATCATCGCCGAGATGCGCAAGCTCAGCGGCACGGACCCGCGGGTGCTCGGTGACGAGGAGCTGCTGCGCATGGTCCTGCCGGCCATCCGCAGCGACTACACCGCCATCGAGACCTACCGCGCCGAGGCCGGCGCGCAGATCGGCAGCCCCATCACCGTCCTGGTCGGCGACGACGACCCGCGCACGACGCTCGACGAGGCGCGGGCGTGGGAGCCGCACACCCTCGGCTCCTTCGACATGAAGGTCTTCCCCGGGGGCCACTTCTACCTCACGGACCACGCCCAGGACGTGATCAGCATCCTGAAGGCGCACCTCACGTCGTAGGACAGCAGCAGGCGGGGCGGTCACCACATCTGTCTGACGTGGTGACCGCCCCGCCTGGCGGTGAGCGGCCGAAAAGGACCCGGTGGCCAGTTACGGGGGAGAACCGGCCACCGGGAGTCTGGGGAATGTCAGCTGTGCACGGACTTGCGGGATCGTGAACTCACGCAGAACGCGAGGACGATGAGACCGACAATGCCGATCGCCAGGCTCACCCACGAGGGAGTGTCTTCCGGCAGCAATGCCGTGACACCGAATTTTGTGTCCCAGATGCGCTCAGTCAGGAATGAACCGATTCCCTGAACCGCCAGGACGATGCCGACCCACAGCATGCCGCTCCTCAAATGTTTCCGTACGGGGTGAGCACTCGCGTGCTTCTCGCTCCGCTTCCCGGTGTTGCCGCCGGGCTGCCAACGAGACTTATTCAATCGCCTCGGGCGGGGGCCGGGGCAGAGGGAAACGTTGGTACCACTACCGACGAAAGTTGTGACCGGATGACGCGTTCCCCCTCTCGTGGGCCTGGTGTGCTCCAGGCCCAGGGTGCACGGCTCCGGCGGCCCCCGTACCCTCCCGAAGCCCCCAAAGGCGCTAAGAAGGCGTTAAAGCCGCAGGTCAGGGCGGTGGCTGCGGGGTGCGGGCAGCACGCATTAAGCTCTCCACGACCCACACAGCGCGAAGCCGACATGTACGGGGGTGGGCTTGTCGTGCAGCACGTCAGGACGGCCGGAGCACAGCGGACCACGTCGTTCCGTCCGGGGGCGTCCGACCTCATTCTTCTCACCGCTCTGATCGTGGCCAACGTTCTGGTCGCCATCGGCAATGTGGACAACGGCCATCCGCGGTTCGGGCCGTGGGCGGGGTTGGGGTTGCAGGTGGTTGTGGTGGTGGTGTTGGTGGTGCGGCGGGTGTGGCCGTTGTTGGTGTTGGG
>NZ_JBWKJZ010000068.1:0-16003 GCF_056431945.1 Streptomyces sp. NPDC045778
GGTGAGCACGGCGTACGGGACCTGCTGCTGGTCTCGCGCCGTGGTGAGGCCACGCCCGGCGCGGGTGAAGTCCGAGCCGAGCTGGAGGAGTTGGGGGCGCGCGTCAGTATTGCCGCGTGTGACGTCGCTGACCGCGAGGCGCTGGCCGTACTCCTGGAGGGTGTGCGTTCGGAGTTGAGCGCGGTGGTGCACGTGGCGGGTGTCGTGGACGACGGCATCTTGACCTCGCTCACGCCGGAGCGTCTGGACACGGTGTTGCGTCCGAAGGTGGATGCGGCGGTGAACCTGCACGAGCTGACGGCCGGTATGGATCTGTCGGCGTTCGTGCTGTTCTCCTCGGCGGCCGGTGTCCTGGGCAGCGCGGGGCAGGCCAACTACGCGGCCGCCAACGCGTTCCTGGACGCCCTGGCCGAGCACCGGCGCGCGCTCGGTCTGCCCGCGACCTCGCTGGCCTGGGGCCTGTGGGCCGACCAGGGCGGCATGGCCGGAGCCCTCGCCGACGGGGACATCGACCGCATGAACCGCGCGGGCGTGGCGGCCCTGTCCGCAGAGGAGGGCCTCGCCCTGCTCGACACCTCCCTGGCGCGGCCCGACGCGGCCCTCGTGCCGGTGAAGCTGCGCACCGAAGCCCTGCGGCGGCAGTTCGGCGGCGAGGTGCCCCCGCTGTTCCGCGGCCTCATCCGGGGCGGCGCCAAGATGCGCCGCGTCGTCGAGGCCGGTCCCGCGGCGGCGGGCACGTCCCTCGCCGACCAGCTGGCCGCGCTGCCGCCGGAGAACCGCGAGCGCGCCCTGCTCGACCTCGTCCGCACCCAGGTGGCCGCCGTCCTCGGCTACGCCACCGGCGAGGACGTCGCGCCCACCAAGGCGTTCAAGGAACTCGGCTTCGACTCGCTGACCTCCGTCGAACTGCGCAACCGCCTCAACGGCGCCACGGCACTCCGCCTGCCCGCCAGCCTCGTCTTCGACTACCCCACACCCAAGGTCCTCGCCCAGTACCTGGGCGGCGAACTCCTCGGCGGCCTCGCGGAGTCCGCAGCGGCCGGCGAGGCGGCACCGGCGGTCGTGGCCGCCGCCCAGGACGAGCCGATCGCCATCGTCGCCATGAGCTGCCGCTTCCCCGGCGGCGTGGGCAGCCCCGAAGACCTGTGGCGGCTGCTCACCGACGGCGAAGAGGCCATCAGCGAGTTCCCCGAGGGCCGCGGCTGGGACACCGCCTCCCTCTACGACCCCGACCCCGACCAGGTCGGCACCACGTACGCCCGCGAGGGCGGCTTCCTGCACGACGCGGGCGACTTCGACGCGGCGTTCTTCGGCATCTCGCCGCGCGAGGCCCTCGCCATGGACCCGCAGCAGCGACTGCTCCTGGAGGCCTCCTGGGAGGCGTTCGAGCGCGCGGGAATCGACCCGGCGACGCTGCACGGCAGCCCCACGGGCGTCTTCGCCGGCCTCATCTACCACGAGTACGGCTCCCAGCTCAGCAGCGTCCCCGAGGACCTCGGCGGCTACCTCGGCACCGGCAGCTCCGGCGCCATCGCCTCGGGCCGCATCTCGTACTCCTTCGGCCTCGAAGGCCCGGCGGTCACCGTCGACACGGCCTGCTCGTCGTCGCTCGTAGCCCTGCACCTGGCCGCGCAGGCGCTGCGCCAGGGCGAGTGCACGATGGCGCTCGCGGGCGGTGTGACGGTCATGCCCACGGCGGGCACCTTCCTGGAGTTCAGCCGCCAGCGCGGCCTGGCCCCCGACGGCCGCTGCAAGCCGTTCGCCGCGGCGGCCGACGGCACCAGCTGGGGCGAAGGCGTCGGCATGCTCGTCCTGGAGCGCCTCTCCGACGCCCGCCGCAACGGCCACCCGGTCCTCGCCGTCGTTTGCGGCTCCGCCATCAACCAGGACGGCGCCAGCAACGGCCTCACCGCCCCCAACGGCCCGTCCCAGCAGCGGGTGATCACCCAGGCCCTCGCCAACGCCCGCCTGACGACCACCGACGTGGACGCGGTCGAGGCCCACGGCACCGGCACGCCCCTGGGCGACCCCATCGAGGCGCAGGCACTCATCGCCACGTACGGCAAGGAGCGCCCCGCCGAACGGCCGCTGCTCCTCGGCTCGGTGAAGTCCAACATCGGGCACACGCAGGCCGCCGCCGGTGTCGCCGGTGTCATCAAGATGGTCATGGCCATGCGCCACGGCCTGCTGCCGCAGACCCTGAACTTCGACGCGCCGACCCCCGAAGTCGACTGGTCGGCCGGAACCGTGGAGCTGCTCGCGGAGGCCCGCGCCTGGCCCGACAGGGACGGTGCGCCGCGCCGCGCGGGAGTCTCGTCGTTCGGCGTCAGCGGCACCAACGCACACGTGATCATCGAGGCGCCGGAGGAGACCGAGCGGCCCGCGTCCGACGCGGTCCCCGCGCCGGTGGTGGTCTCCGGCGTGATCCCCCTGGCTCTGTCCGGCAAGACGCCCGAGGCACTGCGGGCCCAGGCGGGACGGCTGCGCGAGCACCTCGTCGCGCACACCGGCCTCGCGCCCGCCGACGTGGCCTGGTCGCTGACCGCCACGCGCTCGCGGTTCGAGCACCGGGGCGTCGTCCTCGGCCGGGACCGCGAGGCGCTGCTCGCCGCCCTGGAGGGCCTGGAGCGGGACGACGCGTCCGCGCGCGGCGTGGTCGTGGGCCGCGCCCAGGGCGACACCGTCCGTCCGGTGTTCGTGTTCCCGGGGCAGGGGTCGCAGTGGGCCGGGATGGCGCGTGAACTGCTCGATGAGTCGCCGGTGTTCGCGGAGCGGATGCGGGAGTGCGCGGAGGCCCTGTCGGAGTTCGTGGACTGGGATCTCCTTGAGGAGCTGGGCGGCGACCGCTTCGACGAGGTCGATGTGGTCCAGCCCGTCCTGTTCGCCGTGATGGTTTCGTTGGCTGCGGTCTGGCAGGCGGCCGGGGTGAAGCCCGCCGCCGTGGTGGGTCACAGCCAGGGGGAGATCGCTGCCGCGTGCGTGGCGGGCGCGCTCTCGCTGCGGGATGCCGCGCGCGTCGTGGCCCTGCGGAGCCTGGCGATTCGTGAGCTGTCGGGCAAGGGCGGCATGGTGTCGGTGCCGCTGCCCGAGGCCGAGGTGCGCGAGCTGATCACCGCGTGGGGCGAGCGCGTCTCCGTCGCGGCGGTCAACGGCCCGGCCCAGGTGGTGGTGTCCGGTGAGCCGGAGGCCCTGGAGGAGCTGGTCGCGCAGTGCGCGGCCCGTGACGTCCGTGCTCGTACGATCCCGGTGGACTACGCCTCGCACTCCGCGTACGTGGAGGAGATCGAGGCGCAGATCCTGGAGGCGCTGGAGGGCGTGAGCCCGCAGGCCGCCGAGGTCCCGCTGTACTCGACCCTCACCGGCGCCTGGCTGGATGTCCCCATGGACGGCGGGTACTGGTACCGCAACCTGCGCCAGACCGTGCTCTTCGAGCACGCCACCCGAGGTCTGCTCGCCGAGGGTCACGGTCTGTTCCTGGAGATGAGCCCCCACCCGGTCCTCACCGTCCCCGTCCAGGCGACCATCGAGGCCGCCGGACGCGACGGCGCGGCCGTGGCCCTCGGGTCGCTGCGCCGCGACGAAGGCGGCGCCGACCGGCTCATGGCCTCGGTCGGCGAGGCCTACGCGCGGGGCGCGGACCTCGACTGGCAGGCCCTCGTCCCCGGCACCCTCGTCGACCTGCCCACGTACGCCTTCCAGCACCAGCACTACTGGCTTGTCTCCCCGGAGGCCGAGCCGGGCGCCGAGCCCGCCGCCGTCGTGGACGAGGTCGAGGCGCGCTTCTGGGAGGCCGTGGAGCGCGAGGACCTGGCCGGTCTCACGGCGGAGCTGGAGATCGCCGAGGACTCCGCCGCGGGGCTCGGCTCCGTCCTGCCCGCCCTGTCGTCCTGGCGGCGGCAGCGCCGCGAACGGTCCACGATCGACAGCTGGCGCTACGCCGTGACCTGGAAGCCCCTCGCGGGCAGCCTCCCGGGCCCGGTCCTCACGGGCCGGTGGCTGGTCGTCGTACCCGAGGAGGCGGCCGCGCACCCGTGGACCGCCGGCACCCTGGAGGCACTGGCACAGGCCGGTGCTGAGGCCGTCGAACTCCACGTCACAGGCGCGGAGTTGACCCGCGACGCACTGTCCGGGCGGCTGCGCGACGCCGTCGCGGGCCCCGCCGGGCTCGCGGGCGTCGTCTCCCTGCTCGCCCTCGCCGAAGAGCCGCACACGGCCCACCCCGTGCTGCCCGCCGGACTCGCCGGCACCGTCGCCCTGGTGCAGGCCCTCGGTGACGCGGGCGTCGAGGCCCGCCTGTGGGCCCTCTCCAGCGGCGCCGTCGCCACCGGCCGAGGCGACCGGGTGGAGAGCCCCGCCCAGGCCCAGACCTGGGGCCTCGGCCGCGTCGTGGCCCTGGAGCACCCCGACCGCTGGGGCGGGCTCGTCGACCTGCCGCCGAGCCCCGACAGCCGTACCGGGGCCCGGCTCGCCGGGATCCTGGCGGGCGTCGGCGACGAGGACCAGCTCGCCGTGCGCGGCTCCGGCGTCTTCGTACGCCGCCTCGTCCGCGCCGAGCCCGCCACCCCCGCCCGCGAGCCCGGCTCCGGCTGGACGCCGCGCGGCACCGTCCTGGTCACCGGCGGCACCGGCGCCCTCGGCCCGCACATCGCCCGCTGGCTGGCCCGCGAGGGCGCCGAGCACCTGGTGCTCACCAGCCGCCGCGGCCCCGACGCGCCCGGCGCCGCGGAACTCCGTACCGAACTGGAGGAGATGGGCGTCCAGGTGACCATCGCGGCCTGCGACGTCGCCGACCGCGACGCCGTCGCGGCGCTCCTGGACCGCCTCACCGCCGACGGGCACACCCTGCGCGGCGTCATCCACGCGGCCGCGCTCATCGAACTGGCGCCGATCGCCACCACCACCCTCGAGGAGTTCGCCGACATCGTCGCGGCGAAGGTCGCGGGCGCCCTCGTCCTGGACGAGCTGCTCGACGGCGAGGCGGCCGAAGCTCTCGACGCGTTCGTGCTGTTCTCGTCCATCGCGGGCGTCTGGGGCAGCGGCGACCACGCCGCCTACGCGGCCGCCAACGCCCACCTCGACGCCCTCGCCGAGCAGCGCCGTGCCCGCGGCCTGACCGCCACCTCGATCGCCTGGGGCGTGTGGAACGTCGTCAACCCGCACCTGAGCGGCAGCGCGCCCGTCGACGTCGACCCGGAACAGCTGCGCCGCCAGGGCCTGCCGTTCCTCGACCCCGCCCTGGCCTTCGCCGGCATGCGGCAGATCCTGGACGACGACGAGACGTTCCTAGCCCTCGCCGACGTGGACTGGGACCAGTTCGTGCCCGTGTTCACCTCGCGGCGCGCCCGCCCGCTGCTCGCGGACCTGCCCGACGCCCAGCGCGTCCTCGCCGCCCAGGGCGGAACCGGGGGCGACGACACCGACGGCGGGACCTCGGCCAAGGCCTCGGCCCTGCGCGAGCGCCTGACCGGCCTCGCCGGGCCCGAGCGGGACCGCGTCCTGGTCGACCTCGTCCTCACGCACGCCGCCGCCGTCCTCGGCTACGAGTCCGCGGCGGCGCTCGACCCCGAGCGGGCCTTCCGCGAGTTCGGTTTCGACTCGCTCACGGCCGTCGACCTGCGCAACCGGCTCGGTGCCGCCACCGGTCTGAAGCTGCCCACCACGGTGGTCTTCGACCACCCCAACGGCACCGCCCTGGCCGCCTACCTGCGCACCCAGGTCCTCGGCGCCGACACGGCCGCCGCCCCCGCCGCCGTCGCACCCGTCGCCGCGGCCACCGACGAACCCATCGCCATCGTCGCCATGAGCTGCCGCTACCCCGGCGGCATCACCAGCCCCGAGCAGATGTGGCAGGTCCTCCAGGACCGTACCGACGTCGTCGGCGGCTACCCGGCGGGCCGCGGCTGGGACATCGCCCACCTCTACGACCCGGACCCGGAGACCCCCGGCACCACCACGACCAGGGGCGGCGGCTTCCTGCACGACGCGGGCGCCTTCGACCCGGCCTTCTTCGGCATCTCGCCGCGCGAGGCCGTGGCCATGGACCCGCAGCAGCGGCTCCTCCTCGAAACCTCCTGGGAGGCGTTCGAACGCGCCGGGATCGACCCCAAGGCCGTACGCGGCGAGACCGCCGGCGTGTTCGTCGGCACCAACTACCAGGACTACGGCACCGCCCCCGGCCAGCTGTCCGCGGGCGCCGAGGGCCACATCCTCACCGGCAGCGCGCCCAGCGTCGTCTCCGGCCGCATCGCCTACACCTTCGGCCTGGAAGGCCCGGCGGTCACCGTCGACACGGCCTGCTCCTCGTCGCTCGTCGCGATGCACCTGGCCGCGCAGGCGCTGCGCCAGGGCGAGTGCTCGCTCGCCCTCGCGGGCGGCGTCGCCGTGATGTCGTCGCCCGGCGCCCTGATCGCCTTCAGCCAGCAGCGCGGCCTCGCCGACGACGGCCGCTGCAAGGCCTTCGCGGCCTCCGCCGACGGCATGGGCATGGCCGAGGGCGTCGGCATGGTCCTCCTGGAACGCCTCTCGGACGCCCGCCGCAACGGCCACAAGGTCCTCGCCGTCGTCCGGGGCTCCGCCATCAACCAGGACGGCGCCAGCAACGGCCTGACCGCCCCCAACGGCCCGTCCCAGCAGCGCGTCATCCGCGCCGCGCTCGCCAACGCCCGCCTCACGGCGGCCGACGTGGACGCGGTCGAGGCCCACGGCACGGGCACCACCCTGGGCGACCCCATCGAGGCGCAGGCCCTGCTCGCCACGTACGGCCAGGAGCGGCCCGAGGGCGGGGAGCCCCTGTGGCTGGGGTCCATCAAGTCCAACATCGGCCACAGCCAGGCCGCTTCCGGCGTGGCGGGCGTGATGAAGATGGTCCTCGCCATGCAGCACGGCGTCCTGCCCCAGACCCTGCACATCGACGAGCCCACGCCCGAGGTCGACTGGACCGAAGGCGCCGTCGAGCTGCTGACCGAGGCCCGGGACTGGCCCGAGCGCGCGGACGCGCCCCGGCGCGCGGGCGTCTCCTCCTTCGGCATGAGCGGCACCAACGCCCATGTGATCCTGGAGCAGCCGCCCCTGGCCGACGAGCCGGCCGCCGACGAGCCGGCCGCCGACGAGGACGCCGGAGCGGCGGCGCCCGTCGTCGCCGGAGTCGTCCCGCTGACGCTCTCCGCCAAGGGCGGGACCGCCCTGCGCGCCCAGGCGGCACGCCTGCGCGAGCACCTGCTCGCCCGCCCCGGCCTCGAACCGGCCGACGTGGCCTGGTCCCTGGCCACGACCCGCTCACGCTTCGAACACCGGGGCGTCGTCCTCGGCCGTGACCGGGACGACCTCCTGGCCGGCCTTGAGCGTCTTGCCGACGGGGGTGCCCTTACGGGTCGTGCGCTGGGCGGGGTGGTCCGTGCGGTGTTCGTGTTCCCGGGGCAGGGTTCGCAGTGGGCCGGGATGGCGCGTGAACTGCTCGACGAGTCACCGGTGTTCGCGGAGCGGATGCGGGAGTGCGCGGAGGCGCTGTCGGAGTTCGTTGACTGGGATCTCCTTGAGGAGTTGGGCGGTGACCGCTTCGACCGGGTCGATGTGGTCCAGCCGGTCCTGTTCGCTGTGATGGTGTCGCTGGCTGCCGTCTGGCAGGCAGCCGGAGTCAAGCCGGCTGCTGTCGTCGGTCACAGCCAGGGTGAGATCGCCGCCGCGTGTGTGGCGGGCGCGCTGTCGCTGCGGGATGCCGCGCGCGTCGTCGCGCTGCGCAGCCTCGCCATCCGTGAGCTGTCGGGCAAGGGCGGCATGGTGTCCGTGCCGCTGCCGGAGCAGGACGTACGCGAACTGATCACGGGCTGGGAGGGCCGTATCGAGGTCGCTGCCGTCAATGGCCCGGCCCAGGTGGTCGTCTCCGGTGAGCCGGAGGCTTTGGAGGAGTTGGTCGCGCACTGCACGGGGCAGGACGTCCGTGCTCGTACCATCCCGGTGGACTACGCCTCGCACTCCTCGTACGTGGAGCAGATCGAGGCCCAGATCGGCCAGGCCCTTGAGGGCGTGAGCCCGCAGGCGCCCGAGGTGCCGCTGTACTCCACGCTCACCGGCGCCTGGCTGGACTCAGAGACGCCGATGGACGGCGGGTACTGGTACCGCAACCTGCGCCAGACGGTCCTGTTCGAGCACGCCACGCGCGGTCTGCTGGCCGAAGGTCACGGTCTGTTCCTGGAGATGAGCCCCCACCCGGTCCTCACCGTCCCGGTCCAGGCCACCATCGACGCCACCGAAAGCCAGGCCGCCACCCTCGGCTCGCTCCGGCGCGACGAGGGCGGCGCCGACCGCCTCGCCGCATCGCTCGCCGAAGCCCACACGTACGGCGTCGAGCTGGACTGGCAGGCCCTCCTCCCCGGCGCCCGCGCCACCGTCGACCTGCCCACGTACGCCTTCCAGCGTGAGCACTACTGGCTGCTCGCCCCGCAGGAGGAGCTGTCCGACGAGGCGCCCCTGGCCACGGACGAGGTCGAGTCCCGGTTCTGGGACGCGGTGGAGCGCGAGGACCTGGAGCAGCTGGCCGTCGAGCTGGCGGTGGAGGACTCCTCCGCCACGGAACTCGGCGCCGTGCTCCCGGTGCTCTCGTCCTGGCGGCGGCAGCGGCGCGAGCGGTCGACCGTCGACAGCTGGCGCTACCAGGTGGACTGGCAGCCCCTCGCGGGCGCCCTGCCGGCCACCGGCCTCGCGGGCCGCTGGCTGGTCGTCGTGCCCGAGGCAGCGGACGCCGCGGAGGTCGTCGCGGCCCTGGCGCAGGCCGGAGCCCACGTCGACGAACTCCGCGTCACCGCGGGGGAGATGACCCGCGAGGCGCTGACCGCGCGACTGTTCGAGCACACCTTGGCGACGGACGGGGAGCCGAGCGGAGTGCTCAGCCTGCTCGCCCTCGACGAGTCCGCCCTGGCGGACCACCCGGGCGTCCCCGCCGGACTCGCGGGCACCGTCGCCCTGGTGCAGGCCCTCGGCGACACCGGGATCGGCGCCCGCCTGTGGGCCGTGACCCGTGGCGCCGTCGCCACCGGCCGCGCCGACGCCCCGGCCCGGCCCGGGCAGGCGCAGGCGTGGGGCCTCGGCCGCGTCGCCGCGCTCGAGTACCCGGACCGCTGGGGTGGCCTCGTCGACCTGCCGGAGACCGTCGACGGCAGGGCCGCGGCCCAGCTCGCCGGGATCCTCGCGGGCGCCGGGGACGAGGACCAGCTCGCGGTGCGCCAGGCGGGCGTGCTCGTACGCCGGTTCGTACGGGCTCCGCTCGACGCCGGCGCGGCGCGCACGTGGGCGCCGCGCGGCACCGCCCTGATCACCGGTGGGACGGGCGCGATCGGCGGCCACGTGGCGCGCTGGCTCGCCCGCGAGGGCGCCGAGCACCTGGTGCTCACCAGCCGCCGCGGCCCGGACGCGCCCGGCGCCGAGGAACTCCAGGCCGAACTGGAGGAGCTGGGCGCCAAGGTGACCGTCGCCGCCTGCGACGTCGCCGACCGCGACGCCGTCGCCGCGCTGCTCGACCGGCTCACCGAGGACGGGCACACCCTGCGCTCCGTCTTCCACGCGGCGGGCGTCGGCCAGGGCCAGCCCCTCGCGGACATGTCCCCGGCCGACATCGCCGTCGTCCTGGAGGCGAAGGTCGCGGGCGCCGCGCACCTCGACGATCTCCTGGCCACGGTCTCGCTCGACGCGTTCGTGCTGTTCTCGTCGAACGCGGGCGTGTGGGGCAGCGGCAGCCAGGGCGCCTACGCCGCCGCCAACGCCCACCTCGACGCCCTCGCCGAGCAGCGCCGCGCCCGCGGCCTGACCGCCACCTCCGTGGCCTGGGGCCTGTGGGCCGGGGGCGGCATGGCCGGGGACGACGGCGAGGAGCAGTTCCGCCGCCGCGGCCTGCGCCCGATGGCACCGGACCTCGCGGTCACGGCCCTGGCCCAGGCGGTCGCGTACGACGAGACCTTCCTCGCCGTCGCCGACCTGGACTGGGAGCGGTTCGCACCCGCCTTCACGTCGGCCAGGACCAGCCCGTTCATCGGTGGCATCCCCGAGGTGCGCCGGTACGAGCGGTCCGTGGCGGCCGAGACGGTGGCGGAGGCCGGCACCGGCGACGACGCGGCGGCCGAGCTGCGCCGCCGCCTGACGCCGCTCACCGAGACCGAGCGCGAGGTGATCCTGCTCGACCTGGTGCGCACGCACGCCGCCGCCGTGCTCGGCTACGGCGACGCGGAGGCCGTGGACGCCCACCTGGCCTTCCGTGAGCTGGGCTTCGACTCGCTGACGGCCGTGGAGGTCCGCAACCGCCTGGGCAAGGCCACGGGGCTCAGGCTGCCCGCCACCCTCGTGTTCGACCACCCGACGTCCGCCGTCCTGGCCCAGTACCTGCGCGGGGAACTCCTCCAGGACGACGCCGACGGCGTGGACTCCACGCTGCGTGAACTGGACCGCCTGGAGGCGGGCCTCGGCACCATCGCCCCCGACGACGGCGACCGCATGCGCATCACGATGCGGCTCGAAGCGCTGATGGCGAAGTGGAAGGGCACGGACGCCGAGGCGCCCGCCGACGGCGAGAAAGTCTCCTCGCAGCTGGAGTCGGCGTCCGCCGACGAGGTCTTCGACTTCATCGACAAGGAGTTCGGCGTGTCCTGACCGAAACCCTCCGGCCGGGCCGGTGCCCCGACCGGCCGGGCCGGTGTCTCGCCCGACCGGGCCGGGGCACCGGCCCGGCCGGCCCCCCTCAGCGCGGTTCTTCCGTTACTGCGCGCTTTCGTTACTGCGCGATTTTTCTGTGACTACGCGAACAGGTGAGTTTCCGATGGCGGACCAGCAAAAGCTCCTCGACTACCTCAAGCGGGTGACCGCCGACCTCCACGAGACGCGCCAGCGGCTGCGCGAAGTGGAGGCGGAGGAGCCCGAGCCCATCGCCATCGTCGGAATGAGCTGCCGCTACCCCGGCGGCGTACGCGGCCCCGAGGACCTGTGGCAGCTCGTGGCCGACGGGCGGGACGCGCTCTCCGCCTTCCCCACCGACCGGGGCTGGGACGTCGACGCGCTCGCCGGACGCACCGGCGACGAAGCGCCGGAGGGCCCGGAGCGCGGCGGCGGCTTCGTCTACGACGCGGGCGACTTCGACGCCGCCTTCTTCGGGATCTCCCCGCGCGAAGCCATGGCCATGGACCCCCAGCAGCGGCTCCTCCTCGAAGCCACCTGGGAGACCTTCGAGCGGGCCGGAATTCCCCCGGCCTCGCTGCGCGGCAGCCGCACCGGCGTGTTCGTCGGCGCCACCGCCCAGGGCTACGGACCCGCCCTCATGGCGTCGCCGGACAACGTCGACGGCTATCTGCTCACCGGTGACGTCTCCAGCGTCATCTCCGGCCGCCTGTCGTACGTGTTCGGCCTCGAAGGCCCCGCCGTCACCGTCGACACCGCCTGCTCGTCCTCCCTCGTCGCCCTGCACCTCGCCGCCCAGGCGCTGCGCCAGGGCGAGTGCGACCTGGCCCTCGCAGGCGGCGTCGCGGTCATGGTCACCTCCGGCGCCTTCGCGGAGTTCAGCCGCCAGGGCGGCCTCGCGGGCGACGGCCGCTGCAAGCCGTACGCCGACGCCGCCGACGGCACCGGCTGGGGCGAGGGCGTCGGCGTCCTCGCCCTGGAGCGGCTCTCCGACGCCCGCCGCAACGGCCACGAGGTCCTCGCGGTCGTCCGGGGCTCCGCCGTGAACCAGGACGGCGCCAGCAACGGCCTGACCGCCCCCAACGGCCCCTCCCAGCAACTCGTCATCCGCCAGGCCCTGGCCGCCGCGCGCCTCACCACCGGCGACGTCGACGCCGTCGAGGGCCACGGCACCGGCACCGTCCTCGGCGACCCCATCGAGGCCCAGGCGCTGCTCGCCACGTACGGCCAGGACCGGCCCGCCGAGCGCCCGCTCCTGCTCGGCTCGGTGAAGTCCAACATCGGCCACACCCAGGCCGCTTCGGGCGTCGCGGGCGTCATCAAGATGGTCATGGCCATGCGCCACGGCGTCCTGCCCGAGAACCTCCACACGGACCGGCCGAGCACGCACGTCGACTGGTCCGCGGGCGCGGTGGAACTGCTGACCGAGGCGCGCCCGTGGGACGAGCGCGAGGACGGCGGGCCGCGCCGCGCGGGCGTCTCCTCCTTCGGCGTGAGCGGTACGAACGCCCACGTCATCGTGGAGCAGGCACCCGCCGGTGAGCCCGCTGAGGTCGTGGCGCCGGTCGCTCCGGTCACGGCCGTGCCGTGGCTGGTCTCGGGCCGCAGTGCGGAGGCCCTGCGGGCGCAGGCCGAGCGGCTGCGCGAGCACGTCGCGGGCGACACCGGCCTGGACGCCGTGGACGTGGGCTGGTCGCTCCTGTCGGGCCGGTCACCGCTCGAACACCGCGCGGTGGTGTTCGGACGCGAGCGCGCCGACCTCCTCACGGGCCTGGAGACGATCGTCTCCGGCGGCCTGGGCGTGGTCTCCGGCACGGTCACCGAGGGCCGCCTCGGGGTCGTCTTCACGGGCCAGGGCAGCCAGCGCATCGGTATGGGCCGCGAGTTGTACGAGACGTTCCC
This sequence comes from Streptomyces sp. NPDC045778, assembly GCF_056431945.1. Lineage (NCBI taxonomy): Bacteria > Bacillati > Actinomycetota > Actinomycetes > Kitasatosporales > Streptomycetaceae > Streptomyces > Streptomyces sp. NPDC045778. Next base: position 12,559 of record NZ_JBWKJZ010000068.1, read on the forward strand.
TGTCTTCGCGGCCGCCCTGGACGAGGTCTGCTCTCATCTCGACCGGTGGATAGAACGTTCGCTCCAGAGCGTGATGTTCGGTACCGACGCCGACCTCCTGGAGCAGACGGCCTACGCGCAGCCCGCCCTGTTCGCGATGGAAGTTGCCTTGTATCGCCTGGCGGAGTCCTTCGGGGTGCGGCCGGAGGTCGTGGGCGGGCACTCCATCGGAGAGCTGGCTGCCGCGTACGTGGCCGGGCTGTGGTCTCTCGAAGACGTGGCCCGACTGGTGGCTGCGCGGGGTCGGTTGATGCAGGCTCTGCCCGAGGGCGGCGGCATGCTGGCCGTGCAGGCCATGGAAGCAGATGTCCTGCCGTTGCTCGACGGGATCGCCGACCGTGTGGGCGTGGCGGCGGTGAACGGTCCGGCGCAGCTCGTGCTCTCCGGCGACCGCGCGGCCCTGCAAGGCCTGGAGGAGACGCTTCGCGAGCAGGGTCGGAAGGTGAAGTGGCTGAAGGTCAGCCACGCTTTCCACTCGCCCCTGATGGACCCCGCGCTCGACGAGTTCCGTAAGGTCGCCGCAGGTCTGACGTACCAGGACCCGACGATCCCGGTCGTCTCCAACCTCACGGGCGCGCTGGCGAAGGCCGCGGAGCTGAAGGACCCCGAGTACTGGGTCCGCCACATCCGGGAAGCCGTGCGCTTCCACGACGGCCTGAACGCCCTCGCCGGCTTCGGTGTGTCGACCCTCCTGGAGCTGGGCCCGGACTCCGTGCTCACGGCGATGGCGCACGACACGCTCACCGAGCCCGCCGCGCAGGCGGGCCTGGTCGGCGCGGTGCGCAAGGACCGGCCCGAGGCCGACACGTTCCTCACGGCTCTCGCCAAGGCACACGTACGCGGAGTGAACGTCGACTGGGCGCCGCTGTACGCGCCCGTCGAGTCCCGGCGCCGCGTCGAGCTGCCCACGTACGCCTTCCAGCACCAGCGCTACTGGCCGCGCCCCGCCGTCGGCGGAGTCGGCGACGCGCGCGCCACCGGCCTGAACCCGGCGGACCACCCGCTGTTCGGCGCCGCCGTCGCCCTCGCCGACATGGACGGCTACCTGTTCACGGGCAGGCTTTCGCTCGCCTCCCACCCATGGCTCGCGGGCCACGCCCTGGCGGGCACCGTCCTGCTGCCCGCCACGGCCTACGTCGAACTGGCCCTGCACGCGGGACACCGCGTCGGCTGCGCGCACCTGGAAGAGCTGACGCTCCAGGCGCCCCTCGTCCTGCCCGAGCGCGGCGGCGTCCAGATGCAGCTCGCCGTGGGCGCCGCCGACGCCTTCGGCCGCCGCCCGGTGAACCTCTACTCGCGGCCCCAGCACGTGTCCGAGGACGACCTGTGGTCCGACGAGCCGTGGCTGCGCCACGCCACCGGCACGCTCGCCCCCGCCCCCGCCGCGCGCCCCGCCGACGCCGACCTCGCCCAGTGGCCGCCCGCCGACGCCGAGCGGGCCGACACCGAGGCGCTGTACGAGAGCCTGGCCGCCGCCGGGTTCGGCTACGGCTCGGCCTTCCTGGGGCTCCGGTCCGTCTGGCGGCGCGGCGACGAACTCTTCGCGGAGGTCGCCCTTCCGGATGAGGACCGGGACGAGGCCGGCGCGTACGGCCTGCACCCGGCGCTGCTCGACGCGGCGCTGCACCCGCTGGGCCTCGGCACGTTCGTGTCCGACACCGAGCAGGGCCGCATGCCGTTCTCCTGGACCGGCGTGTCCCTGCACGCGACCGGCGCGGCCGCGCTTCGCGTCCGCCTGACCGCCGCCGGAACGGACGGCGTGGCCCTCGCCGTCGCCGACACCGAAGGCCAGCCGGTCGCCGCCGTGGAGTCCCTCGTCCTGCGGCCCATCGCCGCACCGGACGCGACCGCCGAACAGAGCGGCCGCACCAACTCGCTGTTCCGGGTGGACTGGAGCGTGGTGCCCGCGCCCGCCGCACCGGCCGGGGCCGCGTACGCGGTGCTGGGCGTCGACGAGTTGGGTCTGCGGGGTGCTCTGGAGGCCGCCGGAGCGGAGGTGGCGGCGTACGCGGACGTGGCCGCGCTGGCCGAGGCGGTCAGGAGCGGGGCTCCCGTGCCGGAGGCCGTCCTCGTCGCCTGCGTCGGCGAGGTACGGGACGGCGGCATGGCCGCTTCGGTCCGTACGTCCCTCAACGGCACGCTCGGCATCGTGGGGGAGTGGCTGGCCTTCGAGGGCGGTGAGGAGTCCCGGCTGGTCGTGGTGACGTCCGGTGCCGTGGGTGTGGGCGCCGGTGACGTGGTGTCGGCGGCGGGTCTGGTGGACGCCCCGGTGTGGGGTCTGCTGCGGTCCGCGCAGTCGGAGAACCCGGGCCGCCTCGCCCTCGTCGACGTCGACGGCTCGGCCGCCTCGCTGACCCAGCTGCCCGCCCTCATCGCGCTCGACGAGCCGCAGGTCGCCGTGCGCGGGGACGTGGTGTGGGCGCCGCGCCTCACGCGTGCGGGCGGCGGTGCGCTCACCGCCCCCGCCGGTGAGGCCTGGCAGCTCGGCGTGACCGGCAAGGGCACCTTCGAGAACCTGGCGCTGCTGCCGGTCGCCGAGGACGCCGAGGTGTCCGGCGGCCGGCCGCTGGGCGCCGGAGAGGTACGCGTCGAGGTGCGCGCGGCGGGCGTCAACTTCCGCGACCCGCTGATCGCCCTGGGCATGTACCCGGGCGACGCGGTCATGGGCACCGAAGGCGCCGGCGTGATCGTGGAGACCGGGGCGGACGTCACGGACCTCGCCGTCGGCGACCGGGTCCTGGGCCTGCTCGAAGGGGCCTTCGGCCCGCTGTCGGTCGCGGACGCGCGCATGGTGGCGCGGATCCCCGAGGGCTGGTCCTACGCTCAGGCCGCCTCGGTGCCGACGGTGTTCCTGACGGCGTACTACGCGCTGAAGGACCTGGCAGGACTGGAAGCGGGCGAGTCGGTCCTCGTGCACGCGGCCGCCGGTGGTGTGGGCATGGCCGCGGTGCAGCTGGCCCGGCACTTCGGCGCGGAGGTGTACGGCACCGCGAGCGCCGGGAAGTGGGACGTCCTGCGGGGCCTCGGCATCGACGACGACCACATCGCCTCCTCCCGCACGCTGGACTTCGAGGCCTCCGTACGCGAAGGCACCGCCGGGCGCGGCGTGGACGTGGTCCTCAACTCCCTGGCCAGGGAGTTCGTGGACGCCTCGCTGCGGCTCCTGCCGCGCGGCGGACGTTTCGTGGAGATGGGCAAGACCGACCTTCGCGACCCCGAGGCCATCGCCGAGGAGCACACGGGCGTCACGTACCGCAGCTTCGACCTGATCGACGCCGGACACGACCGGATCCGCGAGATGCTGGCGGACATCCTGTCCCTGTTCGAGCGGGGTGTGCTGGAGCCGCTGCCGGTGAAGGCGTGGGACGTGCGCCGGGCGCCGGAGGCGTTCCGGTATCTGAGCCAG
>NZ_JBWKJZ010000069.1:0-14977 GCF_056431945.1 Streptomyces sp. NPDC045778
TCCTCGTAGCGGAGCTACTAGGGCATTTCGGCAACGCGGCGAGCGTGCGTGCCAGGCGTCGCGACGCCGCGCCGACCCATCGGACAGGCCCTAGGCGTCCGCTTCGCGTGCGAAGGGGATCATGTCGGCCGTCGGGATGTCGTACGGCAGGAGCACGCCGATCGCGCCGGGGCTTGGCGCTTGGCACTTGAAAATGGCATACGGCGGAGCCTCCGTCCCTCTGGCCGCCGGCGCCCCCGCGATCCGTGAGCAGGTCGGCAAGGATGGCGTGTCCGCCTACCAGGAGAAGGCCGCGCACCGGCAGATCGAGCGCGAAGGACGTGTATGCCAGCGCCCAGAAGCACCTCATCGAGCACCCAGGCATCGTCCCTGTCGCCTCCGCGCGCCTCCCGTTCGTCCTCCTCGACGAGATGTGACACCAGCACGATCTGCCCGACCTCGTAGACGCCGCAGACCACGGCGCCACGGCCCTGAAGAGGGATTTGGCACCGAGGGGGCGGTAGCTGATGGCATGCCCGCCCGCCCCGATCGTTCTACGCCCCGTCAGAGCCGCTCCACCCAGGCGTTCGCAGGCCCAAGCCGGGTACACGAGCCCCCGGACAGCACCCTGCCGCCGATCATGGCGGCTACGCTGTCACGATGGCCGAGCCGACGGAACGAGGCACGTGCATGACGACATTTCCGGGCTTGCGGTCCCACGGCGGGCACGTGGGTGTGATGGCCGGCTTCGCCGGATACGTGGCCGGCTGGAGCGCCCTCCAGCGCCGGATCGGGCGTCCCCGGCCCGACTCTCCCGGCCCTTGGGAACTCGCTCTCACCGGCACTGCCACGTTCAAGCTCAGTCGGCTGATCGCCAAGGCCACGGTCACGCGGCCCGTACGCGCCCCGTTCACCCACGTGGACGGACCCGGCGCCCCGGCAGAACTCAATGAAACCCCCCGTGAGGAACCCTGTCGTGAAACCGTGGGCGAGCTGATCAGCTGTCCGTTCTGCCTGAGCGTATGGATCGTGACCACCTTCGTCGGCGCGCGCGCCATTTGGCCGGAAGCCACCCGCACGGTGACCGGCGTCCTGACCGCTCTGACTCTCTCGGACGCCTTGCAGTTCACGCATGAGGCCCTCGTGGAACAAGCGGAACGTTGACCTGCTGCGCGGGAGGACGCCCTCCCTCCGCACGCGCAGGTGAACAGCCCCGCCGGTGAGTTGACCCGCGCGCTTCGGCCAGGCACGCGCCCGCAATGGGCGGGTCCTCTCTCCTTTCGTACGGCACGGGCAGTCGCGCGGTGCCGCGGTCTCCGGCCGGCACTCCCCCTACGGAGTGCTGCTGAGCGGGAACTTGACGGCGTTCGCGGTGGGGGGCGGTGGCGCCGCCTGGACACAGACAGCTCTCCCGGGTCGGCGTCCTGGCGACCGCGCGCAGGGGCCCTGCCCGCGACCCAGTCATTGAGTCACGGGCGGTGTGCGATGGCCGCCCGCGTGTGGGCCGCCCTCGCCGGGCGTCGCGCGTGGACGCGTCCGCGAGTCCGGTACCAGGAGGCGGCGAGCACGGTGGCGAGCGCGGCTTCCAGCAGGTCGCCGCCGTAGTACATGATCTGGGCTCCGGCGTGCAGGTCGGCCGCCGAGAAGTGGGTGCCCGGCGGTGAGGCCGCGTACAGCACCTTGGCCAGCACTCCATGTGCGGCCCCGGCGCCCAGCAGCGTGGCACCCCGCACGGTGACACTCCAGCGACGGCGCACGGGTTCGAGCTGGCAGACGGCGGCCGCCAGCAGGAGACCGGCCACCAGGACGTGGACGTGCGTCAGGGCGGCCGCCCAGGGGTGGGTCTGTGTGACGGAGAAGAGTTCGGTGCGGTACAGCAGCCACAGTCCCCCGACGTCGAGCAGGGCCGCCAGGGGCGGGAAGAGCAGCGCGCGCACCGGGGAGGAGTGCGCGATGGCCACCAGCGCGCGCCGCGCGGCTCCGGGCGGCAGTGCTCGCAGTGTCAGGGTCAAGGGCCGTGCCAGAACGAGCAGGAAGGGCGCCGCCATCCCGAGGAGTACGTGCTGCACCATGTGGGAGCCGAACGCACCTCCGGGAAGGACACCCAGCGCGGTCCACGCCAGTACGGCACACCCGGCGGTGAAGGACGCGTCCCGCGGCCAGGGCCAGGCGTCCTGCCGCCGCCGCAGGCGGGCCGCGGTCAGCAGATACCCCCAGGCCGCCGTCACCGCGCCCGCCGCGGCGCACAGGGCGAACAGGTCCGGCGCCGCCGTGCCGTGGTCCGCGTGCGCGAGGCTCACGACGTGGAAGCGGCCCGGCCGTGACGGGCGGCGTGAACGACCACTGCCGCACCTACGAGGAGCAGCGACAGACCGGCGGCGTTCCACACCACGTCGTAGGGCGTGACATCGACTCCGTAGCGGATCTGGTGCAGGCGCAGCAGCTTGTGGTCCACGATCCCGTCGAACATTTGAAAGGACCCCAGGCCCAGGAGGAATCCGCCCCATCCGAATCGCGGTGCGAGGGCGCGGCGGCGGCGCAGGTCGGCGTAGAGGAAGAACCCGGCGACCAGGGCCACCAGTTCGCCCGAGTGCAGCAAGCCGTCGGACATGAGACCCACGGCGCGGGTGGACCGGTCGTAGAAGTGGTGCCACCCCAGGATCTGGTGGAAGACGATCTCGTCGAGCGCCGCCATGGTCGCCATGCCGATCACCCCGCATACCGCGACCGACCTGCGCGGCTCGGGGCGCGCTTCAGCGGTTGTGCGGGGGCGGACCGACGCGTTCATGAGGCTCCTGTCCGGGAAGTGACGGTCGGGCGATTCTCCCTGTCGAGACACGCAGTGGGGCACGCGGGTGCCCCTGTCGCCGTCCGCATCTGCTCGGTGCGAGGGCATCGGGTCATATGCTTCCCCCCTGCCGGGAATCAACGCGGTCTTCCACGCTCCGGCCGGGTGGCCTCCCCTCCATGGCGCCCCGAATCCGCCATCAGCACGTGGGGGCTGAGACGCGACCCATTCGCGGGACGTGGTGGCCTCATCCGGGATGCCAGGGATCGGCTCCGTGCCGAGCCCCGGGCCCGTCGGGACGTCAAGGTGGCCGTCCGCGAGGAGGAACGGCTCCGACGTCCAGGGCGGCCGGGGCCTGCGACACGGACCGGTCCGGCGTGGGCGCGGCGCACCATGACCGAGGGGGACTCCCCCACTAGTCGTCCGGCGCGGGCGGCGGGCCTGCCCAGCCGATGAGGCTGGTGGCGGGGTACGCCGGGTGCATCAGTACTGCGCCCGGCCGCCTGGCGGGTTTGCCCGGAAAGTTCCGCTCCTGTTCGGGCGTCATGCGCGACGCTGGAGGCTGGACCGTTCCGCGTGGAGACGGTGCTTCGCCGGGGCGGGCAGGCTGCTGTGGTGCCGGCAGGCCTGCGCGGGCCCCACCTGGGAGTGCTCCCTCCTCGGAGGCGGGGCCCGTTCCTCGATCAAGCGCCCGGGAGGACGCGGGATGACTCCCGTTGGGCATGGCGCTTGAGAGGTCCATAGCCAGGCTTCCCGTCTTTCAGGCGGCCATCACCCGGGCCGCGCCTGAGCCGTCGAAAGCCAGTCACGGCGGATGGCGCGGTAGCGGCATCGCTGGGCACGTCAGGCGCCGCGGGCGCGTTGATCGACAGGTCAACGCGTCGCCGCAGCCCGCGCCGAGGGAGCGGACGGGGGTTGCACGGCTTGTGCGGGGCGCGGACTCTTAAGAAAAGACCGACTCCCCCGGTTGATCGGAGATCTGCTGTGTTGTGCGGGCCCCAGAACGCCGCAGACAGGATCCAGGAACTCGAAACAGAGGTCACGCAGCTCAAGCACGCCGTGCACGCGCACGCGACAGTCGACCAAGCCATCGGCGTGGTGCTCGCCGTGGGGCAGTCGACCCCCGAGGAGGCCTGGGACGTCCTGCGTGAAATCTCGATGCGCACCAACACCAAACTGCGCTACGTAGCCGAACAAGTAGTGCAATGGGGGCATACCGGCACCCTGTGTGAACCCCTCCGTAACGAGCTGGAACGGCAGGTGCGGATGCGTCAATGCGAGCGTGCGAGCACGCCGAGCGCGGCACCGGCGCGGTGAGACGCGCCCCGCTTCCCGCCGAGGATGACGAGAAGCGGAGGGCAAGCTCACTGCCGAACCCGCCACAGACCCCAGTATCCAGTGATGTGAATCACTAACGCCCATCCGGCGGACCCGCCCCCCCGGGGGGGCGCCGCTCGACGGCCGCGCGCTCATGCAGCTCGAAGCCGCCCCCTGCGGATCAGCCGCCGTACGGGCCGGTGGCCATCCCCGCCGCTCCCCTGGAGGCCGCCGGTCAGCCCGTCGGCCAGCAGCCGCAGCGCGCCGCCCAGCCGCGCGAGGGCACCCGCGGCGGTGACATCACCGCCTTCCTGGGCCCCCTGCCCCCCGTGACCTCGTACGGCAGCCACGCCCGCCCGCTCCAAGGCCTTCGGCTTGTGTGGGACCAGCGCCCTCCGGTTCGGATGCTCCCACATACAGAACACCGCGGGTCTGCTGATGGACCGCTCCCGGGTGCTGGTCGAGAAGGTCGCCGCCGGGCGCCTGGCGGTGGTGGGTCTGTCCTGCCGGCTGACCGACGGCAGCGCCCAGTTGGTCGCCTTTCACGGCTTGAGCAAGACAGCCGTCGACGAGCGCTGAACCCCGCCGACCGGCCAGCCGAGGGTTTCAGCGTTCCTGGGGCTCAGGGAGGGGTCGTGGTCCTGCGGCGCGGCGCAGCCGATTGGCGATCGCACCGCCCAGCCCTTCCTTGGCCGGCAGGGACGCGACGATGAGGTCGCAGCCTTGACGGTCCAGGTCGCGCAGGAAGCCGTACAAGCCACGCGCATAGGCAGCCAGCGAGGCGGGCAGCTCGATCACTGCGTGCGCCGTGACCAGGTCATCCACGACACCGGGCGGCAGCAGCACCCCTACCTGACGGCCGGCCGCCTGGGCACGCTCCGCTTCGACGGCGAGCTGCTCGGGCTCGACGAGGACCACCCGCGCCCGCGGGGCGTAGTGCGAGGGATGCTGCCCCGGCACCCGAACGGGGCTGGCCTCCGGAACCGCGAGCGAGTGCCCCAGCACCGCCTCGAGGTCCTCGCGCGTCACACCGCCGGGTCGCAGAATGCTCGGCACCTCGCCCGTGACATCCACGATCGTCGACTCCACCCCCACCGCGCAGGCCCCGCCGTCCAGCACGAAGTCGACCGCGTCACCCAGCTCAGCGAGCACGTGCTCCGCCGTCGTGGGACTCACCGCGCCGAACCGGTTGGCGGACGGCGCCGTGATGCCGCCGCCGAAGGACTCCAGCAATGCCAGCGCGACCGGATGATCGGGCACCCGCACCGCCACCGTCTCCAGCCCGCCCGTCGCCTCCAGCGGCACCCGGTGCCCACGCCGTAGTACCAGCGTCAGCGGACCCGGCCAGAAGTGTTCGGCCAGCAGCCGCGCGGTGGCGGGAACGTCCGCGACCCAGGCGTCCAACTGCTCCGCGCCCCCGATGTGGACGATCAGCGGGTGGGACGGCGGCCGCCCCTTGACCTCGAAGATCCGCGCGACGGCGGCCGGGTCCTCGGCGTTGGCGCCCAGACCGTAGACCGTCTCGGTCGGCAGCGCCACCAGGCCGCCGGAGCGCAGCACACCGGCTGCCTTGTCGATATCAAAGGTTTGTGCCGTCACCGCGGCATTCTCCCACCGCTCCGCACCCGCCCGAACCAGCCCTCCGCCGCCCGCTGAGCCCTTGGGCTTCCTCATGCTCGTGCGCGTGGTTCCGGCCCGTAGACACCGGCGCGATGCTGGCACGCTCGCAGGCGAGCTGGATGCCGACCGCGGCGGGCGAGCCGTGCGGACGAACCGCGCATGAGATGGCCGGCAGAGCCCGCCCTCTCATCCTCGATCACACCCGGATCCCCTTGTGCGATCTTGCCGGCCTCTACACCCCGCTCGGCACCCGGCACGCAGTCCACCATGCCGGCGGGGGCGCACGCACGGTTCAGAGAGGGGGCGGGGCGTGACCAGACGCTTCGACTGCTCCGGCTGGGCGGGGGCGTTCAGCGCATGGGGGTCATGTGCGGTCGGCGGCGATGAGCAGGTAGTGGAAGCTGCCCTCGCGGTAAGCGGTGAGGAAGGACTGCTCGATGCCGGTGGCGAGGGAGGATCGGGCGCGCAGTTCCCAGTAGGGGATGGCCTGGGCGGTCAGGTCGATGACGTTGATGGGGACGAGTCCGTTGGCGGCGAGTGCGGTGAAGTAGGTGCTGCGGGGGTGGATGTTGCAGGTGTAGTGGCTGTCGATGCGGCTGACGGCTTGGGAGCGGCCGCCGGTGACGTCGTTGGAGCAGCCGGTGATGCACACATACCGTGCGCCGGGCTCCAGCAGGCGGGAGAACTCTGCGAATGCTTCGGTCAGGTCGACGTACATGGTCGTCTCGTTGGTCCATACGGCCCGCAGAGATCCGGTGGGCAGTCGGGTGTCGAGCATGTTGCGGAAGTGGAATCGCACCTGGTCGGCCACGCCGCGCTGTTCGGCCTGGGCGTTGGCGAAGCCGACCTGGTACTGGGAGATGGATACGCCGTCGACCTGGCAGCCGTATCGCTGGTGGGCCATGAAGCTGGTGCCGCCGCGTCCTGAGCCGGCGTCCAGGACGCGGTCGCTGGGAGACAGCGGGCCGAGGTGGCCCAGGAGCAGGTCGGCCTGGGCGCTTTCCAGACGGTGCAGTTCGCCGGTGATCCGCTGGTCGCGGAGGTGCTCCGGCTCCTTGAGGACGGCGGGTTCGTACGGTCCGATGCCGTAGTGGTGGTGGTAGAGGCCGTCGACCTCGCCGAGCCGCAGGTTGACGTCGTCGTGCTGGTGGGTGTCCCAGTACGCGGCCACGGCGCGCTGGTAGTCGGTGCGCAGTACCGGAGTGGTGGGGGTGGTGGTCATGTCGGGGCTCCTTCGTCGCTGGTCTTCTGCTGTCTGAGGGGAGGCTGTGAGGTGAGGGGGCCGGGTGCGGGGAAGGTGTAGCGGGGGTTGTTGTGGTGCCAGGCGTGGTTGCCGCCGCACCAGGCGCTGATGCCGGCCAGGTAGCGGCGCAGTTCGGGCGGTCCGGCCAGGGCGAGGGTGGCTGCTTGTGCCTCGTAGTGGTGCATCAGCTGGTTGTGGAGGGCGGCGCTGCGTTCGATCGCTTCGGACAGGGAGCAGTTGTCTTCGGCGGCGATGGCCAGCGGCAGGTTGAAGTCCTGCCCTGTGCCGTGGGCTTCACGGTGCACCGAGTACAGGTCGTTGGGCAGGCAGGCGGCCAGGGTCGCGGTGGTGACGGTGTGCTGCAGACGCGGGTCGGACCAGACGTCGTCGGTGAGCTGGTAGCCGCCGACCGCGTCGATCACCGTCAGACAGGGGCGGAAGCTGTTGGCCTGCCGGCTGATCAGGTACTCCCACACCGCGGGGGTGCGGCAGGCGGCGCGCCAGCTGGCCTCCTGGGCCATGCCGGGCAGCAGCGAGGTCAGGGCGTGGCGGGCGCGGGTGACTTGGGCGGGGGCGGCCGTACGGGCCAGCTGCTCTATCGCTGAGCGCACCGCCATCAGGACGGGGTCCTTGCGTAGGGCGCCTTCGAATTCGTCGGCGTAACGGCCCGGCAGACGCAGTCGGTCCGCGGCCGCGGCGACGGGGGCCAGGCGGGAGCCAAGGAGGTGGGGAGCCGCGCCGAGCGTGGCGTCATCGCAGTAGTGGTCGTCCATCGCCCAGGCCGCCAGCGTGCACCGCGCCGGTACCAGCAGACGCTCGACGTCGTCGGTGTCGGGGTAGCAGAGCATGATGAGGCGCCCGAAGCCGGCGGCACGGACTTCCTCCAGACGTCCCGGGTAGATGCCGACGTCCGCTGCCCACTCGAGGAGCCGGTCGTTGACCTCCTCCCCCAGGGCGCGGTCGTCGCGCAGCGGCCCGCAGGTGTGCAGCTCGGGCACCGTCGCTGTGGCGCCGCCGGGGTGGGCGGGGCGGCGGGAGAGGAGGCGGGCGGCCTCGGTGCCCAGACCGGTCGGCCCGGTCGGTACGGGGTGCATCACCGCTCCCCGGTGCTGTCGTAGTGGCCGATCTCGGCGTTCTGCAGGATTCCCAGGGCGCTGGGCAGCAGCACGGCCACGGAGAAGTAGGCGCTGACCAGGTAGGAGATGACAGCCTTGTCGTCGATGCCCATGAACCGCACGGACAGGCTGGGCTCGTACTCGTCCGGCAGGCCCGTCTGGTGCAGGCCGATCACACCGCCGTTGTCCTCCCCGGTGCGCAGCGCGATGACGGAGCTGGTGAGCGAATCCGATATGGGGATCTTGTTGCAGGGCAGAAACGGCACCCCGCGCCATGCGACGACGTGATGGCCGTTGAACTCGGTGCCCGGCTCGAAGATCCCCGCGCGGGTGCACTGGCGGGCGAACGCGGCGATGGTGCGCCGGTGGGCGAGGAAGAACGTGGTCTGCCGCCGCATGGACAGCAGCTCGTCCATGTCGTCGGGGGTGGGCGGCCCGGTGCGGGTGGAGATGCGCTGGGCGGGGTCGGCGTTGTGCAGCAGCCCGAACTCGGGATGGTTGATCATCTCGTGTTCCTGGCGCTCGCGTACCGCCTCGATGGTCAGCCGCAGTTGCTGTTCGGTCTGGTCCATCGGCCCGTTGTAGAGGTCGGCCACGCGCGCGTGGACACGCAGCACGCTCTGGGCGACCTGCAGTGGATACTCCCTGGGCGATGTCTCGTAGTCGACGAAGGTGCCGGGCAGCGCGGGCTCGCCGCTGTGCCCGGAGGCCACTTCGATCTCCGCCTCCCCGCGCCGGTTCGTCCGCGGCCGCGGACGGGCGGTGTGGGCCGTGATGTGCTCGGCGAGCCCCGGCGCGCGGCTCTTGATCCGCGTGAACTCCGCGCGGTCCAGCACCATCAGCGTGCAGGGCGTCATGGCCGTGAACGTGAACTGCCACGGCTGCTCCGAGGTGAGACACTGCTCGCCGAAGTAGTCACCGTCGGTGAGGGTGCCGTGCGAGGCCTGCCCGGCGTACTCGCCCTGCCCGGCCTTGTCCACCTTGCCGTGTGCGATGACCACGATGCGGTCGGCGTGCTGCCCGGCGGCGGCGATCACCTCCCCGGCAGCGGCCTCCCGCTGCTCGAACGCATCGGCCACAGTGCTGAGCACCTGGCTGTCGGTGAAGTCCCGCAGCAGCGGGATTTCCCGCAATTCCTGTGGGATCACCCGTATTTGGGAGCCGTGGACGTCCAGGTCGAAGCGTCCGTCGCCCACCGTGTACGTCAGGCGCTGATTCACCCGGTACGTACCGCCTGCCACCTGCACCCAGGGCAGGATCCGCAGCAGCCAGCGCGAGGAGATCCCCCGCATCTGCGGCAAGGACTTGGTCGTGTCGGCGAGATTGCGCGCTGCCGCCGTACTCAGACTCGTCTGCGACAGGAAGTGCAGCGGGTCCTGCGCATCCGCGAAGCCCTCGCTGGAGGGCATGGATTCCGGCATGGGGAGCCTGCCTTCTTGTGTCACCGGCGCAGCGCTCGACCGGCCCTTGCCGTGCTGGCGCATGTCACCTGGAAAGACGCCGCCACCTGGCCCTGTTTCCGCCCCCGGACGGGTGACAGCCCACCTCAGTCAAGAGTCACCGCTTGCGATCGGCAAGCTGACAGGGCTAGGGCCTGTCCGGTGGGTCGGCGTGGAGCAAGGAGCGGCGTCTGGTGCGTGCGATCGCAAGGCGCCGGGATGTCCTCGTAGCGGAGCTACTAGGGCATTTCGGCAACGCGGCGAGCGTGCGTGCCAGGCGTCGCGACGCCGCGCCGACCCATCGGACAGGCCCTAGTGGAGCGAACGCACCGTGGCGGGGGCGGGCGGCTGCGGCGCGGATTCCTGCGCGGCCGCGCAGGAACCGGAGGCGGCCAGGGCCCTCGTGCGAGTTGAGACCGTGGCCGTTCCAGTGGGGCAGCGCGAGGATCGCGCGTCCTGCGTGACCAGGACAGGTATGCGTACTGCATCTCGCATGGGACGCTGCACACATGTGCGCAAGACGATGAGCCGTGGTGCACAGCTCTGCGGGGGGGGGGTGGCGGGCGGGAGCCGGAGGGAGGTGCTGAAGGACAAGCTCGCCCGGTTCGGCACCGCTCCGCAGGCACCGCGGGCATCTTGGCCGCACTGATTCCTCGTACGTGACCCGGAGGACCAGGGCGCCAGCACCAAGGCCGGCAACAGCCCTCCGTGCGAGGACTCCGGGGCGAATCGCCATATGATCCGATCGCGCCGGACCGAAGGACCTGTCCGATGCCCCTGATACACGGGGCAGCTCGCACCGCAGGTCACCTTCCTTGGCCGCGGCTCCGTGGGGCGACGGCGGCGAGCGCGGCCAGGGCGAGGCAAGCGGCCATGAGCACAGTCATGGGCACAGAACTGTGGGTACCGAACAGGCCGACCAGCAGGGAAGCAGCCGCTCCGAAGAGGAACTGCCGGCCTCCCGGCAGAGCGGATGCGGCTCCCGGAGCCGCGTGTCCGCGGCTCTGGGCGAGGGTGACCACAGCGGGAAAGAACACGCCGAAGGAGGTGACGGCGAGCAGCAGGCAGAGCCAGGTCACCACCACGGTGCTGCCGGCGCTCACTGGGACGAGCAGCAGGACCACGGGGCGGGTCAACGCCACCGCGCTGCTGGCCGCGAGCAGGCTCTCCGTGGTTCCAGCGGCGGACAGGCGGCCGTAGGCGAGACTGCCTGACCATGTCGCCGATCGCATTGACGCCGTAGACGACGCTGACCAGAGCCGGGGACGGGTGGTGGATGCCCTGGAAGACGTAGGTGGTTCCGGCGATGCAGGGAAGACCGCAGCGCCACCGTTCTCCGCTCGGACTACTACGGGGCCTCCAGCCTCCGAGGCCCGCCCTGCCGAAGCCGGTCGTCGAACTCAAGGAGTTCGAACGGTCGACGGTCAGCAGCGGAAATAGCAGTGGATCACAGTGCCCTGGGCCGCCATGGCGTGGATACGCACCAGGTCAGCAACTACGTTCGCCAGGAGCAGACCTCGCCCCCCGCGCTGGTCTCGTGGAGGAGGGCACCGGCCGGCGAGCGGGTCGCTGAGGTGGCCTGCGTCGCGCACCTCGCACACGACATGCTGGTCGTCACGCCACAGGCGCAGCGTGCCCGTCCCGCCGCCGTGCACCACGCTGTTCGTCGTCAACTCCGCGACCGCCAGGGCCAGATCCTCCAGACGGGCCTCGGGCAGGCCCAGGTCGGCTGCCCGACGAGTGGCGTGATGCCGGGCATCCGCCAGGGATTCCTTGGTGTAGGTCATCCCTGCCGCGTCATCGGGCGATTTCAGGGGCTGGTTGTAGCGGGCGACCACCGCCTCGGGCGCGTAGGCCGCGCTGGCGGTCTGCGTACCGGATCGGATGACCGTGGGGTGCGTGGCGTATGCGTCGGCCAGGACGGATTCCTCCAAGCCGGCTTCGTCGTAGGGGCACAGGATCGTCGCCTCCCGGCCCCGGAACGCCAAGTTGATCAACGCTTCGTGCTGGACGCAGGCGGGATATTCCGTCTCGGTGCGGCCGGCCCAGATCGGCTCACCGATGATACGGACCCGCGCAGCAGGGTGGGCGTCGGCGAAGGCGCGCAGGACCCGCGGGATGATCCGGCCCGGGTTGCGCCCCGCCTGGGTCATGTCGAGCATCCGCACATGCGCGGCCAGGTCGCCCAGGGCGGCACGGATGAGGTCGAGATTGGCTGCGGGCACCGCCACGGCCACCGGCTCGCCTGCTTCAAGGCCCGCGCGGATGAAGGGCACCGTGCCGGCCAGGTACTCCTGCTCGCCCCGGTAGAACAGGGCCGGGTGGACGAAGGGGTTGGTCTCTGCTGTGACACTCATGAGGTGGCCACCTCGATGGCTGACAGATCGGGCCAGAAAAGCTCCAGCAGCCGGTTCAACGTGTGCGGCGGACGGTTCACGACGATTCGCTGTCCAAGGTCCAAGCGCTGGGCGGTGACCGCCAGGGCGGTGGCCCCGGCCATGTCGATGAAGGTGACGGCCGACAGATCCAGGTAGTACGGGTCGTCGTGCTCCTCGATCACCCGCTCCAGGGCCTGCTCCCACACGGAGTACGTGGGCAGGCAGACCTCGCCGGTCACGCTCAGGCCCGCTCGGCCCGTCAGCGGACGGAACTGCAACTGGCCGACATCAGGCGGTGTTTCGCCCACTGGCGGGTACCCGTTGTGCGGGCCGTTCACATCACCCTCCCGATCCCCTTCGGACCTTGCCAGTATCTGCTCCCGGGCCCCGATCGCGCTGCCCCCCTTGCGGCATACCCGGCCGACGCGTTCCCGGCGGCTTGAAACGGTGCGGGTCGGAGTATGTCACTACGCCCTGGGTAGCAGCACTTCCGGGCCGGGTTGTCAGAATCCTGACAACCCGGCGACACCGAGGTCGTAGCTGCGGCGCGCAGACCGTCGAGCGTGCCTATCGCCGGAAGGGATTCCCATGGGTGGACGTCACCTCGCAGCGGGCGCGGACGCCGTGCGCATCCACTGCCGCCTCTACGGAAGCCAGGCCGTGCTCGCCCCGGCCGGGGAACTCATCTACGGCTGTGCGGAGGTCCTGGACAAGGCCCTGGCTGAGTTGCCCCTGCAGACGTCATCGATCCAGCTGGCCATGGAGCAGGTCACGTTCATGGACTCCGCCGGACTGCAGTTCCTGGACCACGCACACGAATTCGGCCGCAGCAGAGGCATCCCCATCACCGCGACCGGCTGGCAAGGCCAGCCCCGTCGGGTCCTGGAACTATCCGGCACCGGACTCGTCGACGCTCCCGAGGACGCACTGTCCACGCCACCGTCCGGTTCCGACGCGCCCCCAGAGCACCACAGCGCGCACGACCTTGCCCACTCGGCCGTCGCTCAGGAACGGGCGGAACAGATCAGCAAGCTGCGGGACCAGGTGGAGCAGCTGCACCAGGCGATCGCCTCCCGGCCCGTCATCGACCAGGCACGGGGCGTGCTGATGGCCACCGAGGGGTGCTCGGCCGACCAGGCATGGGACATCCTTGTCAAGTCCTCACAGCACACCAACATCAAACTACGCGTTCTCGCCACGGCCATCACCAACAGCACCATCGGATCCCGGCCCCCACAGGAGATCCGGGCCGCGTTGCGGCAGGCCGTAGCTCGCCGGGGCGGCACTTGACACCCAAGATCCACTTGGCCGAAAGGCTCAACACGCCACACCTGACGGGGAACAGGCGTGATCGGTGTACAGCTTCGCGGTCGGCTGGCCGCCGCGGCCACCGGACAGGACCCCGCACCCCGACGCACCGGACACCTACAGGCTGAGGCTGTCCGACCGGAAGGGGCGGGGGCCGGTCGACCCACGGGCGGCGCCGCGGCCCGTACCTCCCTGGACAGCCTGGTAACACCTGTTACCATTCGTGGTATGGCGAAGACACAACTGGGCGCACGCGTGGACCAGGACGTCGCGGACCTGGCCAAGAAGCGCGCCGCCGACCTGGGACTGAGCATCGGCGACTACCTGGCCCGGCTGGTGCAGGAGGACGCCAGCGGCCTGCGCGCACGGGCAGTGGGCGCGGCCGCCGGATTCCTCGCCGAGCACCAGGCGGTCTTCGACGAGGCCGAGCAGGCCCAGCAGGAATCGCGGGGAGCGCACGCGGCCTGATGGAGTTGCACATCGACGTCTCCTGGATCCTGAACGTGGCCGAGGCCGCCGGGGCCGACGATCCCGCCCCCGACGACTACGGCGTCCCCATCGCGGCCGTCGCCCGCCACCGCGCCGAGCTGTTCGAACAGCCCGTCTATGACGGCCCGTACGCCAAAGCCGCCGCCCTGGTCCACACCCTGGGCCGCTGCCGCTGGCTGGAGCGCTCCAACCTCGCGGTCGCCGCCGCCACCGGCGTCATGTACCTCGAAGCCACCGGCATCACCGTCAAACCCACCCGCGAACACGCCACCGCCCTCAAAGACCTCCTCCTGGACCCCACCTGCACCACCAGGAAGATCGCCACGCTCCTGCGGACCTGGCCCACCACCACCTGACCCACCCACACGACGACTCCCTGCACGCAGCGCGCCGCTCAACACCCGAGCACCAGCCCGAAGTACTCCAGCGCGGGCGGGCTCGCCCACTGGGTGAAGCCCTCAGAACGAGACGTCCGAACTGCCTCTGCGTTTCACCCTGTACGCACCTTTGCGGGTGACCGGCTCCGGATGTGCTCGTAGTCCTGAGTGAGGGCCGTGGGCGGGTCGGCGTCCGGCAGGAGGGACGGCGTCGTGGAAGCGGTCACGCCGGGCACACGGGCGCGCGGTGCGCCTCAGAACCCTCCGACAAAGACGGCGAAGAAGATCACACCGACGCTCCCGATGAGCAGCCCAGTCAGCGACTGATTCCGATGGAAGCCACTGATCAGCCCCAACAGGCCGAAGGTCACCGCGAGTACGCCCGCCAGAAGTGCGAACGCGATGCCGATGACAGCGCTGAAGAGGGAAGCGGTGACCGCGGCGCCTCCCAGACCGAGAGAGACCGGCCCGTACAAGGTGGCGGCACTGTCGTTGGCGCTCGGACTGTCGCTCATGTCGACTTCCTCACCTCGGTGGCGCAATGGGAGCAATGGGAACCCCTGCCCACCCATCATGACCCTGCCCGAGTCGCGGTGAACGGGCGGGGCAGCCCTCTGCACATCCCATCGCCGCCTCGACGCCTAGGGTTCGAGGGCCGTCCCGTGGACCGGCCATCAGGGGGCTCCTGCCCGGGCGGGGCGCAGCCGCAGGCTCGGGGCCGCGCGCTGTCAGGAGTCGTCTCGCAGCCCGGCCAGGGCCCGGGGCTCGTCGGCGATACGGCCTTCGGCTGCACGCAGTTCGTCCTCCCGGGACGGCAGGCGCCTGGCGGGGGGGGGGGGGGGGGGGGGGGGGGGGGGGGGGGGGGGGGCAGGGGGGGGGGGGGGGGGGGGGGGGGGGGGGGGGGGGGGGGGGGGGGGGGGGGGG
>NZ_JBWKJZ010000070.1:0-11858 GCF_056431945.1 Streptomyces sp. NPDC045778
CCCACCCCCTCCCCCCCCCCCTCCTCCGCGGAACCACACGAGCCCTCGCAACGCGGGGAGGAGAGAAAAAGGAAGGGCGAACGCCCGACGCGTCGCCCCCCCCCCCCCCCCCCCCCCCCCCCTCGCCTCTGTCGAAGGCGCCTACAGGGCCGGCCGCTCGCCTCTGTCGAGGTGCCTACAGGGCCACGCCGAGCAGCGCGTCGACGGCGCGCGACACCACGCCGGGCGCCCCCTCGTCCGTGCCGCCCTCGGCGTCCTGGCGGGCGGCCCAGCGGTCCACGGCGGCGAGCGCGGCGGGCGCGTCCAGGTCGTCGGCGAGGGCCTCGCGCAGCTCCTCGACGAGGTCGTCGGCACCGGGCCCGTCCGGCCGGGACACGGCGGCGCGCCAGCGCCCGAGGCGCTCGACGGCGTCCAGGAGGACCTGGTCGGTCCACTCCCAGTCGGCGCGGTAGTGGTGGGAGAGGAGCGCGAGCCGGATGGCGGCGGGGTCGACCCCGTCGCGCCGCAGTTTCGACACGAACACCAGGTTGCCCTTGGACTTGGACATCTTGGCGCCGTCGAGCGCGACCATGCCCGCGTGGACGTACGCCTTGGCGAAGGGGTGCTCCCCGGTCAGGGCCTGCGCGTGCGACGCGCCCATCTCGTGGTGCGGGAAGACGAGGTCGGAGCCGCCGCCCTGTACGTCGAAGCCCATGCCCAGGTGGTCGAGGGCGATCGCCACGCACTCGATGTGCCAGCCGGGCCTGCCGCGGCCGAGCGAGGCGCCGTCCCAGCTGGGCTCGCCCTCGCGGGCAGCCATCCACAGCATCGGGTCGAGCGGGTTCTTCTTGCCGGGCCGGTCCGGGTCGCCGCCGCGCTCGGCGGAGAGCAGCCGCATGGCGGCGGCGTCGAGCCCCGACACCTCGCCGAAGTGCGGGTCGGCCTCCACGGAGAAGTAGACGTCCCCTTCCAGCTCGTACGCGGCGCCCTGGTCCCGCAGCCGCTCCACGAGCGGCACGATCGCGGGTATCGACTCGACGGCGCCGACGTAGTGCTGCGGCGGGAGCAGCCGCAGGGCGGTCATGTCCTCGCGGAACAACGCGGTCTCACCCTGCGCCAGCTCCACCCAGTCCTTGCCGTCGCGGTTCGCCCGCTCCAGGAGCGGGTCGTCCACGTCGGTCACGTTCTGTACGTAGTGCACCTGCCGCTTCGTGTCGAGCCACACGCGCTGCACGAGGTCGAACGCGTTGTAGGTCGCCGCGTGACCCATGTGGGTCGCGTCGTACGGAGTGATGCCGCAGACGTAGAGACGGGCGACGGGACCGGGCTCGAGGGTGACGAGTTCACCGGTCGCGGTGTCGTGGATCCGGAGGTCGCGGCCCTTGCCAGGCAGGACGGGGACCTCAGAAGCGGGCCAGGCATACATGCCATGAGCCTAACCGGATGCACCGTCCACATACGACCCCGGGGACGATCCCTTGGCCACAGCCCGGCCCCGGAGGCCGCCTCGTCAGACCGGTGGCCAGGGAATCGCGGGCCACTCCCCCGAGGGCGAGGGGTGCCGCCCGGCGGCGAGCAGCGCGTCCACCCGCGCCCTGGTGGCCTCCACCTCGGCCGCGGTGAGCAGCTCGCCAAGGCGCGCGGCAAGGGCCCCGCCCGCGGCGAGGCCGTCCCGCAGGGCCCCGAGGCCGGCGACCGCCTCGTCCGTGAGCTTCTCCCCCGCCCACCCCCACAGCAGGGTCCGCAGCTTGTCCTCCACGTGGAACGTGACCCCGTGGTCGATCCCGTACAGCCGCTCCTCGGAACCCACGATCAGGTGCCCGCCCTTGCGGTCCGCGTTGTTGATCACCGCGTCGAGCACGGCGAGCCGCCGCAGACGGGTGTCGTCCGCGTGCACGAGCAGTGCTGTGCGCCCATCCCCCACCTCGGCGAGGCCGACGGCCTTCCAGCCCTCGCCGGGCTCGTCCCCGTCGACGAGGGCGAGCAGCTCCGCGCCACCGCCCTCGGCGTCCGCGCCGGGCGAGTCGATCCAGAGCTGGACCATGCCCGGGCCGTAGGGCCCCTCACGCAGCACGGTGGGCGGCACAAGGCCCCACCCCAGCGCCTCGGACACCTCGTACGCGGCGACCTCGCGCTCGGCGAGCGTCCCGTCGGGGAAGTCCCACAGGGGCCGCTCCCCGGCGACGGGCTTGTACACGCAGGGCACGGTGGTGCCGTCGTGCGCGACCGCGCAGTACAGCACCGCGTTGGACGCCTGCCGGATCTGCCCGCGCACGGTCAGCTCACCGAGGGTGAGCAGCTCCGCGGCGGTCAGGCTCCCCGCCGGTATCCGTTCTGGCGCGGGCATACGTGTCCTTCCGGGTCGAGCGGCAGGCTGCACAGCGGGCACGGCGGGCGCCCGGCGTTCACGACGTCGAGGGCGCGCTTGGCGAAGGCCCTCGCCTGCGCCCCGGTGAGCCGGACGCGCAGCATCGGCGGGCCGTTCTCCTCGTCCTGGAGGAGTCTCTCCTCGGCCTCCGCGAGGTCTTCGTCGGAGTCCGCGTCCAGCTCGACGAGCGCCTGCGCCTCCACGATCATCCGTTCGGCCTCGCCGTCCCAGGCCAGGGCCATCGTGCCGACCCGGAACTCCTCCTCGACGGGCGAGTCGAGCGGGGCGCTGTCGGAGACCTCGGTGGGCGCCACGGCGGGCACCGCCGCGCTGCCCCCGCTACGCCGTACCACCTCGTCGAGCAGCTCTTCCATGCGCTCGGCGAGTGCGGCCACCTGGGTCTTCTCCAGGGCGACGCTGGTCACCCGCACACCGGCGGACGCCTGGAGGAAGAAGGTACGCCGCCCGGGAAGACCGACCGTTCCGGCCACGAAGCGTTCCGGGGGGTCGTAGAGGAACACCTGACGGGGCACGTCCTGTCTCCATTGGAATCGACTGCATGTTCTTGGCGCGACAACTGCACTGAACCCTACTGCGGGCGACGATCACGGTCATCGCGCGTCTCACGGTGCGCCCGTGTCTCCCCCCACCTGAGCATCTTCGCCCGCCGGCTGGGCACGCGGGGCCAAGGAGGCGAAGTCCCCGGTGTCCCCGAGACGGACGAGGAAGGGGCGCAGCCGGGTGTAACGGATCGCCGTGATGGAACACGGTTCTACGGAGATGCGCTGAAAGAGGTCGAGATGCAGTCCGATGGCGTCGGCGACGAGGGACTTGATGATGTCGCCGTGGGAACACATGAGGTACACCGCGTCGGGGCCGTGGTCGCGCTCCACGCGCGCGTTCCACTCGCGTACGGCCTCGGCGGCGCGGGTCTGCATGGCGCGCAGGGACTCACCGCCGGGGAAGGCGGCGGCGGACGGGTGCTGCTGGACGACCTCCATCAGCGGCTCGTCGGCGAGTTCGGCGAGCTTGCGGCCGGACCAGTCCCCGTAGTGGCACTCACCGATGCGGTCGTCGGTGTGCAGGGTGAGGTCGGGGCGGGCGGTCGCCAGCGGTGCGAGGGTCTCCTGGCAGCGCTGGAGGGGGCTGGTGACGGCTTCGGCGAGCGGCAGCGAGGCGAGGCGTCCGGGCAGCGCGGCGGCCTGCCGGACACCGCGCTCGTCGAGGCCGACGCCGGGGGTCCACCCGGCGAGCAGGCCTGCGGTGTTGGCCGTGGAGCGGCCGTGCCTGACGAGGATCAGCGTGGGCATGCGGCTCAGCCTAAGCCGCCGAGCGGGTGCGGCAGCAGGGTGGCTTGGGAAGAATGCCCAGCATGATCGTCGACTGTGCCATCTACCAGCACGGGCGCAGGACCGAGGGCCCTGCGGACTTCTCCGAGGCCCTGGAGAAGGCGCGGGCGGCGGGGGACGCGTTCGTGTGGATCGGCGTGCACGAGCCGACGGAGGACGAGTTCGAACGGGTCACTCAGGAGTTCGCCCTGCATCCGCTGGCGGTCGAGGACGCCCTGAAGGCGCACCAGCGGCCGAAGCTCGAGGTGTACGAGGACTCGTTGTTCATGGTCCTGAAGCCGGTGGTGTACGAGCCGGAGAGCGACACGGTGTCGTCGGGCGAGCTGATGATCTTCATGGGTGACTCGTTCGTGGTGACGGTCCGGCACGGCGAGGGCGCGCCGCTGGGCAGCGTGCGGCACCGACTCGAAGCGGAACCGGACGTTCTGAAGCATGGTCCGACGGCGGTGCTCTACTCGATCGCCGACGCCGTCGTGGACCACTATCTGGAGGTCGCCGAGGAGTTGCAGACGGACCTGGAGGTCCTGGAGGCGGAGGTGTTCTCGCCGGACAGCGGCGGCTCGCGGAACTCGGCGTCGCGGATCTACCGGTTCAAGCGCCAGATCCTGGAGTTCCGGCGGGCCACGGGACCCCTCGCGACGCCGATCTCACGGCTCGCGGGGGTGGGCCCGCCCGGCCGCTCCGTACCGTACGTGAACGAGTCGGCGCAGCCCTATCTGCGGGACGTCAGCGACCACCTGACGCGGGTGAACGAGTCCGTGGAGGGCCTGGACCGCCTGGTGACCGACATCCTCTCGGCGCACCTGGCCCAGATGAGCGTGCGGCAGAACGACGACATGCGGAAGATCTCCGCCTGGGCGGCCATGGCGGCCGTGCCCACGATGATCGCGGGCGTCTACGGCATGAACTTCGAGCACATGCCCGAGCTGGGGTGGTGGTGGGCGTATCCGGCGGTGATCCTGCTGATGGCCGCCCTGGAAGTGGTCCTGTACCGGATGTTCAAGCGCCGCGGCTGGCTGTAGCGCACGCGCGCGGGGGCGCGGGGGCGCGCGGGGGCGCGGGGGCGCGCGGGGGCGCGGGGGCCTCAGGCGAATTCGGGGGCCGTGGTGGCGGGTCCGCCCAGGGCGTCGCGCCGCTCGGGCATCCGCAGGCTCACCATCTTGCGCCAGCCGCCGACGCGTTCGTACGCGTACATGGCGTGGATGCCCGCCGCGAGGGCCTTGGCCTTGGTGGGCTTCCAGCCGAGGATGCGGCCCATGCGCTCCATGACGGCGAGGCTGACGTCGCGGTAGATCCGGATCTCGACGTGCGCGGTCTCCTGGAGCGTGCGCTGGATGACGCGGCCGTGGCCCGCGTACGCGAAGCGGAGCAGCTCCTCGTGGCAGTAGGCCAGGTGGTTGTCCTCGTCGTTCGAGATCATCTTCACGGCCTTGCCGATCTCCGGGTGGTCGGCGAAGTACTTGCGGAGCATCACCATCTGGTCGGCGGCGCGCTGCTCGGTGACCCGGCTGTGCGCCAGGTACGTGATGATGTCCTGCTCGGTCAGCGGCTCGTCGGCGCGGAGCTTGTCGTGCGCGAGGCCGATGCCGTGCTGCTCCATGAGCATCGTGTAGTCCGTGTCGTGCGGGACCTCGCAGGGCTCGAGGCCGCGCTTTCTCAGGAGCGCGTTGAAGATCCGTCCGTGCTTGTCCTCGTCGGCGCCGTGCCGGGCGATCTTGGGGGCGAGGGCGCGCCGGCTCTCGGGGACGAGGGCGGCGATGCGCCCGTTCTCCCAGCCTCCCTGGGACTCGCCGCTGGCCGCGATGGAGCAGAACAGCCGGAACGACTCGTCGTTGTCGAGGATCTCCTCGAAGAGACTCTTGGCCGAAAGCATCCCAGGCACCTCCATGCCGTCGCACACCACGCGGACTTCCGCAAAGAACGAGTCAAATGCGGAGCGCGGGAGTAGGCAACAGCTGTATGGGCCGACTCAGCCGAACGAAGGAGTTTCCGCGGGCCGAACGGGGCCGTAACCGGAGGGCTCGTCGCGGCGTTGTGCTCCGTGACGGCCGTGGCGGGGAGACCCCCCGAGCCCCCACCACGGCCGCGGAAATCGTCAGGCCACCCCGGCCCGCTCCAGGGCCTCGGTGCCCGCCCGCAGCGCGGTGAGCCGCTCCTCGAGGGTGAAGCCCGCGGGCGCCAGGGTGAGGGTGGTGACCCCCGCCGCCGCGTAGGCCCGCATCCGGTCGGCGATGCGGTCCACGGAGCCAAGCAGCGACGTCGAGTCGATCAGCGAGCGCGGTACGGCGGCGGCCGCGCCGTCCTTGTCGCCGGACAGGTACTTCTCCTGGATCTCGGCCGCTTCCTTCTCGTAGCCCATGCGGCACGCGAGCTGGTTGTAGAAGTTCTGCTTGCGGCTGCCCATGCCGCCCACGTACAGGGCCGTGTACGGCCGGAACATGTCGGCGAGCGCGTCGATGTCGGCGGCCCCGTCCTTGCCGACGGCGAGCGGCACCGTCGGCACGACGTCGAAGCCGTCCATCGTCTTGCCGGCCTTCTCGCGCCCGGCCCGCAGGTGCTTGAGGGCGGTCTCCTCCAGGTGCTCGGCGGCCGGGAAGATCAGCAGGGCTCCGTCGGCGATCTCGCCGGTCTGCTCCAGGTTCTTGGGGCCGATCGCGGCGATGTACAGCGGGATGTGCTCGCGCTGCGGGTGCACGGTGAGCTTGAGGGGCTTTCCGGGGCCGCCCGGCAGCGGCAGCGTCCAGTGCTCGCCCTCGTACGACAGGCGCTCGCGGGTCATCGCCCTGCGCACGATCTCGACGTACTCGCGCGTGCGGGCCAGCGGCTTGTCGAACTTCACGCCGTACCAGCCCTCGGAGACCTGCGGACCCGAGACGCCGAGGCCGAGGCGGAAGCGGCCGCCGGACAGCGAGTCGAGGGTGGCCGCCGTCATCGCCGTCATCGCGGGCTGGCGGGCCGGGATCTGGAAGATCGCCGAGCCCACGTCGATGCGCTCGGTCTGCGCCGCCACCCAGGACAGCACGGTGGCCGCGTCCGAGCCGTAGGCCTCGGCCGCCCAGCAGACCGCGTAACCCAGCTTGTCGGCCTCCTTCGCGACGGTGAGGTTGTCCGCGTCCATCCCCGCGCCCCAGTAGCCGAGGTTGATCCCGAGCTGCATGGCCGAATCCCCTTACTGATGAGTAACGTCCCTGTGCCGGGGACTGTAGCGCGGCGCCGCGGGATCCGTCAGGGGCGGGACCCGGGGGTCCGGGGGTGGGCCGTTGGGGGTGGTGTGGTTGCCGGGTGGCCGGAGTGCACGGTTTCGGGGGGCCGGGTGGCCGGGTTGCACGGTGGCCGGGTGTCGGGTTTTCCACATCCGTGCGTTTGTCCACAGGCGTGCCACGTGCCCAGGCGTGGCCAGTAATCTCGCGGCCATGGAGCAGAGGCATCTCGGCCGCACGGGTCTGCGCGTGTCCCGGATCGGGCTCGGCACCCTCACCTGGGGCCGTCCCGAAGAGACCGGTGAGAATGACGCCGCGGACCTGCTGAAGGCCTTCTGGGAGGCGGGCGGCACCCTCGTCGACACAGCCGATGTGTATGGCGACGGCGAGGCCGAGTATCTCCTCGGCCGCCTCGTGGAGCGGCTCGTGCCGCGCCGCGACCTCGTCATCGCGACCAAGGCGGGCAGCGTGCCGGACCCCGACCGCCGCTTCGACTGCTCGCGCGGCCACCTCCTGTCCGCGCTCGACGCCTCCCTGGCCCGTCTCGGCACGGACTATGTGGACATCTGGCAGGTGCACGCCTTCGACCCGGGCACACCGCTGGAGGAGACGCTCCAGGCCCTGGACATCGCGGTCACCAGCGGCCGCGCACGGTATGCGGGCGTGTCCAACTTCAGCGGCTGGCAGCTGGCGAAGGCCGCCACATGGCAGCTGTCCGCGCCCAGCACCCGCACCCGCCTCGCCAGTACGCAGATGGAGTACTCCCTGCTCCAGCGCGGCGTCGAGCGCGAAGTGCTGCCCGCCGCCCGCGACCTCGGCGTGGGCCTGCTGCCGTCGTCCCCGCTCGGCCGCGGCGTCCTGACGGGCAAGTACCGGCACGCGACCCCCGCCGACTCGCGGGGCGCGTCCGAGCAGTTCGCGCCCTTCGTCGCGCCGTATCTGGACGAGGCGGCGAGCCGCGTCGTGGACGCCGTCGCGATAGCGGCGGACGGCCTCGCCGTGACCCCGCTCCAGGTGGCGCTCGCCTGGGTGCGCGACCGCCCGGGAGTGGCCGCCCCCATCGTCGGCGCGCGCAACGCGCAGCAGCTCACGGCCGCATTGTCAGTGGAGACCCTTAGTCTTCCTGACGAGATCTGCCAGGCGCTCGACGACGTGTCGGCGCCCGTGCACCGCTACCCAGACCAGGACTGGAGCACGCTGTGAGTACGGAGTCCGCCGCCGCGGAGGTTGCCGAGCCCGAGGCCCCGGAGGCCGCGGCGGAGCCCGGGGCCGAGGCCGCACCGGAAGCCGGGGCCACGCCGGAGGAGGCCGCCGCGCCGGGCGAGGACGCCGGGCCCGAGGACGGGGCGGACGCCGGGACCACGGCCGAGGGCGGGGCGGGGGGCGAGCTGTCCGAGGCCGAGGCCGAGCTGGCCGCCCAGCGGGAGCTGCGGCAGCGGATCGAGGAGCGCAAGGCCGCCAAGGAGGGCCCGCTGGAGGCCGGCGCCAAGCTCCAGGGCACGGCGGCGGACCTGCTGGCGGCGGTGCGGGCCGTGGAGAGCGGGGAGAAGCCCGTGGCCTCCGCGTTCCGCGAGCCCGAGCCCGTCGCGCCGCGCAGGCCCGCGCCGGAGCCCGTGCGGCGCCCGGCCCCCGAGGTCCGCGCCGCTCCGGCCGAGCCCGCCGGGGAAGCCGTCGCCGCGGTGGCCGCGGTGCTCGGTGAAGGCGGTGCGCCCGCCACGCTCGCGGCCAAGGCTGCGGCCGCGCTCGGCGAGGGCGCCGAGGGGCAACTGCGCGAGGACCCCTGGCAGTTGCTGCGCGTGCCCGGGGTGCGGCCCGAGCAGGCCGACGGCTTCGCGCGGGCGCTGCTCGGCGACGCGTGCGGGCCCGGGGACGAGCGCCGGGGCCGCGCCCTGACGGTGTGGCTCCTGGAGCAGGCCGCCCTCGCGGGGCACACCGCCCTGGACGCGGCCGCCCTCACCACCGCACTCGGGCAGCGCGCGGTGCCGGACCCGGACGAGGCCGTGCAGAGCGCCCTCGCCGAGGGCGATGTCCTCGTCTTCCAGGACGCGCTGGAGGACGCCCCGCAGGGAGCCACCGCCCCCTCGGGTGGCGAGGGTGACGAGTCCGACGAGGAGGCCGCACCCCCGGTCCGCGTCCTGTTCGGCCTGGAGCGGTACGCGCTGGCGGAGGAGAGCCTCGCCGACGGCCTCGCCCGGGTCATCAACTCCCTGCCGAAGGACGACGGCCCCGGTCCGCAGGCCGAGGCCTGGGAGTCCGCCGCGAGCGCGGCGTCCGGCTCCGCGGCCGAGCTGATCCGCGCCGTCGCCGCGCACGGCCTGGTGCTGCACACCGGCGGCGAGGCGGCACGGGCCGAGCCCGCCGCCCTGGTGGCGGCGGCGCGTTCGCTGGGCCTGCGGGTGTGCGCGGCCGCGCACACCGAGGACGGCCGTCGCCGCCTCGCCGAGCAGGCAGGCACCGCCCCCGACGACGGCGAGGGCACCGCCGTCACCGTGGCCGGGCTGCTGACCGGGCAGCAGGGACCGGGGCGGGACGCGGACGGCGCCCTGGCCGTGGACCTCCTCGTGGTCCTGGACGCGCCGCAGCTGGACGTGGAGACGGCGGCCATGATCGTCGAGTCCCTGCCGGACGGTGCCCGCCTGGTGCTCAGCGGCGATCCGGGCGTGCTGGCGTCGGCGGGCCCGGGCCGGGTCTTCGCCGACGTGCTCGCGGCCCGCGCCTGCCCGCAGATCGCCTCGCGCACCCCGGACCCCGGACCCGTCGGGGAGCTGGTGTCCGGCATCGGCGTCGGCGAGCTGACCGAGGTCGCCGCTCCGGACAAGGAAGTTGTGATCGTCCCGGTGCGCGACGCCGCCGACGCGATCCGGCGCACGGTTCAGCTCGTCGCGGACTCTGTGCCGCGCGCCATCGGGGTGCCCTCCGATGACACACAGGTCATCACGCCGGGCCACGGCGGAGCGGCGGGCACGCGCGCGTTGAACGCGGCGTTGAAGGAGCGGCTGAATCCCGGCCCCGGCCGGTTCGGCGGCTTCGACCCGGGCGACCGCGTCGCCCACGCCCCGGTGCCGGGCCGCACGGCGCTCGGCCGCGTCGTGCGGGCCGACGCGGAGGGCCTGCACCTGGAGTGCGACGGCGCCCCCGTGGTCGTGGCGAAGGAGCGGGTGGAGCAGAGCGTGCGGCACGCCTGGGCCGTCACCGCGCACCAGGCGGCGGGCCGCCGCTGGCCCGCCGCGGTCGTGGTGCTGCCGGGCGACGCCGCCGCGGCCCTGACCCGGCCCTGGGTGTACTCCGCGTTCAGCCGCGCCGAGCGCCACCTCTCGGTCGTCCAGGGCGTCGCGCAGGCCCTGCCCCAGGCAGTCGCGGAACGCCCGGCCAAGGAGCGCACGGCACGACTGCGCACGCTGCTGCGTCCCCAGCCACCCGAGACAGAGTAGGAACAGCCGGGCGCCCCCGGCCGGGGCGCCCACGTGCTGGGCGGCCTCGACGCGAGCTGCCCAGCGGGCCCGCCCCGTGCCGCCCAGACGGGCTCGACGCAAGCTGCCCAGACGGGCTCGTCACGTTCGGCTCGGCGGGCTCAGCGCAGGCTGCCCGAGCGGGCTCACCTCGTGCCAGCTGGGCGGACTCGGCGCGAGCCGGCCGGGCGGGCGCGCCTTGAGCTTCCTGGGCGGGCTCGACGCGAGCCGCCCAGGCGGGGTCCACGCGTGCTGGTCCGGCGGGGTCCACGCGAGCCGCCCAGGCGGGGACCACACGTGCTGCCCGGGCGGGGTCCACGCGAGCCGCCCAGGCGGGGACCACACGTGCTGCCCGGGCGGGCTCGGGCCGGCTAGGCGGGCTCGTCGCGTTTGCGGTCGACGATCTCCACGTCGCCGACGTCGTCGAGTGACACGACGTCGTCCGGGTCGTAGTCGAGTTCGCCGACCAGGTCCGGATCGGCCGGATTTGGACCGTCCTCGGCGTCCTCCGGCCCCTCGAGTTCCTCCAGGCCGCCCAGTCCGTCCAGGCCGTCCGGTTCGTCGTCGAAGACCGCGCTGACGTCGAAGCGGCACACGACCCGCTGGGGGTCGGTCTGGTCGAAGGGGGACTCCAGCCACTCGCCCGCCTCCGCGGGTTCGTCCAGGGCCGTGACCCACAGCGTGGAGTCGCCCTCCTCCAGGCCGAACTCCTTGTGCCTGGAGGCGATCTCGTCCGCTTCGAACTCGCCGAAGAGCAGGCCGATGGCGCCGGGCAGCGTGCCCGCCTGGCGGTCGTCGTCCGTCGCGTCCTCGTCCGCGGCCTCGACGCGCGCGGCCTGGGCGAGGAGTCGCTGCGGCTCCGCCACCGCGTAGTCGCGCCGGATCAGCACGCTCAGGGCGGTCGGCTCGGCGGGGCCCTGGTACGGCGGCAGGCTGTCCTCCGCGCCGGGGATCTCGAAGGGGGTGACCTCGTCGTAGCGGTCGTAGAGCAGTTCGTCGTAGGCCTCGGCCGCGGCGGCCAGCTCGTTGAACGCGTCGTAGACGTCCGGATCGTCCTCGCCCGACCTGCGTTCGACCGCGGCGAGATGGCGGTCGAGCGCGGTCTTGACCGCCTCGGCGGCGGCGCGTACCTCGGCAGCGGTGGGCTGCGCAGCATCAGACATAGTGCAGACGCTATCCGTACCGGGCCTGTGCCCGCACAATAGATGCGATGCCGGAATACGAATTTGTCGACGTGTACGTTCCCCGCGGGGTCTCCCGCAAGGAAGCCACGCGTCTCCTGACGGACCACGCAGAGTACGGACACTGGGAGTTGGACCGCCTCAGCCTGCACGCCGACGGCAGTCGGCGGGTGCGGCTTCGGCGGCGCATCATCCGCCAGGTAAGGGCCACTTGGTGAGCCCTCACGGGCGGGGGGGGGGGGGGGGGGGGGGGGGGGGGGGGGGGGGGGGGGGGGGGGGGGGGGTGTACCCCTCCCCGCCAGCCCCTTTTCTCCCGCTCCGACCACATAATC
>NZ_JBWKJZ010000071.1:0-10388 GCF_056431945.1 Streptomyces sp. NPDC045778
GCAGGGGGAGATCGCCGCGGCGTGTGTG
The DNA here is from genome assembly GCF_056431945.1 of Streptomyces sp. NPDC045778. Taxonomy (NCBI): domain Bacteria; kingdom Bacillati; phylum Actinomycetota; class Actinomycetes; order Kitasatosporales; family Streptomycetaceae; genus Streptomyces; species Streptomyces sp. NPDC045778. The sequence continues at coordinate 29 of NZ_JBWKJZ010000071.1, forward strand.
GCGGGTGCGTTGTCGTTGGAGGACGGGGCGCGCGTGGTGGCGTTGCGCAGCCAGGTGATCCGGCAGGGCCTGGCGGGGCACGGCGGCATGATGTCCGTCGCCCTGTCCGCCGCGGACGCGGAGGAACGTATCGCCCGCTGGGACGGACGACTGCAACTGGCCGTGGTCAACAGCCCGTCCTCGGCGGTCGTCTGCGGTGAGCCCGCCGCCCTCGAAGAACTGCGTACCGAGCTGGAGGCCGACGGCGTCCGCGCGCGTGTCATCCCCGTGGACTACGCGTCGCACTCCATGTACGTGGAGCAGATCCGCGACGAGGTGCTCGCCGCGCTGACCGACGTCCGCCCCCGGTCGTCGGAGGTGGCGTTCTACTCCACGGTGACCGGGTCGAAGCTGGACACCGCCGCTCTGGACGCGGAGTACTGGTACCGCAACCTCCGCCAGACCGTGCGGTTCGAGGAGACCACGCGGGCCCTCCTGGAGGACGGCTTCGGGATCTTCATCGAGACCAGCCCGCACCCCGGCCTCCTCGTGGGCCTCGGCGAGACGATCGAGTCCGCCAGGGCGACGGCGGCCGCGGTCGGCTCGCTGCGCCGCCGCGACGGCTCGCTGCGCCGCTTCGTCACCTCGCTGGCCGAGGCGTACGCGCACGGGGCGGCCGTGGACTGGTCGCGCCTGTTCGAGGGCACCGGCGCCCGCCGCGTGGACCTGCCGACCTACGCCTTCCAGCGCGAGCACTACTGGCTGCACGCGCCCGCCGACACGGGCGGCGTGGTCTCCGCCGGGCTCGACGCGGCGGACCACCCGCTGCTCGGCGCGGCGATCTCCCTGGCCGACAGCGACAGCTTCGTCCTGTCCGGCCGCCTCTCACTGGCAGCACAGGGCTGGCTCGCCGACCACGCGGTGGGTGAGGCCGTCGTGCTGCCCGGCACCGCCTTCGTCGAACTGGCGGTCCGCGCGGGGGACCCCGTGGGCTACGGCTGCCTCCAGGAACTCACGCTCCAGCAGCCGCTGGTCCTGCCGGCGAGCGGCGGCGTCCACCTGCAAGTGGTCCTCGGCGCCCCGGAGGCGCCCGGGGTCCGGTCGGTCGGCGTGTACGCCCGCGACGAGGAGGCCGCGGCGGACGCGGCGTGGACCCGGCACGCGGTCGGCGTCCTGTCCACGGCCCCGGCCCCGGCGGCGTTCGACCTGGCGCAGTGGCCGCCGACCGGGGCGGAGCCGCTCGGACTCGACGGCTTCTACGAGGACATGGCCGCGGCCGGACTCGGTTACGGGCCGGTCTTCCAGGGGCTGCGGGCGGCCTGGCGGGCCGGTGGCCCCGGCGCGTCCGACGGCGAGATCTACGCCGAGGTCGCCCTGCCGGAGGCCGCGCGGGCGGAGGCCGAACGGTTCGGCCTGCACCCGGCGCTCCTCGACGCGGCCCTGCACGCGATCGGCCTGAGCGGTGCCACCGGTGACCAGGCCGTCCTGCCATTCATCTGGTCGGGCGTGACGCTGTACGCGACCGGTGCCTCGGTCCTGCGGGTGCGGATCCGGCCCGCCGGGCCCGGCGCGGGCGAGGTGTCGCTGGACGTCGCCGACGCGTCGGGCCGGCCCGTCGCCTCGGTCGCGTCCCTCGTCCTGCGGCCCGCGGCGATCGACGGGATAGCGGCCTCCGGCACGGTCGGCCGGGACGCGCTGTTCCAGGTCGCGTGGGCGCCTGTGCCCGCCGTCGCGGGCACCCCGTCCGTCGCGGAGTGGGATGAGGTGTCGTCCGGCGGCGGTTCGGTGGCGGACGTGGTGGTGTTGCGTGGTGGCGGCATTGGCATCGCGGACGCGGATGCCGTGCGTGCTGAGGCGTGTCGGGTGCTGTCGGTGGTGCAGGAGTGGCTTACCGAGGAGCGGTTCGCGGACTCGACCCTGGCGGTGGTGACCTCCGGCGCGGTGGCGGTGGACGGTGAGGAGGTCACTGATCTGGCCGGGGCGGCGGTGTGGGGGCTGGTGCGTTCTGCGCAGTCGGAGAACCCGGGGCGGATCGTCCTGGTGGATGGCGGCGAGGAGGACGTAGCCCTGGCGTTGGCCTCCGGTGAGCCGCAGGTCGCGGTGCGCGACGGCCAGGCATACGCGGCGAGGCTGGCCCGCGCCGCCGTATCCGGCGGTGACCGGGTTCAAGCGGCGCCGTTCACTGCCGGTGGCCAGGTGCTGGTCACGGGTGGCACGGGTGGCCTGGGTTCGCTGGTGGCCCGGCACCTGGTCGTCGAGCATGGCGTGCGCAGCCTGCTGTTGACCAGCCGCCGGGGCCTGGAGGCCCCGGGTGCTGGTGAGTTGGCGGAAGAGCTGTCCGGCCTGGGTGCTGAGGTGGAGGTGGTGGCGTGTGATGTGTCCGACCGGGAGGCGCTCACGTCTCTGCTGGCCGGGCGTTCGCTGACAGGTGTGGTGCATACCGCGGGTGTGCTGGACGACGGCACGGTCGGCTCCCTGACCTCTGAGCGCATGGAGCGGGTGTTGCGGCCGAAGGTGGACGCGGCGTGGCATCTGCATGAGCTGACGGCGGGGATGGACCTGTCGGCGTTCGTGCTGTTCTCGTCAGCTGCGGGTGTGATGGGGGCTCCGGGGCAGGCCAACTACGCCGCCGCCAACGCCTACTTGGACGCCCTGGCAGCTCATCGTCGTACGCAGGGACTCCCCGGCCTGTCCCTGGCCTGGGGGCTGTGGGACCAGGCCAGTGACATGACCGGGGCCATGGACGACGACGACCGTGCCCGGCTCGCACGCGGCGGCGTACGGCCGCTGTCGACCGATGACGGCCTTGGCCTGTTCGACCTCGCCCTCGCGTCCGAGCAGCCGGTCCTCGTCCCCATCCGCCTCGATCTGCGCTCCATGGCGGCGGGGACCGTACCTCCCGTGCTGCGTGGCCTGGTGCGCGGTGTCGCCCGCCGCGCCGCGGACGGCGGTTCACTCGCCCCGGACGGCCTGCGGGCCAGGCTCGCCCGGGTGCCCCGGGAGGAGCAGCTCGCGCTCGTACTGGACATGGTCCGCACCCAGACGGCATCGGTACTCGGACACTCCGGGCCCGAAGTGATCGAGCCCGAACGCGCCTTCCGCGACCTGGGCTTCGACTCGCTGGCGGCGGTGGAGTTCCGCAACCGGTTCAACGAGGCGACCGGGCTGCGGCTGCCCGCGACCCTGGTGTTCGACCATCCGACACCGGTGGTCCTGGCCCGGTACCTGACGGGTGAGCTGTCCGGTACGGCCGCTGAGGACGAGCGGAGTGCCCTCGCGCCCGCGTCGGCCGCCGCCGACGACGACCCGATCGCCATCGTGGCCATGGCCTGCCGCTACCCAGGAGGAGTCGGCTCCCCGGAGGACCTGTGGCGGCTGGTAGCGGAGGGCCGTGACGCGATCTCCGAGTTCCCGGCCGACCGCGGCTGGGACGTCGAGCGGCTCTACGACCCGAACGGGGAGCGGCCTGACACCGTCTCCGTCCGCGAGGGCGGATTCCTCCACGACGCCGCCGACTTCGACCCGGCCTTCTTCGGCATCAGCCCCAACGAGGCCACCACCATGGACCCGCAGCAGCGGCTCCTCCTTGAGGCCTCGTGGGAGGCCCTGGAGCGCGCCGGAATCGACCCCTCGTCCCTGCGGTCCAGCGCCACCGGCGTCTTCACCGGGATGATGCACCACGACTACGCCTACAGCAGCAACTCCGGCGCCATCGCCTCCGGCCGGGTCTCCTACGTCCTGGGGCTCGAAGGTCCCGCGGTGACGGTGGACACGGCCTGTTCGTCGTCCCTTGTGGCGCTGCACCTGGCCGTGCAGTCGCTGCGGTCGGGGGAGTGCTCGCTGGCCCTCGCGGGCGGTGTGACCGTCATGTCCACCCCGGAGACCTTCGTCTACTTCAGCGAGCAGCGCGGCCTGGCCGGTGACAGCCGCTGCAAGTCCTTCGCCGACGGCGCCGACGGCACGGCCCTCGGTGAAGGCGTGGGCATGCTGCTGGTCGAGCGCCTTTCCGACGCGCGGCGCAACGGGCACCCGGTGCTCGCGGTCGTCCGGGGCACGGCCGTCAACCAGGACGGTGCCTCCAACGGCCTGACCGCGCCCAACGGCCCCTCCCAGCGGCGGGTGATCCGGCAGGCACTCAGCAACGCGGGTCTGACCACGCACGACGTCGACGCCGTGGAGGCACACGGCACGGGAACCACGCTGGGCGACCCGATCGAGGCACAGGCACTCCTTGCCACCTACGGTCAGGACCGGCCGGAGAGCCGTCCGCTGTGGCTGGGCTCGATCAAGTCGAACATCGGGCACACCCAGGCGGCCGCCGGTGTCGCCGGTGTCATCAAGATGGTCGAGGCGATGCGCCACGGCGTGCTGCCGCAGTCGTTGCACGTGGACCAGCCGTCGAAGGAGGTGGACTGGTCGACGGGTGCGGTGGAACTCCTCACCGAGCCGCGCCAGTGGCCCGAGACCGACGGCCGCCCCCGGCGTGCCGGTGTCTCCTCCTTCGGCATCAGCGGCACCAACGCCCACGTCGTCATCGAGCAGCCGCTCGACGACCTCGTAGCGGCGGCTGAGGACACCGACCGGACCCCTGACGGCCCGGTGCTGTGGCCGCTGTCGGCGAAGGGAGGACCCGCCGGACTGCGGGCCCAGGCGGCGCGGCTGCTGGAGCACGTGACCGAGCACCCGGAGCAGGGTGTGGCCGACGTGGGGCACTCCTTGGCGACGCTCCGTGCGGCGTGGGACCACCGCGCGGTCGTCGTCGGGAAGGACCAGGAGGACTTCGTCCGCGGCCTGACAGCCCTGGCCGACGACTCGCCCTCGTCGCAGGTGGTCACAGGGACCGCCCGCGCTGAGGGGAAGACGGCGTTCTTGTTCACGGGTCAGGGTGCGCAGCGGGTCGGTATGGGCCGTGAGTTGTACGAGGTGTTCCCGGTGTTCGCGGAGGCGTTCGATGCGGCGTGCGCGGCGGTGGGCCTGGATCAGTCTGTGTTTGATGATGCGGGGTTGCTGGCGCGTACGGAGTTCACGCAGTCGGCCCTGTTCGCCGTGGAAGTAGCACTGTTCCGTCTGGTCGAGTCCTGGGGTGTGGTGCCGGACTTCGTGGGCGGTCACTCGGTAGGAGAGCTGGCCGCAGCCCATGTGGCGGGGGTGTTGTCGCTGGAGGATGCGGGCCGTGTGGTGGCGGCTCGTGGCCGGTTGATGCAGGCCCTGCCACCGGGTGGGGCGATGGTGTCCCTGGTGGCCACGGAGGACGAGGTCCGTGCAGCCCTGGTGGAGGGCGTGGACATTGCCGCGGTGAACGGCCCGCGGTCGGTGGTGATCTCCGGCGACGAGGACGCTGTACTCGCCGTGGCGTCGGGGTTTGAGCGCTCGCGGCGCCTGGAGGTGTCGCACGCGTTCCACTCTGCGCGGGTGGAGCCGATGCTGGACGACTTCCGCGCGGTAGTGGAGGAGGTTTCCTTTGCGGCGCCCCGGATCGCGATGACGGGTGCGGTCACGGATCCGGAGTACTGGGTACGGCACGTGCGCGAGGCGGTCCGTTTCGCCGACGAGGTACGCGCTCTGCACGCTGAAGGAGTACGGACGTTCCTGGAACTGGGCCCGTCAGGTGTGCTGACCGCGATGGTCCAGGACTGCCTGGCCGACGCGGAGAACGTCTCGTGCGTGGCGGCCCTGCGCAAGGATGGCAGTGAGCCGGAAGCCCTGGTCACGGCGTTGGCCCGGTTGCATGTGAACGGGACCCGGGTGGACTGGGAGGCCTTCTACGCCGGGCGCGGTGCGCGGCGTGTGGATCTTCCGACGTACGCCTTCCAGCGCCGTCGGTACTGGCTCCAGGAGGAGTCGGCGCGGCACCACGACCCCCAGTCGATGGGGCTGGGCCCGGCCGAGCATCCGCTGCTCGGCGCCATGGTGCCGCTGCCCGGCTCCGACGGCGTGGTCTTCACGGGCCGGCTCGCGGTGGGGACGCAGCAGTGGCTCGGCGACCACCGCGTGGGCGGCACGGTGCTGCTGCCGGGCACGGCCTTCGCGGAGCTGGCGATCCGGGCGGGCGACCAGGTCGGCTGCGGCCGGGTCGAGGAGCTGACCCTGCGGGCGCCGCTGGTCCTCCCCGAGTCGGGCGGCACACAGATCCAGGTGTCGGTCGACGGGGCGGACGACCACGGCCGCAGGGCCCTCACGGTCTACTCCCGCGACGAAGCGGTGCCGGTCGCGCCGTGGACCGAGCACGCCACCGGCGTGCTGGCACCCGCCGACCCCGAGCCGAGGCCGAACGACCTGATGCAGTGGCCGCCGTCGGGGGCCGATGCGGTCGATCTCGACGGTTTCTACGCCGGGATGGCGGAGGCGGGCCTTGAGTACGGGCCGGTCTTCCAGGGCCTGCGTGCGGCGTGGCGGCGCGGGGACGAGGTTTTCGCCGAGGTGGCGCTGGACGAGCGGGCCGCGTCGGAGGCGGCCCGGTTCGGTCTGCACCCGGCGCTCCTCGATGCCGCGCTCCATGTGACCGCCTTGACCGGTGTGGCCGGTGAGCGGGCCGCGTTGCCGTTCGCCTGGTCGGGGGTGGAGTTGCAGGCTTCGGGTGCTGTGGGGCTTCGGGTGCGGGTGCGTCCGGTGCGTGCGGGTGAGGTGGAGTTGGAGGTGGCGGACGCGGCTGGGTTGCCGGTGGCGTCGGTTGCTTCGTTGGTGTTGCGTGAGGTGGCTCTGGACCGGTTGTCGGTCGGCGGGGCGGCTGTTCACGAGTCGCTGTACGCACTGGGGTGGCACCGTGTACCTGCGCCTGTCGCCGAGGTCTCCCCGTCCGTCGTGGCGTGGGAGGCGCTTGAGGGCGGTGCCGCGGTCGCGGATGTGGTGGTGCTGCGCGGTGGTGGTGCCGGTGACGCGGACGCGGTGCGTGCCGAGGTGTCCCGTGTGCTGTCGGTGGTGCAGGAGTGGCTTGCCGATGAGCGCTGTGCGGACAGGAAGCTGGTGGTCCTGACCCGGGGTGCTGTGGCCCTGGACGGTGAGGAGGTCACCGATCTGGCTGGGGCCGCGGTGTGGGGTCTGGTGCGTTCTGCGCAGTCGGAGAACCCGGGGCGGATCGTCCTGGTGGATGGCGGCGAGGAGGACGTAGCCCTGGCGACGGCCTCCGGTGAGCCGCAGGTAGCGGTGCGTGCCGGGGTGGTTCATGCCGCGCGCCTTGAGCGTGTGGTCGGTGAGCCGGGTGGGCCGGTGCCGTTTGCTGCCGGTGGCCAGGTGCTGGTCACGGGTGGCACGGGTGGCCTGGGTTCGTTGGTGGCCCGGCATCTGGTTGTCGAGCATGGCGTGCGCAGCCTGCTGTTGACCAGCCGCCGGGGCCTGGAGGCCCCGGGTGCTGGTGAGTTGGTGGCAGAGCTGTCCGGCCTGGGTGCTGAGGTGGAGGTGGTGGCGTGTGATGTGTCCGACCGGGACGCGCTCACGGCTCTGCTGGCCGGGCGGTCGCTGAGGGGTGTGGTGCATACGGCTGGTGTGCTGGATGACGGCACGATCGGCTCGCTGACCTCTGAGCGCATGGACCGGGTACTGCGGCCGAAGGTGGACGCGGCATGGCATCTGCATGAGCTGACGGCAGGGATGGACCTGTCGGCGTTCGTACTGTTCTCGTCAGCTGCGGGCGTGATGGGGGCTCCGGGGCAGGCCAACTACGCCGCCGCCAACGCCTACTTGGACGCCCTGGCAGCTCATCGTCGTACGCGGGGACTTCCGGGCCTGTCACTGGCCTGGGGCCTGTGGGGTGAGGTGGGCGGCATGAACGCCGCCTTGAGCAGTGCCGATCAATCCCGCATGGCGCAGGGCGGGGTGCTGCCGCTGTCCGTGGAGGACGGACTCGCCCTCTTCGACGCGGCGAGCGCGCTCGACCACCCAGCCCCGGTCCTCATCCACCTCGACGTCAGCGCGATGGCCGGGACGGACGTGCCCGAGCTGTTGCGCGGCCTCGTCCGCGCCCCGGCCCGGCGCACCGCGGGCCGGGCGGCCGCGCGGACGGCGGTGCCGCTCCAGGACCGCCTCGCGGCGCTGCCTCCCGCCGACCGGGCCGACGCGCTCCTTGACGTCGTACGGGCACACGCGGCAGCCACACTCGGGCACCCGGGGCCGGACGCGGTCGAACCCGAGCGGGCCTTCGGCGACCTCGGCTTCGACTCGCTCTCCGCGGTGGAGTTCCGCAACGCGCTGGACGCGGCGACGGGGCTCCGGCTCCCCGCCACGCTGGTCTTCGACCACCCGAACCCGCGGGCGCTGGCCCGCCACCTCCTCGCCGAACTGGTACCGGAGGAGGACGATGCCGCCGCCGCGGCGGAGGAACAGGTCCGCCGCCTGCTCCAGGCCATCCCGTTCACCCGGCTCCGCGACGCGGGCCTCATGGACGGCCTGCTGAAGCTGGCCGGGGCCGGCGTCGCGGATCCGGGACTCGGCGGCCCGTCGGCGGCGGAGCCCGAATCGATCGACGCGATGGACACGGAGAGCCTGATCAGCATGGCTCTGGACGGCATGGACGGCATGGACCTCGACGACGCGACTCAGGAAGTGTGATCTCGCAATGGCCAGTTCTGACGAGAAGCTCGTCGCTGCCCTCCGCGCCTCCCTCAAGGACGCCGAGCGGCTGCGGGCCCGTAACCGGGAGCTGACGGCCGAGCTCCGGGAGCCCATCGCGATCATCGGCATGGCCTGCCGCTACCCGGGAGGGGTGACCTCGCCGGAGGAACTGTGGCAGTTGGTCGACGAGGGGCGGGACGCGCTCGCCCCGTTCCCGGCCGACCGCGGCTGGGACACGGAGAACCTCTACGACCCCGAGGGGTCACGCCCCGGCACGAGCTATGTCGACGAAGGCGGATTCCTGCACCAGGCAGGCGAGTTCGACGCCGCGTTCTTCGGGATCAGCCCCAATGAGGCCCTGATGATGGACCCGCAGCAGCGGCTCCTGCTTGAGGCCTCGTGGGAGGCGCTGGAACACGCGGGCGTCGACCCGCTGACGTTGCGCGGCAGCCGCACCGGCGTCTTCGCCGGCCTGATGTACCACGACTACGCGCACAACAACAACGCGGGCGCGATCGCGTCGGGCCGCGTGGCCTACACCCTCGGCCTGGAGGGGCCGGCCGTGACCCTGGACACGGCCTGCTCGTCCTCGCTGGTGGCGCTGCACCTGGCCGTTCAGGCGCTGCGGTCGGGGGAGTGCTCGCTCGCCCTCGCCGGAGGCGTCACGGTCATGGCGACGCCCGAGACCTTCATCGAGTTCAGCCGCCAGCAGGGCATGGCCCGCGACGGCCGCTGCAAGGCGTTCGCGGCGGCGAGCGACGGCACCGGCTGGGGCGAGGGCGTCGGCGTCCTCGCCGTGGAGCGGCTCTCCGACGCGCGGCGCAACGGCCGCCGGATCCTGGCGGTCGTACGGGGCTCCGCGGTGAACCAGGACGGCGCGTCCAACGGCCTGACCGCGCCCAACGGGCCTTCCCAGCGGCGCGTGATCCGGCAGGCACTGGCCAGTGCGCAGATATCGGCGGACCAGGTCGACGTGGTGGAGGCGCACGGTACGGGGACGACGCTGGGTGACCCGATCGAGGCGCAGGCGCTGCTTGCCACGTACGGTCAGGACCGGCCGGAGGGTCAGCCGCTGTGGCTGGGGTCGATCAAGTCGAACATCGGGCACACGCAGGCGGCCGCTGGTGTCGCGGGGATCATCAAGGTGGTCGAGGCGATGCGGCATGGTGTGCTGCCTCGGACTTTGCATGTGGATGAGCCGACGCCGCAGGTGGACTGGTCGGCGGGTGCGGTGGAGCTGCTGACGGAGGCGCGCAGGTGGCCCGAGCCCGACGGCCGGCCCCGGCGTGCCGGTGTCTCCGCGTTCGGGATCAGCGGCACCAACGCGCACGTGATCATCGAGGAGGCGCCCGCGGCCGGGGCCGGACCCGACGGCGCCACCGGCGATCAGGACAGCCGACAGGAGACCCCCGTACGGCCCGCGATCGTGCCGGTCGTCGTGTCCGGCAAGTCGGCCGAGGGCCTCCGGGCGCAGGCCGCACGCCTGGCCGCGTACCTCCGGAGCCGGGACCACCTCGACGTCGTCGACGTCGGCCACTCGCTGACGGCGACCCGACCCGCTTTCGACCACCGCGCGGTCGTGCTCGCGGACGGCCGCGGAACCCTCCTGGGCGCCCTGGACGCGGTCGCCGACGGCGCCGAGTCCCCCTCCGTGGCGCAGGGAGCCGCCAAGGAGGAGCCCAAGGCGGTGTTCGTGTTCCCGGGGCAGGGGTCGCAGTGGGTGGGCATGGCGTTGGAGTTGTTGGAGGCGGTGCCTGCGTTCGCTGAGCGGTTGGCGGAGTGCGGGCGGGCGTTGGGTGGGTTCGTCGAGTGGGATGTGGTGGATGTTCTGCGG
>NZ_JBWKJZ010000072.1:0-9658 GCF_056431945.1 Streptomyces sp. NPDC045778
AAGATTCCCCCCCGGAAGAGTTGGGCCCCCCCCCCTGCGACCCCCCCTCCCCCCCACCCCCCCCCCCCCCCCCCCCCCCCCCCCGGGGCTGTGCCCACCCTTCCCACCCTGCGGGGAGGCGTCAGGCAGACGTCCTCAGTGCCGCGCGCGCCGGAAGCGTCGTGGCCAGGAGGCCCAGCAGGATCGCCGAGCCCGCGAAGGACGCGTACAGCAGCGGCGGGATGTACGGGGACTCGCCGGTGAGACCCCTGGTCATCGGCACCAGCGTGGCGAGGGCGATGGCCGTGCCGATGATCACGCCCGCGCAGGTCACGAGCAGCGCCTCCCAGCGGATCATCCGCATCACCTGGCTCCGGGTCGAGCCGATCAGTCGCAGCATGCCCAGCTCGCGGCGCCGGTCGAGGACGGTCATCACCAGCGTGTTGACGGCGGCGACGGCCGCGAAGCCGCCGAGGACGGCCGCCATGACGCTGTTGGCCCAGGCGTTGACCTTCCGGTCGAGGGACTGGGCGGTGGTGTAGCCGTCCCGGTCCTTGACCGTGCCCAGGGACTTCAGCGCGGCCGCCGTGCCGCCCTTCGTCCAGATCTCCGTGTCGAGGGCTGCCGTGACGTGCTGCCGCAGCGCGGCCGCGGGGAGCGTGACCTGGGACAGGCCGAGACCGCGCTCGTACGTCGCCGCGAGCGTCGGCCGGATCCTCGTACCGTCGGGCAGGCGCAGCTCGACGCGGTCGCCGGTCTTCAGGTGCGCGGAGGTCGCGAGGGTCGCGTCGAGGCCGATCTCGCCCTCGCGGAGGGCGAGTTCGCCGGACTCCACGTTCAGGTCCTGCACCTGGGCGAGGTCCGCGGCGGAGCCGGTGACGCCCTGGGCGCTCGCGGACTGGAGCCAGCGGTCGCCGCCGGAGCCCATGGGGATGAGGACGGACGTCTTCAACAGGCCGACCGCCGAGGTCACTTCGGGCACCTCGGCCGCCGCGCGCACGGCGCCGGGTCCGAAGCCCGCGCCGGAGGTGACGATGTGGTCGGCGGTGACGCCGTCCCGCTGCTGGTTCGACGTCACCTTGTCCTCGGTCGTGTGCATGAAGACGAGCGTGGAGGCGAAGGCCATGGCGAGGACGATCGGGGTGATGGCGGAGGCCAGCCTGCGGGCGTTCGTACGGGAGTTGGCGGCCGCGAGGGACGCGGCGGCGCCCGCGCCGCGCAGCGGCAGGCCGAAGAGGGCCGCGCAGCCCCGCGCCACCAGCGGGCCGAGCAGCGCCACCGCGAGCATGAACAGCATGACGACGCCGAGGGCCGCGTTCGCCGCGTCATCGCCGGTCGAGGTGGCGGCGACGCGGGAGAGGACGATGCCGCCGACGACCGCGGCGACGCCGAGCGGCGTGCGGATCCAGCCGGGCCGCAGCGGCTCCACCGAGGCCTCGCTGAGGGCCTGGCCCGGCTTGATGCGGGAGGGGCGGCGCGCGGCCATGTACCCGGCGCCGAGGGCGGTAAGGACGGCCGTGCCCGCCGCCGTGACCAGCGGGATCCAGGACACGGCGAGGTCGACCGGCTCCGGGACGGCGCCGCGGTCCTTGAGCTGCCCGAACCACCAGCTCGCCAGGGCGATGCCGGGGAGGCAGCCGACGAGGCCCGCGAGCGGGGCGACGAGCAGCGTCTCGGTGGCGATGGTGCGGCGCACCTGCCGCGGGGTGGTGCCGATGGCGCGCAGGAGGGCGAACTCCCGGGCCCGCTGGCCGACGGAGAGCGCGACGGTGCCCGCCGCGGTGAAGACGGCGACCAGCGCGGCGATGCCGCCGAAGGAGCCGCCGAGGCCGGTGAGCAGTTCCTCGGCGCCGGCGAGCGAGGGGTCCTCGACGCCGCCGCGGCCCTCGCCCGTGTGGACCTTCGCCTTGCCCCCGAGGGCCTTGGCGACCTGGGCCTTCAGGGCCGATCCGGTGACGCCGTCCTTGGGCAGGACCGCGATCGCGTCGACGCGCCCGGGGTGCCCGGAGAGGCGGATCGCCGCGCTGTCGCTGAGCCAGACGGTCGGCTCGGCGGTGCCCGCGACCGTGCCGGAGACCCGGACGATGTGCGGCCCGTCGGCCGTGGTCAGCGTCACGCGGTCGCCGACGCGGGCCCCCGTGCCGGCCAGGACCGCCTCGCCCGCGGCGGGCGGGCGGCCCGCGGTGAGCTTCTCGCCGGTGAAGGCGGTGGCTCCCCAGCCGTGCGCGGTCAGGGCCTTGCCGCCGCCCTTGGCCGCGAGCGCGACGGGGTAGGTGACGTCCGCGACGGCCGTGCGCGCCCCGGGCACCGCCGCGGCCTTCGCGACCAGGGAGGCGTCGAGGCGGGCGCGGTCCGGCACCGGCTGGGTGGAGGCGCTGTCGCCGCTGCCGAAGTGGACCCGCTGGTCGGCGGCCGCCACGACGGGCGCGTCCGCGTACCGGCTGGGCGGCACGGAGGCGCGCAGGCCCGTCTCCAGGAGGATGCCGCAGGCGGACACGATCAGGGACGCCATCATCAGCGCGACGAACGTGCCCACGAACGCGGCGGGCTTGAAGCGGACGGCCGCGCGGGCCAGGCCGTTCGGGACGAAGCTCATGCCGCCGCCACTCCCGCGTACGTGGGCACGGGCGCGGGCGCGGTCAGGGCGCGCATCCGGTCCGTGATCCGCGCGGCCGACGCGCCTTCCAGATGGTCGACGATCGCGCCGTCGGCCAGGAACAGCGTGCGATCCGCGTACGCGGCGGCGGCCGGGTCGTGGGTGACCATCACCACGGTCGCGCCCATGCCGTCGACGGCCGAGCGCAGCAGGCCGAGGATCTCCGCGGCCGTGGTGGTGTCCAGGGCGCCCGTCGGTTCGTCGGCGAACACCACGTCCGGCTCGGTCACCAGGGCGCGGGCGATCGCGACGCGCTGCTGCTGGCCGCCGGAGAGCTGGCCGGGGCGGCGCCTGCCCTTGTCGCCGAGGCCCACGCGGGCCAGGACGTCGGCGGCCTTGCGGTGGTCGGGGCGGTGGCCTGCGAGGCGCATCGGCAGCAAGACGTTCTGCTCGACGGTGAGCGAGGGGAGCAGGTTGAAGGCCTGGAACACGAAGCCGAGGCGGGTGCGGCGCAGGGCCGTCAGCTTGTTCTCGCTCATTCCGGTGATGTCGGTGCCGCCGAGGTGGACCGTGCCGGCCGTGGGGCGGTCAAGGCCCGCCGCGCACTGGAGGAACGTGGACTTGCCGGAGCCGGAGGGGCCCATCACCGCGGTGAAGCTGCCGCGGGGCAGGGCGAGGTCGATGCCGCGCAGGGCGTGCACGGCCCGGTTGCCGCGGCCGTACTGACGGCGGACGCCGCGCAGCTCCACCGCCCGGTCGGACGGGGCGCCGTGCGCCGCCGTGCCCTCGGGGGCGGGGGTCGCGCTCTCGCCCCGCTGCCTCTTCTTGCGCAGCCCCATGGCTTGCCCAGCCCTTCCGTCGTCCGGTGCGTGCTTGATGCATCGAACGTACGGATTCCGGCCCTGCCCGGGCCATGAGGTGCACCGGCGAATAGAGGGTGGGGTTTCCCCCACCTGCCCAGGGGTGGCACCCGGCCGGACCCTCGCGGGTCGCCCCGCCGTGTCCATCAGCGCGCTCCGCGCGCGGGCGCCCCTTCACGACCTGGGGGCTCCGCCCCCAGACCCCCGCTCCTCAAACGCCGGAGGGGCTGAATCTGCCTGTCGGCCGGATGGGTGGGAGAAACCCGCCGTGGCAGCGGCGGGCAGCCGAAGGACGGCGTGCGAGCCGCTAGGTCGCAGTCGGGTCGCCGGGGCAGGTAAGGGTGGGCGGGTGGGAGGGGAAACCCGCCGCGGTAGCGGTGGGGGCGGTTCGAGGCCCAGGGGCCAGGTCAGGCGTCGCGGCAGAGGAGCAGGAGGGCCCTGTCGTCGTTGACGTCCTTGGCGACGGCCTCGATGAGGTGCCAGGCGGCTCCGTGGAAGCCTCCGGCGACGTAGCGGTCGGCCTCGCCGGTGAGGCGGTCGATGCCCTCGGCGATGTCGCGGTCGGCGGTCTCCACGATGCCGTCGGTGAAGAGCATCAGGACGTCGCCGGGCCGCAGCGACCCCTTGACGGGGTCGAACTGGGCTCCGTCGTAGACGCCGAGGAGGGGGCCTTCCGCCGCCTTCTCCTCCCAGCGGCCCGTGCCCGCGCTGAGCTGGAGCGCGGGCAGGTGCCCCGCGGAAAGGAGTTCGTAGTCGCCGGTCTCCAGGTCGAGGACGAGGTGGATGGAGGTGGCGAAGCCCTCGTCCCAGTCCTGGCGGAGCAGATAGCCGTTGGCGGCGGGCAGGAAGGCGTGCGGCGGCAGCGAGCCGAGCAGGCCGCCGAACGCGCCGGACAGGAGCAACGCCCTGGACCCGGCGTCCATGCCCTTGCCGGAGACGTCCGTGAGGACGACCTCCAGGGTGCGGCCGCCGTTGGTGCGGGCGGCGACGACGAAGTCGCCGGAGAAGGACTGGCCGCCCGCGGGCCGCAGGGCCATCTCGCGGTGCCAGCCGCGGGGCAGCTTCGGCAGCTTGCTCTGCACGCGGATGCGCTCGCGCAGGTCGAAGAGCATCGTGCCGCCGCCGCGCCAGGGCACGCCGACGCGGCTGCGGAACTGAGCGATGAGGAGGCCGAAGAACCCGCAGGCGGCGACGGTCAGGACGGTGCCGGGGGTGACCCGGGCCGGGCCCTCGGTGTAGGGCCCGAGCCGGGCGGACTCCACGATGAGGGCGGCCGCGGACGCGGCGTACAGGCCGAGGAGGCTGGAGGGCCTGAGCAGCAGGCCGCCCGCGACGATCGGCAGGACGAGGACGGCGGGCGAGAACCACACCGGGTTGACGATCGTGCAGACGGTGATGACCGGCACGGTCAGGAGCAGCGCGGCGAGCGCCACCCAGTCCGAGCCGTCGCCCCGGAAGTAGTCCACCCCGGATTTGCGCAGCCCTATGCGGGCCCGGTGCAGCCGCTTCTTCATCCGGGCCGGGAACGTCTCGGCTGCGGCGCGCCGCTCGCGCGGGGTGCGCCGCTCGCGCCTGTCTCGTCGTACCGCCATTGCTCGTGGACCCTATCCACCGGGCCAGGCGCTTCGCACGGGAGGTACCTCTTGTCCCCCTTCAGGGGCACCTCGCCCGTATCTCCGCTCCCAGCGTCCACACGCGCGTTCCGGTACGCGGAAAACGATTCGCCGCGCCCCTGGAGCCCTGGTAGGCATGGCATATGACAGCAGAATTGCGGGAGTTGGGCCAGAGAGACTGGGACCGGTGGTACGGAACGCTGGAGCGGGCCTTCGGCGGGCTGCACGAGGCGCCGGAGGAGCGTGAGCTGTGGGACTCGCTGACGCGGCTCGACCGCTGCCTCGGCCTCTGGGACGGCGAGGACTGCCTCGGCACGGCGGGCTCCTTCAGTTTCCGCATGTCCGTGCCGGGCGGGGCCCTGGTGGACGCGGCGGGTGTCTCGATGGTGAGCGTGGCGGGCACGCACCGCCGCCGCGGGCTCCTCACCCGGATGATGCGGCGCCAGCTCGACGACCTGCGGGAGCGCGGGGAGGCGCTGGCCGTCCTGACGGTGTCCGAGCCCGCGATCTACGGCCGGTTCGGGTACGGCGTGGCGACGTGGTTGTTCAACGTGTCGATCGACACGCCGCGGGTGCGCCTCACGGTGCCCGAGGGCACAGACGAGGTGCGGCTGCGGTACGCGGTCCCGGCCGAGGCCGCCGAGGCCTGTGAGGCGGTGTACGCGCGCGTGGTGCCCGGCCGCCCCGGGATGCTGGCGCGGCAGCCGGGCTGGGAGCGCCTGCCGCTCCTCGACCCGGAGCGGGACCGCGACGGCGCGTCGCCGCTCCAGTGCGTGCTCGCGGAGCGCGGCGGTGAGGTCGTCGGGTACGCGTACTTCGCGGTCAAGCCCGACTGGGAGGTCCAGGGCCCGAAGGGCGAGGTCCGGGTGCGCGCCGTGGAGGCGCTGGACCCGGCGGCGCACGCCGCGCTGTGGCGCTTCCTCTGCGACATCGACCTGACCTCCCGGGTCGTGTCGCTCAACCGGCCGGTGGACGACCCGCTGCTGCACCTCGTGTCGGACGTGCGGCGCTGCGGGCTCGTCATGCGCGACTCGCTGCACGTGCGTCTGGTGGAGGTCGGCGCGGCCCTGGAGGCGCGCGCGTACCGGACGCCGGTGGACGTGGTCCTGGACGTCACGGACGCGTTCTGTCCCTGGAACGAGGGGCGCTGGCGGCTGACGGGCGACCCCAAGGGCGCCTCCTGCAAGCGCGCCGACGACGGGACGCCCGCCGACCTCGCCCTGTCCGTGCGCGAGCTGGGTTCGGCGTATCTGGGCGGCGTGTCCCTCGCGGAGCTGGCCCGGGCGGGCCGGGTGCGGGAGCTGCGTCCGGGGGCCCTGGCGGAGGCGAGCCTCGCCTTCGGGTCGGACGTGGCGCCCTGGCTGCCGCACGGCTTCTAGCCGTGCCCGCCCGTCACCGGCGTGCCGGCGTGCTCTTTCCGCGCTGGCACCGCGGGCACCAGAACAGGTTGCGGGCGGCGAGATCGGCGGTGCGGATCTCGCCGCCACAGATGTGGCAGGCCATCCGGGCCCTGCGGTACACGTACACCTCGCCGCCGTGGTCGTCCACGCGCGGCGGGCGGCCCATGGCCTCGGGGGTGTGCTCGGGCCACACGGTGTCGATGCGGTTGTTGCGCACGCCCTCGCGCATCAGGTCCACCAGGTCCGCCCAGATCGCGGTCCACTGGCGGCGCGTGAGGTCCTTGCCGGGCGTGTACGGGTCGATGCGGTGCCGGAAGAGGACCTCGGCGCGGTAGACGTTGCCGACGCCCGCGATGACCTTCTGGTCCATCAGGAGGGCGGCGATGGTGGTGCGGCTGCGGGAGACGCGCTGCCAGGCCCTGTCCGGGTCGTTCGCGCCGTCCTGCGGGCGCAGCGGGTCCGGGCCGAGGCGGGCGTGTATCTCCTGCTTCTCGCCGTCGGTGATCAGCGCGCAGGTGGTGGGGCCGCGCAGGTCGCTGTGGTGGGCGGCGTTCGCCAGGCGGAGGCGGACGGTGTCGGTGGGCGGCGGGGCGGGGGTCTCGCCGAAGGTGTACTTGCCGAAGAGGCCCAGGTGGATGTGGACCCAGCCGGACGCGGCGAAGCCGAGGAAGAGGTGCTTGCCGTGGGCTTCCGCGGTGTCCAGGGGCTGTCCGTCCACGAGGGCGGCGCCGTCGGAGAACTTGCCCTGGGGGCTGGTGGCCCGCACCGGGTGGCCCTGGAACCGGCTGCGGTGATCGGCCGCGAGCCGGTGGATGGTGTGCCCTTCCGGCACGGTGTCGCCTCCTGTCGGGGCCTTCGCGGGGCGCCCCGTGGCGCCCCGCGGGAGGTCAGGCCTGCGGGTGGTGGGGCGGGACGGGGGGCAGCTCGCCCGAGGTCTCGTAGCGCGCCAGCATCTTGATGCGGCGGGTGTGCCGCTCCTCGCCGGAGTACGGCGTCGCGAGGAAGATCTCGACGAACTTGGTCGCCTCGTCCACGGTGTGCATGCGGCCGCCGATGGAGATCACGTTCGCGTCGTTGTGCTCGCGGCCGAGCGCCGCCGTCTGCTCGCTCCAGGCGAGGGCGGCCCGTACGCCCTTGACCTTGTTCGCGGCGATCTGCTCGCCGTTGCCCGAGCCGCCGATGACGATGCCGAGGGCGTCGGGGTCCGCAGCCGTCTTCTCCGCCGCGCGGAGACAGAAGGGCGGGTAGTCGTCCTGGGCGTCGTAGATGTGGGGCCCGCAGTCGACGGGCTCGTGGCCGTGGGCCTTGAGCCATTCGACGAGGTGGTTCTTGAGTTCGTAACCGGCATGATCGGAGCCGAGGTACACGCGCATGGGTCCGAGTGTGGCATGCGCGGTGGCGGGAAGCCGTCGTGGGGCCGGTCATCGGCTGCCGCCCGGGCGCGCTCGGCCAGCTCTTCGACGGCTCGTCGAGAGCCCTTCGGCCACCGATTGGTTCAGGCCAATCGGTGTCCGGTGATCGTCAGTGACCGATCGTTCACTCTCCATTCTCCTGAATACAACGATCCGGAGACGGGTCTTTCGTCCCGTACGCCCCTGAGCTTTTAATGCGGAAGCTCTTGCCCGTGAACCAAAGGATCTGCCTATGACCTCGCAACCGTCCCTTGCGAAGGAAGACAGCACCCCCGGCGGGCCCGTGAAATCCCAGCCGGGGAGCGGGAACGGTGACGGAGACGGCCTCAAGGCCGGTCTCAAGAACCGCCATCTGTCGATGATCGCCATCGGTGGCGTGATCGGTGCGGGTCTCTTCGTCGGGTCCGCCTCGGGCATCAAGGCCGCGGGCCCCGCGATCCTGGTGTCGTACGCGCTCGTGGGCGCCATGGTCGTCCTCGTGATGCGGATGCTCGGCGAGATGGCCGCGGCACGGCCGTCCTCCGGATCCTTCTCGGCCTACGCCGACCAGGCCCTCGGGCGCTGGGCGGGCTTCACCATCGGCTGGCTCTACTGGTTCTTCTGGGTCGTGGTGCTCGCCGTCGAGGCGACCGCCGGGGCCGTGATCCTGAACGAGTGGGTGCCCGCGATACCGCAGTGGGGCTGGGCCCTCGTCGTGATGCTGGTGCTCACCGCCACCAACCTCGTCTCGGTCGGCTCGTACGGCGAGTTCGAGTTCTGGTTCGCGGGCATCAAGGTCGTGGCGATCGGCGGCTTCGTGCTCATCGGCATGCTCGCCGTCTTCGGCGTCCTGCCCGGCTCGGACAACCCCGGTGACGGCTTCAAGCACCTCACCGACGCGGGCGGCTTCATGCCCAACGGCGCGGGCGCGATCCTCACCGGCGTCCTCATGGTGGTCTTCTCCTTCATGGGCTCGGAGATCGTCACGCTCGCCGCAGGCGAGTCGGAGGACCCGCAGCGCGCGGTCACCAAGGCCACGAACAGCGTCATCTGGCGCATCGGCGTCTTCTACCTCGGCTCGATCTTCGTCGTCATCACGCTCCTGCCGTGGAACGACAAGTCGATCGTCAAGGACGGCTCCTACGTCGCCGCGCTGAACTCGATCGGCATCCCGCACGCCGGTCAGGTCATGAACGTGATCGTCCTGACGGCCGTGCTCTCCTGCCTCAACTCCGGCCTGTACACCGCCTCGCGCATGGCCTTCTCGCTCGGCGAGCGCGGCGACGCCCCGAAGGCGTTCGCCCGCACCACCTCGCAGGGCGTGCCGCGCACGGCGATCCTCGGCTCGGTCGTCTTCGGCTTCGCCGCCGTCTGGTTCAACTACCAGTGGCCCGAGACCGTCTTCGACTTCCTGCTGAACTCGTCCGGCGCGGTCGCCCTGTTCGTGTGGCTCGTCATCTGCTTCACGCAGCTGAAGATGCGCGGCATCATCCTGCGCGAGCAGCCGGAGAAGCTCGTCGTGAAGATGTGGCTGTTCCCGTACCTGACGTGGGTCACCATCGGCATGATCTCGTTCGTGATCGTCTACATGCTGTACGACGACGCCGGGCGCAAGCAGATGGTGCTCTCGCTGCTCGTCGGCGCCCTGGTCCTCGGCATCGCCCTGGTCCGCGAGAAGGTGGCGCCCCGGAAGCGGGTCTCCTCGCAGTAGCACTCAGCGGTTCACGGCGGCGGGGGGGGGGGGGGGGGGGGGGGGGGGGGGGGGGGGGGGGGGGGGGGGGGGGGGGGGGGGGGGGGGGGGGGGGGGGGGGGGGGGGGG
>NZ_JBWKJZ010000073.1:0-7088 GCF_056431945.1 Streptomyces sp. NPDC045778
GAGGGATGGTGTGGGAGGGGGAAGACACTAGCTGTCGGGGGAGTGGTGGTGTTTTTGGGGGGGGGGGGGGGGCCCCCCCCACGCCGCACGCGTCCTGACCCGCCTTGCGGCGGCCCTCCGGGGCCGCTACTCCCCCGTGACCCCGTCGATCCGCTCGCGCAGGAGGTCGGCCTGGCCGTTGTGCCGGGCGTACTCCTCGATCATGTGGATGAGGATGTGCCGCAGCGAGTACGCGGTGCCCTCGTGCTCGCCGGTGACCTCAAGGGACGTCGCCGCCGCCACCGTCGCCCGGGAGCGGTCGCACTCCGCGCGCCACACCCGGAACGCCTCATCGGGGTCGGCGGTGTCGACGTCCCACTGCGCGGACCCGTCGCCCGCGGGCCCCTCCCAGTGCGGCTTGTCCGGCTCTCCCAGGAACACGCACCGGAACCAGCCGCGCTCGACCTCGGCCAAGTGCCGCACCAGGCCGAGCAGGCTCAGCGAAGAGGGGGGAACGGCCCACCGCCGGAGCCGGTCCGGGGTAAGGCCCGCGCACTTGAGGGCGAGGGTCTCGCGCTGGTAGTCGAGGAAGGCACTGAGCATCGCGCGTTCGTCGGCGACACCGGGCGGCTCAGTCCGGGCATCTGTGTGACCGTCATCACTGGGCATCGCCCCATCATGCCCAGTCCGCACCTCCCCCACCAGTACGCGCGCACGGCCCCGCGCCACGGGTCCGGGTCAGTCGAACCTCATGTGCTTGAGGCTGGTCAGGGCCCGCCGCGCCCGCCCCCGCGCCGGCCCGTCCGTGTTCGGCAGCAGGCGCAGCCCCGCCGACCGCGCGATGTGCTCGGCGACCCCTGACACCGGTGTGGTGTCGGTCCACACCTGCTCGGCGAACTCGGGCCCCCGCAGCCGCTCCAGGCACAGGTCCAGCTTCCGGACGGCGAAGGACTCGCGCCGCAGCGCGGCCTCCCGGCCCGCGACGATCTTGAGGGCGTGGCCGAGGCCGCGCTCGCTCAGCCGCTTCAGGACGGTGCGCCGGTCGGCGAGGAGCGCGAAGTGCCGTACGTCGTGGCCGCGTTCGCGGAGTCTTCCGACGGTCTCCTGGAAGTAGCCGGGCTCCACGACGGTCATCGGCACGATCACGGCCCCGGGCCGCGCGCCCGTGCCCTCGCTCCTGGTCAGGGCCAGGTCGAGCATCTCGTACACCGCCTGCCGCCACACCGGCAGGTCCTGGAAGTCCCCGCGCAGGGGCGGTGGCAGCATCCGGTGCAGGCCGAACCCGACGTGTTCGGGGTCGCACACCACGCTGCCGGGCAGCCGCCGCTGGATCTCGTACGCCGTTTGTGTCTTGCCGCCGCCGAAGGGGCCGTTGAGCCAGAGAAGCATGCGGCGAGATTACGTGGGGGGACGCTTCAATTCCGCCTGCTTTCCCCTCATTCCGCCCCGCTGTAAGGCAGTTCACTCTGGCGAAACCACGCGCCCCGCCCTTAGCGTCATGGCCCTTGACCGCACGCCTGCCTCATTCGGGAGTCGACCGTGAAGCGCCGTATTTTGCCCGTTGCTGCCGCGTTCGCCGCGACTGCGGCACTTCTGCTGACGGCTTGCGGCGGCGACGACAGTTCCGACGGGGCCAAGGACGACGGCAAAATCGCGGGGGCCGACGAAGCGGGCGGAAAGAAGAAGGGCACCCCGTCCGCGAGCGCGCCCCAGGACGGTTCCGCCGGCCGCCCGACGGCCGAGCCGCCCGCCGACGTGAAGAACGTCTTCGAGAGCTGGAAGACCGGCGATCCGGTGAAGGACGCGGCCCTCGCCGACACGCGGCGCCGCATCAACGCCACCGACGCGGCGATCGCCGACGGCGCGTCCGAATCCGCGGCGATTCCCTTCTACTACAAGGGAGAGGCCCTCGTCGGGGCCTCCGAGTGGATCTCCGGATTCAAGAAGGAAGGCCTGTCCGTCACGGGCACGACGCGTTATTACGCGCCACGGGTCACACTCCACGGCGAAACCGCGGCCGGCATTCAGTACTGCGCCGACGAAAGCAAGGCGTACACCAAGAACCGAAAGACCGGAAAGCCAGACAAGACGCCTGTCACCGACAAGTCGTACGTGCTCTACAACACCCGTCTCGACAAGAACAAACAAGGCGTCTGGCAGACCACGATGCTCGGCTCGCAGAGGGGGAGCGCGAAGTGCACGCCATGATCACACGCAGGTCGTGGGCGGTGGCCGGAGTGACGGCCGCCGCCACGCTGCTGCTGGTGCCGGGTCCCGCGCACGCGGACAAGTCCCCCGGCGGCGGCTCCCAGGGGAACTCCGGCGCGGACGGCTGGCGCGAGGGGCAGGACATCGTGTCCGTCATCCGCTTCTCCGGCGCGACGCGCGGCGACGGCGGGGGCGGTGGCTCGGGTGCCCTCAAGCCGGTCGGCGACTGGTCCCCGCCCGCCTGCTGGTACGAGCCGCGCACGGCCGAGCAGTTCCGCGACCAGGTCGAGCGGAACTACGAGAGCACCGTGAACTTCCCCGGCCAGCACAGCTACGCGAAGGCGGCCGTCGCACAGTTCCGCGACAAGTACAAGGACGGCGAGTACAAGAACTACAACCTCAAGGAGAAGGACAAGGGCAACTGGTGGGTCGCCGTGCGCGACCCGGACCGGTGGCTGGAGGACGCTGCGCAGAAATGCGACAAGGAGCCCTTCTGGGTCGAGAACGGCGATACGCCCCCGGTGGAGAACGCCCTCACCCCCCAGCTCCTCGCCGAGCTGGCCTACAACCGGCTGCGCCTTCCCGACACGGAGGTCAGCCTCGCGCCCGAGGACACCACCAAGGTCAACCTGCCGACGTGGGCATGGCTGGACAAGGCCGAGTTCAAGCCGGTGTCGGTGACGGCCTCCGTCGACGTGCCCGGGCTCGACCTGCGGGCCACCACCACGGCCCGGCCCGATGCCCTCCGGCTCGACCCCGGCACGGCCGACGCCCGCACACACCCCGCCTCCGGCGAGTGCGCGCCCCACGACGACGGCTCCATCGGCACGCCCTACCGCAAGAGCAGGGCCGACGAGACCCCGCCCTGCGGCCTCACGTACCTGCGGTCCTCCGGCAAGGGCACGTTCAAGCTCCAGGCCACGATCACCTGGAAGATCAGCTGGACAGGAACGGGCGAGCCGGGCCCCCACACCCTGCCGAGCGGCACCTTCGGCGCGGACCAGCCGGTGACGGTGGAGGAGGTCCAGTCGGTCAACCGCTGAGGCACGGGCGCGACGGCGGAATTGTCCGGGGCCCTTGGTCGGAGGGAAACAAATTGGCGACAGAGGCGTCCGGTTCGGGGGAGTAAGTCAGGGCATATGACGCCCTGTTGCGACGCACCTGTCTGGCGAGATCTCGATGCTCGCGGATACGTTATTTCCTCTTGTCCGGGCCCTCGTACCACCGCTCGGTCGGGGGTCCGTCAGCGCATACGGGACGAACAGCACGGGGGTGCCGATGAGTGACAGGACGCGAGCGGATCTCGGGATGATCCGGGACTGCTCGGACGCGTTGTTCCGGATTCACCGGGAGTTCAAGAACAACAGCAACCCGGCGGACGAGTACGGCGACGCGCTCGGCAGCGAGAAGCTCCGCGACGTCTTCGACGACTTCTCCGGCACGTGGAAGAAGACGCGCAAGAAACTGATGGAGGACATCGAGAAGCTCGCCAAGTTCACCGACACCGCGGCCGACACGTACGACAAGGTCGACCATGAACTGGCCGAGGCCCTCCGCAACGCCCGCAAGGAAGCCAAGGGGAAGAAGTGACGCGCCCGACCGACTGGGAACCGCTGCACGACGGCGATCCCGTTCCCGGTGATCCGTATGAGGTCGCGCGGCTCGGCAAGGAGCTGCGGAACATGGCCGACGAGATCGACAAGCAGGCCCGCAACATCAAGGCCCTCTCGTCGGTGGAGAGCTGGGACAGCGACGCCGGGCGCGCCTTCCACGAGATCGCGGACGGCACGTCGGGCCGGCTCAAGCGCTCCTTCGAACGGTACGACGAGGCCGCCAAGGCCCTGGGCACGAAGGTCGTCGAGGGCGACACCGAGTCCAAGGAGTACGCGAGCGAGCTGTACCGCGCGCAGAAGGTGGCCGACAAGGCCCTGGAGAAGTACCGCGAGGCGCGCTCCGAGCAGAAGACCGCACTCGGCGACCTGGACAAGTACAAGGGCACCGTGCCCAGCAAGGACGACGTCGGGGACCGTACGCGCCTGGAGAAGAAGCGCGACGAGGCGATGAACGTCATCCGGGACTGCCACGGCGAGATCGCGCGCGCGAAGAGCATCCGCGACGACGCCGCGAGCGCGGCGGCGAAGCACATCAAGAACATCATTCACCACGACGGCGTCCGCGACCCCGGCGGCTTCATGAACTGGCTCGCCGATTGGGCCGACCGGTTCTCGAACCTGTCGGCGATCTTCGCGATCCTGGCGGTGATCTGCACGTTCGTTCCGCCGCTGCAAGTGCTCGCCCCGGTCTTCGCCGCGCTGTCCGTGGTGTGCAGCGCGGCGGCCCTCGCCGGGCACGCGTACGACATGTTCAAGCGCGGCGGGAAGCTCAACCTCCTGAAGCTGGGCCTGGACGTGCTCGGTGTCATGCCCGGCCTCGGCGCCTTGAAGGGGTTCAGCGCGCTCAAGGGCCTGAAGGGCCTGTCGAAGCTGCGCGGCGTGCGCTTCAGCGGCATGGGCGCGCTGAAGGGGGTCGGGTTCAAGTTCAACAACGGCATCGCCGTGAACCTCACCAACAAGGTCCTCGGCCTGGCGAAGAAGTCGCCCATCGCCGGCGAGAAGATCACCGCGGGGATCAAGGCGGGCGGCTTCGGCGGCGCCCTGTACAAGATCTTCACCGGCAAGGACGGCGCCCGCACCGGCGACCCGGGCGACCCGGTGAAGCCGACGAACGTGCCGCGGCCCTCGCCGCGCCCCGCGCCCACGCCGTCGCCGACGCCGTTCCGCACCGCGATGGCGGGCTAGCCGTGGCCGCGGCCCTGGACGAGCGGCCCCTCGGGCCCGGTGAGTACCGGGCCCGAGGGGACATCGTCCGGACGCTCGTCCCGGGCGCGGTGCTCGCCGCGGTGCCCGAGGCCCGCGCGGCCGCCGAGGCCGAGGGGCAGCGGCTGCGCTTCGACTTCCTCGACGACACGGCGGTCCTGGAGCTGCTGCGCCTTCGCCACCTGGACGAGGCGGCGCTGCACCGGGCCGGGACGCGCCTCGGCGTCCCGACCGCGCTCGCCGCCTTCGCGCTGTTCGCGGGCTGGGGCGCCTACGTCCAGCACTGGGAGCCGGGCCGGGACCAGTACCTGTACTACGGCGTGTGCGGCGTGGCCTGCGTCCTGGTCGTCGTCCTGTACGCCGTCACGCTGACCCGGCACTGGGGCAGCCGCCCGCGCCAGCGGGTGCGGGCACGGGCCGCCGCGTACCGCAGGATCGCGCACCTGGCCCGCGACGGCGGGGCCGCGCTGCCGGACGCGTACCCGCACTACGGCCCGTATCCCTTCGCGGCCCGCTACCACCCCGAACCTGATGACAACGCCGACGCCGGCGACCTGGACATGCCCGTAGACCGGCGCGGAGGACCGCCCGGCGCGCCCGATGGGAAAGGCCCCCGATGAGTTCCGTGGTGTCCGAGACGACCGAGGTCGCGACCGCGGCCGGCGGCGAGTTGTTCCACGTCCGGTGGATCATGCCGGAAGGGTTCTTCGAACTCCCCACGGAGGCCGAGGACATCGACGACCTCGCCGCCAAGCTCATCGACCTGGCCAGGGAGATCCAGCCCAGGTCCACGCCTGAGATGCAGTACCTGTGGGCCGCCATGGTCGGTTCCACGTACGACGAACTGGTCGACGCCGGGGTCCAGTACGCCGGGTTCGTCGTGACCGAGGTCGACGACGTCCGCTGCACGGCCAATGTGTCCGTCGCCCTCGCCGACCTGCCGGACGAGACCCGCTTCAGCCCGGTGGAGGGCACCGCCCAGGCGCTGCGCGCGCTCGGCCGGGGCGACGTGGAGGAGCTGTCGCTCCCGTGCGGGCCCGCCGTGTCCTGGATCGGCGCGCGGCGCGCGGCCGTGGACGGGTCGCTCACGCCGTCCGGCGAGGAGGAGCCGTTCTGGACGTCCTTCATCAACGTGCAGGTGCCGCTGTCCAACGGCACCGCCGTGGTGCTTGAGATGTCCACGCCGACGATGGAGGGCTGGGACGTCTTCTCCAGCATGTTCGCCGGGGTCTGCCGGAGCCTCCAGCTCTTCGACGCCGAGGGGAACCCGGTGGACAGCAAGGGCCGTCCCGTCGACATAGGTGAGGGTGCTGAGTGACCGGCACGGATGCGGGGACGGAGCGGGCCGGGGCGGAGGCGCCGCCCGGAACGGAGCGGACCGGGACCGAGGCCGGGGCGCCGCCCAGAACGGAGCGGACCGGGACCGGGGCCGGGGCGCCGCCGGAGGACTACCGGCTCCTCGTCCCCCGCGACTGGTTCCGCATCGACCTCACGCTCGACCGCTGGCGGCCCCAGCTGAAGACGTACGTCGACCGGCAGGCGGCCCGGCGCCGCATGTCCGCGCGGGCCGCGCAGGGGCTGTGGGCCACGCTGCGCAACACCGCGGAGCGCGGCGTGGCGCAGGGCGCCATGGAGCTGTTCCTGCGCTCGGAGGTCACCGGCGCGGGCGCGGCACCGGCCACGCTGCTCGTGTCCCTGCTGCCCCTGTCCGCCGAGCTGTACGCCGCGCCGGAGGACTTGGCGCGGAGCATCGCCGAGCGCCGGGAGGCGGGCGCGGAGGTGACCGTGACGGACCTTCCGGCGGGCGAGACGGTTCGCGTGACGACGGCGACGACCCTCGACCTGTACGTCAACATGCCCGCCAATTCGGGGTATTTGCTGCTCGCGTTCTCCGTGCCGCTGAGCGGCGTGGAGAGCCCGATGGGCGGCCTGTGCGAGGCGATCGCGTCCTCGCTGCGCTGGATCTGAGCGCCGGTCGCCGGTGAAAAGGGGCGGGGGGGGGGGGGGGGGGGGGGGGGGGGGGGGGGGGGGGGGGGGGGGGGGGGGGGGGGGGGGGGGGGGGGGGGGGGGGGGGGGGGGGGGGGG
>NZ_JBWKJZ010000074.1:0-6985 GCF_056431945.1 Streptomyces sp. NPDC045778
AGACTTCCTGCACACCTACAACCACCACCGCTGCCACACCGCACTCGGCGGCCACCCACCCATCAGCCGCGTGAACAACCCTGCGGGTCAATACAACTAGGGCCTGTCCGGTGGGTCGGCGCGGCCTATCGCGCTGCGCGCTCGTCTCCAAACGCCGGACGGGCTGAAACCTGCCGCGAGCGGCACCATCCAGCCCGTCCGGCGTTCGAGGAGGGCCGCCCTGACAATCCGGCGCGCGGGCACTCGCCACTGCGCCGACTCGGACAAACCACCGGCGAAACCCGCACCCCTACGGTGGAACCCGTAAACGCAGGACACGAACCTCCGCGAAGGGCCGGGATTCGTATGACTTCCATTCACGCCTTCTGGGTCGCCGGTCGCCAGGCCACCGGTGAGACCACGCTCGACGTCACCTCGCCGTGGGACGGGCGGCTCGTCGGCAAGGCGGCCGTCCCGACCGACGCCCAGGTGGAGGAGGCCGTCGCCGCGGCCTACGCGGTCCGCGACGAGTTCGCGGCCACCCCGGCCCACGTACGCGCCGCCGCCCTCGCCCATGTCTCGGAGCGCCTGGTGGAGCGCACCGAGGAGATCGCGCAGCTCATCTCCGCCGAGAACGGCAAGCCGGTCAAGTGGGCCCGCGGCGAGGTCGGCCGCGCCATCTCGGTGTTCCGCTTCGCCGCCGAGGAGGCCCGCCGCTTCAACGGCGGCGAGGCCCAGCGCCTGGACACCGACCAGGGCGGCCAGGGCCGCCTCGCGCTCACCCGCCGCTTCCCCAAGGGCGTCGTCCTCGGCATCGCGCCGTTCAACTTCCCGCTGAACCTGTGCGCCCACAAGGTCGCCCCCGCGATCGCCGTCGGCACGCCGATCATCCTCAAGCCCGCCCCGGCGACCCCGCTCAGCGGTCTGATCCTCGGTGAGCTGCTCGCCGAGACGGACCTGCCCGCGGGCTCGTGGTCCGTGCTTCCGGTCGCCAACGACAAGATGCCCGCCCTCGTCCAGGACGAGCGCCTTCCGGTCATCTCCTTCACGGGCTCCGACAAGGTCGGCTACCAGATCATGGACTCGGTGCCGCGCAAGCACTGCACCCTGGAGCTGGGCGGCAACGGCGCGGCGGTCGTGCTCGGCGACTTCTCCTCCGAGGAGGACCTGGACTGGGCCGCGAGCCGCATCGCGACCTTCTCCAACTACCAGGGCGGCCAGTCCTGCATCTCCGTGCAGCGGGTCATCGCCGACGCCTCCGTCCACGACCGGCTCGTGGCGAAGGTCGTCGAGGCCGTCGAGGCCCAGGTGACCGGCGACCCCTCCGACCCGAAGACCGACGTCGGCCCGCTGGTCAGCGAGGACGCGGCCAAGCGGGTGGAGTCCTGGGTCGACGAGGCCGTCCGGGCCGGCGCCACGCTGCTCACCGGCGGCAAGCGCGACGGCGCCACGTACGCCCCGACCGTCCTCGCCGACGTGCCGGGCGACACCACCCTCGCCCGCGAGGAGGTCTTCGGACCGGTGCTCACGATCACGAAGGTGGACGGCGAGCAGGCCGCCTTCGACACCGTGAACAACTCCAAGTACGGCCTCCAGGCGGGCGTGTTCACGCACGACCTCCAGACGGCCTTCCGCGCCCACCGCGCCCTTGAGGTCGGCGGCGTCGTCATCGGCGACGCCCCCTCCTACCGCGCGGACCAGATGCCGTACGGCGGCGTGAAGCAGTCCGGCGTCGGCCGCGAGGGCGTCCGCTACGCCATGGACGACTACACGTACGAGCGCGTCATGGTCCTCACCGGCCTGGCCCTTTAACGCGTCGAACCCCTCCGATACGGCCGGAGTCCCCGCACGGGGGCTCCGGCCGTATCCGTGCATTCGCTGCGCGAGGGCTGGTGAGGACGGGCGGAATCGGGTACCAACGATCGAGTAGCACCGGTGAGTAACCATGATCCGGTTCTGTGACGATTCCTGATCGGTCCACGATCCCGACTCGCGGCGAGGTGAGCCTCATGTCCGCACCAACCACCCCACCCCCGTCCCCCGCGTCGCAGCCCTCCGTCACCGAACGCGAGGCCCGCCAGGTCGCCGAGGCCGCCCGCGAGCAGGACTGGCGCAAGCCCAGCTTCGCCAAGGAGCTGTTCCTCGGCCGCTTCCGGCTCGACCTGATCCACCCGCACCCGCTGCCCGCCACCCAGGACGCCCAGCGCGGCGAGGAGTTCCTGGCCAAGCTGCGCGACTTCTGCGAGACGGAGATCGACGGCGAGCGCATCGAGCGGGACGCCCTCATCCCGGACGAGGTGGTCAACGGCCTCAAGGAGCTGGGCGCGCTCGGCATGAAGATCGACACGAAGTACGGCGGTCTCGGCCTGACGCAGGTGTACTACAACAAGGCCCTCGCCCTCGTCGGCTCCGCCTGCCCCTCGCTCGGCGCCCTGCTGTCCGCGCACCAGTCGATCGGCGTACCGCAGCCGCTGAAGATCTTCGGCACCCAGGAGCAGAAGGACGCCTTCCTGCCGCGCTGCGCCCGCACCGACATCTCCGCCTTCCTGCTCACCGAGCCCGACGTCGGCTCCGACCCGGCCCGGCTCGCGACGACCGCGGTGCCCGACGGCGACGACTACGTACTGGACGGCGTGAAGCTGTGGACCACCAACGGCGTCGTCGCGGACCTCCTCGTGGTCATGGCGCGCGTGCCCCGGTCCGAGGGGCACAAGGGCGGCATCACCGCGTTCGTCGTCGAGGCGGCGTCCGAGGGGATCACGGTCGAGAACCGCAACGCCTTCATGGGCCTGCGCGGCCTGGAGAACGGCGTCACCCGCTTCCACCAGGTGCGCGTCCCGGCCGCGAACCGCATCGGCCCGGAGGGCGCGGGCCTGAAGATCGCCCTGACCACCCTCAACACCGGGCGCCTCTCCCTGCCCGCGATGTGCGTGGGCGCGGGCAAGTGGTGCCTGAAGATCGCCCGCGAGTGGACGGGCGCCCGCGAGCAGTGGGGCAAGCCCGTCGCGTACCACGAGGCCGTCGGCTCGAAGATCTCCTTCATCGCCGCCACCACCTTCGCCCTGGAAGCCGTACTCGACCTGTCCTCGCAGATGGCCGACGAGGACCGCAACGACATCCGCATCGAGGCCGCCCTCGCCAAGCTGTACGGCTCCGAGATGGCCTGCCTCATGGCCGACGAGCTGGTGCAGATCCGCGGCGGCCGCGGCTTCGAGACCGCCGCGTCCCTCAAGGCCCGCGGCGAGCGGGCCGTACCGGCCGAGCAGATCCTGCGCGACCTGCGCATCAACCGCATCTTCGAGGGCTCCACGGAGATCATGCACCTGCTCATCGCCCGCGAGGCCGTCGACGCCCACCTGAAGGTGGCGGGCGATCTGATCGACCCGGACAAGACCCTGTCCGACAAGGCCAGGGCCGGCGCCGCCGCCGGCGCCTTCTACGCCCGCTGGCTGCCCAAGCTCGTCGCAGGACCCGGTCAGCTCCCGCGCGCGTACGCCGACTTCGCCCCGGCGGGGCACCCCGACCTCTCGGGCCACCTCCGCTACGTCGAGCGCGCGGCCCGGCGCCTGGCCCGCTCCACCTTCTACGGCATGTCGCGCTGGCAGGGCCGCATGGAGACCAAGCAGGGCTTCCTCGGCCGCATCGTCGACATCGGCGCGGAACTGTTCGCGATGAGCGCGGCATGCGTACGCGCCGACCTGCTGCGCACCACCGAGGAGTACGGCCGCGAGGCGTACCAGCTGGCCGACGCCTTCTGCCGGCAGTCCCGCATCCGCGTCGACGAGCTGTTCGGGCGCCTGTGGACCAACACCGACGACCTGGACCGCAAGGTCGTCAAGGGCGTCCTCGCCGGTACGTACACCTGGCTCGAACAGGGCGTGATCGACCCCAGCGACGACGGGCCGTGGATCGCGGACGCGACGCCCGGGGCGAGCCGGAGGGAGAACGTGCACCGTCCGATCCGCTGAGGCCGGGGAAGGGGCGGGCCTGGGCCATCCGCGCCCGGGCACACGCCACAATGGTGGGCATGAGCGAAAGCCCCGCACCCCTCGCCGACCCGCACCTCGTCTTCGACCCCGTCACCACCGACGGGCCGCGGGAGATCGTCGTCCTCGGCTCCACGGGCTCGATCGGCACGCAGGCGATCGACCTCGTGCTGCGCAACCCCGACCGCTTCCGGGTCACGGCCCTGTCCGCCGCGGGCGGCCGGGTCGCGCTGCTCGCCGAGCAGGCAAGGCGCCTTCGGGTGCGGGCCGTCGCGGTCGCCCGCGAGGACGTCGTGCCCGCCCTGCGGGAGGCGCTGCGCGAGGAGTACGGGGCCGGGGAGCCGCTGCCGGAGATCCTCGCGGGCCCGGACGCGGCCACCCAGCTCGCCGCCTCGCCCTGCCACACGGTCCTGAACGGCATCACCGGCTCCATCGGCCTGGCCCCCACGCTCGCCGCCCTGGAGGCGGGCCGCACGCTCGCGCTCGCCAACAAGGAGTCGCTGATCGTGGGCGGCCCGCTGGTCAAGGCGCTCGCCAAGCCCGGCCAGATCATCCCGGTCGACTCCGAGCACGCCGCGCTCTTCCAGGCCCTGGCCGCGGGCACCCGCGCCGACGTCCGCAAGCTCGTCGTGACCGCGTCCGGCGGCCCCTTCCGCGGCCGGACGAAGGCCGACCTCGCCGACGTCACGCCCGCCGAGGCGCTCGCCCACCCGACGTGGGCGATGGGCCCGGTGATCACGGTGAACTCGGCGACCCTGGTGAACAAGGGCCTGGAGGTGATCGAGGCCCACCTCCTCTACGACATCCCCTTCGACCGCATCGAGGTCGTCGTCCACCCCCAGTCGTACGTGCACTCCATGGTCGAGTTCACCGACGGCTCCACGCTCGCCCAGGCCACCCCGCCGGACATGCGCGGGCCGATCGCGATCGGGCTCGGCTGGCCCGAGCGGGTGCCGGACGCGGCGCCCGCCTTCGACTGGACGAAGGCCTCCAGCTGGGAGTTCTTCCCGCTCGACACCGAGGCGTTCCCCTCGGTGGGGCTCGCCCGGCACGTCGGGCAGCTCGCGGGCACGGCCCCGGCGGTGTTCAATGCCGCCAACGAGGAGTGCGTGGACGCCTTCCTGGCGGGCACGCTGCCGTTCAACGGCATCATGGAGACCGTCACCCGGGTCGTCGCCGAGCACGGCACACCGCGTACGGGAACCTCCCTGACCGTGGCGGACGTCCTCGCAGCGGAGACCTGGGCGCGGGCCCGGGCCCGGGAACTGACGGCTTCGACCCAGATGACCGCGGAGGCTCGTGCATGACGACCTTGATGATGATCCTCGGCATAGTCGTCTTCGTGATCGGGCTGCTCTTCTCGATCGCCTGGCACGAGCTGGGCCACCTGTCGACCGCGAAGATGTTCGGCATCCGCGTGCCGCAGTACATGGTCGGCTTCGGCCCGACGATCTTCTCCCGCAAGAAGGGCGACACCGAGTACGGCGTCAAGGCCATCCCGCTCGGCGGCTACATCCGCATGATCGGCATGTTCCCGCCGGGGCCCGACGGACGCCTCGAGGCGCGCTCCACCTCGCCCTGGCGCGGCATGATCGAGGACGCGCGCTCGGCGGCGTTCGAGGAGCTGAAGCCCGGCGACGAGTCCCGGCTCTTCTACACGCGCAAGCCGTGGAAGCGCGTGATCGTCATGTTCGCCGGTCCGTTCATGAACCTGATCCTGGCCGTCGTGATCTTCCTCGGCGTGATGATGACCTTCGGCATCAGCACCCAGACCACCTCGGTCGGCAAGGTCTCCGACTGCGTCATCGAGGCCGGTGAGAACCGCGCCACGTGCGAGAAGGGCGACAAGCCCGCCCCCGCCAAGGCCGCGGGCCTCAAGGCGGGCGACAAGATCGTCGCCTTCCAGGGCAAGGACGTGGACGACTGGTCCGCGCTCCAGTCCCGGATCCGCGACACCATCGGCCCCGCGACCCTCACCGTCGAGCGTGACGGCAAGCGCCTCGACCTGCACGCCAACCTGATCAAGAACCAGGTCAGCAAGACCGACGGCGACGGCGGCTACGTCGAGGGCAAGTACGTGTACGCCGGATTCCTCGGCTTCACGCCCGCCTCCGGCATCGTCCAGCAGTCCTTCGGCGAGTCCGTCGACCGCATGGGCACCATGATGGAGAACGGCGTCGAGTCGATCATCGCCCTGCCCTCCAAGATCCCGGACCTGTGGGACGCGGCGTTCGGCGACGGGGAGCGGGGGCAGGACTCCCCGATGGGCGTGGTGGGCGCGGCCCGCGTCGGCGGTGAGGTGTTCACCCTGGACATCCCGCCGCAGAACCAGATCGCGCTGATGCTGTTCCTGCTGGCCGGGTTCAACCTCTCGCTGTTCCTGTTCAACATGCTGCCGCTGCTGCCCCTGGACGGCGGTCACATCGCCGGCGCACTGTGGGAGTCGCTGCGCCGGAACGCGGCGAAGGTCCTGCGGCGACCGGACCCCGGCCCGTTCGACGTGGCGAAGCTGATGCCCGTGGCCTATGTGGTGGCGGGGATCTTCATCTGCTTCACCATCCTGGTCCTGATCGCGGATGTGGTGAATCCGGTCAGAATTTCCTAGGCGTACGAAGTTTGCGGCGGCCGGACACCATCTGTGCCCGGCCGCCTTCGTATGTGCGGTCCCACCCGCCAATGGGTGGACATCGGGGCGGGATGTGCTTGGGGCATGTGGGGTGCCGTAATCTCGAACCCGCGAACAAGCGACGTTGTAGCGCGATGCCGCGAAGCCCGGAGCCCGCCGAACTCGGGACCTTGATCCACACTTGGGGATGCACGCCAGATGACTGCCGTTTCTCTCGGAATCCCGTCCGTTCCGACCAAGCTGGCCGACCGCAGGGTCAGCCGCAAGATCCAGGTGGGGACGGTGGCCGTCGGCGGGGACGCGCCGGTGTCGGTGCAGTCGATGACGACGACGCGTACGTCGGACATCGGGGCGACGCTTCAGCAGATCGCGGAGCTGACGGCGTCGGGGTGTC
>NZ_JBWKJZ010000075.1:0-6698 GCF_056431945.1 Streptomyces sp. NPDC045778
GACGCTCCGCTTCCGGACGCAGCCCCGCACCCAACAACCCCCCCCCCCCCCCCCCCCCCCCCCCCCCCCCCCCCCCCCCCCCCCCCCCCCGCGCCGTTCGTCAGCCGGACCGGACGGCCTCAGTGGAAGAAGTGCCGCGTGCCCGTGAAGTACATCGTCACGCCGGCCTTCTTCGCCGCCTCGACCACCAGCTCGTCGCGGACCGAACCGCCCGGCTGGACGACGGCCTTGACGCCGGCGGCCGTCAGGACCTCCAGGCCGTCGGGGAAGGGGAAGAAGGCGTCGGACGCGGCGTACGCACCGCGGGCGCGCTCCTCGCCCGCCCGCTCGACCGCGAGCTTCGCCGAGTCCACGCGGTTGACCTGGCCCATGCCGACGCCGACGGAGGCCCCGTCCTTGGCGAGCAGGATCGCGTTGGACTTCACCGCGCGGCAGGCGCGCCAGGCGAAGGCGAGTTCGGCCAGCTCGCCCGGGGACAGCGCGTCACCGGTCGCGAGGGTCCAGCTCGCGGGGCTGTCGCCGTCGGCCTGGAGGCGGTCGGTGACCTGGAGCAGCGCGCCGCCGTCGATCGGCTTGACCTCCACGGGCGCGGAGGGCGCCTGCGGGGCGCGCAGGACGCGGATGTTCTTCTTCTTGGTCAGGGCCTCAAGGGCGCCGTCCTCGTAGTCCGGCGCCACGATGACCTCGGTGAAGATGTCGGCGACCTGCTCCGCCATCTCCTTGGTCACCGGCCGGTTGACGGCGATGACACCGCCGAACGCGGACAGTGGGTCACAGGCGTGCGCCTTGCGGTGCGCCTCGGCCACGTTGCCGCCGATCGCGATGCCGCACGGGTTGGCGTGCTTGATGATCGCCACGCACGGGTCGTCGTGGTCGTACGCGGCCCGGCGCGCGGCGTCCGTGTCCGTGTAGTTGTTGTACGACATCTCCTTGCCGTGGAGCTGCTCGGCCTCGGCGAGACCGCCGCGGCCGTCCGTGTAGAGGGCGGCGCCCTGGTGCGGGTTCTCGCCGTAGCGCAGCTGGTTCTTCAGGTCGAAGCCGGCGCCGATGAAGGCCGGGAAGCGCTCGCCGGCGCCCTCCTCGGTCTCCAGGAACCAGTTGGCGACCGCGATGTCGTACGCGGCCGTGTGCTGGAACGCCTCGGCGGCGAGCGCGCGCCGCGTCGCGAAGTCGAAGCCGCCGGCGCGGACCGCGGCGAGCAGGTCGCCGTACCGGGAGGGGCTCGTGACCACGGCGACCGACGGGTGGTTCTTGGCGGCGGCGCGGACCATCGAGGGGCCGCCGATGTCGATCTGCTCGACGCACTCGTCGAGGCTCGCGCCGGACGCGACGGTCTCGCGGAACGGGTAGAGGTTCACCACGACCAGGCCGAACGGCTCCACGCCCAGCTCCTGGAGCTGCTTGCGGTGCGCTTCGAGGCGCAGGTCGGCGAGGATGCCCGCGTGCACGCGCGGGTGCAGCGTCTTGACCCGGCCGTCCAGGCACTCGGGGAAGCCCGTCAGCTCCTCGACCTTGGTGACGGGGACACCCGCGGCGGCGATCCGCGCGGCGGTCGACCCGGTCGACACCAGCTCGACCCCGGCCTCGTGCAGACCGCGCGCGAGGCCCTCGAGGCCGGTCTTGTCGTACACGCTGATCAGCGCGCGGCGGATGGGCCGCTGATCGGCGCCGGGGGTGCTCTGCGGTGTCTGGGGCGTCGTACCTTCGGCGGTCACGGGATAACTACCTTTCGTCCCTCGATGCTGTAGCCGTCGCGGGCGAGGCGTCCCACGACGTCGACGAGCAGGCTTCGCTCGATGTCCTTGATGCGCTCGTGCAGAGCGCTCTCGTCGTCCTCGTCCCTGACCTCCACCACGCCCTGCGCGATGATCGGGCCGGTGTCGACGCCGTCGTCGACGAAGTGGACGGTGCAGCCGGTGACCTTCGCGCCGTACGCGAGCGCGTCGCGGACGCCGTGGGCCCCCGGAAAACTGGGAAGCAGCGCGGGGTGCGTGTTCACCGTGCGCCCGCCGAAGCGGGCCAGGAACTCCTTGCCCACGATCTTCATGAAGCCGGCGGAGATCACCAGGTCCGGCGCGTACGCGGCCGTCGCGCCGGCGAGCGCGGCGTCCCACTCCTCCCGCGAGCCGTAGTCCTTCACCCGGCACACGAACGTCGGCAGGCCCGCGCGCTCGGCGCGCTCAAGACCCGCGATGCCGGTGCGGTCGGCGCCGACGGCCACGACCTCGGCGCCGTAGGCGTCGGCTCCGTGCTCCGCGACGGCGTCGAGCAGGGCCTGGAGATTCGTACCTGATCCGGAGACCAGCACGACGAGGCGCTTGGCCTTGGCCACGACGGGGCCCTTTCTCGGGAGTGCTCTTTGTACGGTCGTACGAAGGCTTCGCATCTCCCGATACGGGGAACTCTACGAAGCGGCCGACCGTCAGCAACGATACCGGCACACCCGGCGGCCCCTCACGGGACGGGGGCGCGGCCGGAAGGTAGCGTCTGTGGGGGCAGCCGCCCGAACGCCGAGTTGCCAAGCTCCACCACCGAGTTGTCCGGCTCCGCACAGCCGGGCCGCGGAGCGCCGCCAGCGCTCTGTGCCACAGCTCTATACAAGGGGAAGACGCACACCTGATGCCGGACCGCAGCCTCCGCCTCACGCCACCCTTCGCGTCCGCGCACGGACCGACGCACGACGGGCGCCACGGCTCGACACCCGGCCCGGGTGCGGCGCTGCTGCTCCGGGAGGGGCGGCCCGGCCCCTCGTCCCCGGCGCCTGAGGACGCGCGGGACGACCGGGGCTCCGGTGGCGGACAGGGCTCCGGCCATGGCTCCGGCGGGCAGGGCTCCGGCCAGGGCTCCGGCCAGGGCTCCGCGCAGGACGACAACCCGTTCGCGCCGCCGCCCGAGGGCACGCCCGAGCAGCCGTGGCGCCCCCGGCACCCCAACGGCTCCGGCTCGGACGACCAGGGCTCCGGCGGTCAGGGGAACTCCCCCTGGGGCAGCCAGTGGAGCGACCAGCAGCCCGGCCGCTCCTCGTCCGGCGGCTTCGGCGACCGGCCCCGCGGCCAGGGCCAGGACGGCCCCGGCGGCCAGCCCGGGCAGGGCGGCGGCCTGCGCTGGGACCCCACCGACCCCGCCCAGCGCCGCGCGCGCTACGCGCTGCTCTCCGGCATGTGGGCCTTCTTCTTCGCCCTCTTCGGCTGGGACTACGTGGCGCTGCTGCTCGGCGCGCTCGGCATGTACTGGGGCATCAGCGCGCTGCGCGCCAAGCCGCGGCGCGCCGACCCGAACGCCCCGGCCGCGCCCGAGCCGGCCGCCCGCGGGTCGCGGCCCCAGACCACGGCGGCGATCAGCGGCCTGGTGACGGCGTCGCTCGCGCTCGTCATGGTCCTCGCGACGTTCGGCGCGCAGCTGATCTACCGGGACTACTACACCTGCCGCGACGACGCGCTCACCGGGGCCTCGCGGCAGGCCTGCGAAGACCTCCTCCCGAAGCAGCTCCGCCCCCTCCTCACCGACCGGGACTGACCCGGGCCCAGGCCCCCGCTGGCGCGGGGGCTTTCCCACCCAGCCGTCCCCGCTGTGGGCAATCGTCCCGCAGGGCGAGTGGGGTATCCCCTGCTCGAGCGAAGCCGAGAGCTTGGGGAAGGGTGGGCACAGCCCCAGGTGCCGCTCCGCCGTTGACTCAGCCCCCGGCTCCGGCTCCGCTTCCGCCCTGCGGCCCTTCGTCACGCCCCGGCAGGAAGTCGTACGGCTCAAAGAAGGCCGGGGGCACCGGGGGTACCGGCGGCATCGGAGGCACCAGAGGCACCGGCGGCTCCGGCGGCTCCGGCGGCTCCGGCGGCTCCGGCGGCTCCAGGGGCTCGACAGGCTCAACTGCCTCAAGCACCTCAACTGCCTCAAAGACCTCAACCGCCTCCAGCGCCTCCAACGGCCCAGAAGGCTCAGCAACAGCCGGCTCAGGCGCAGCAGGCTCGGCCACAGCGGGCTCAGCCGCAGCCGCCCCCCGGCGCAGCCGGAGCCAGGAGCCCAGGCGCCCCGCAGGGCGAGAGCCCCGCCCGCCCCGAGGCACCCGTACCCGCCAAGCCCGCACCCCCAGGGCCACGGGCACCCCCAGAACCCCCACCCAACCCCCCGCCGCACCCCCCGTGAGCCACCACACGGGCCCGAACTCCGCAAGCACCCGCACCCCCATCGCACCCCCGGCCACCCCCGCGAGCACCGCACACGCGCCCCCGCACCCCACCGCCGCCCCCACCCCCACGAGCACCGTCCGCCCCACCGGCCACGCCATCTCCCGTTCCCCGAACGCCGGCGCCGCCGCCCCCGCCACGAACCACCCCACCACGCATCCGGCCACCACCGGCACCGCCCCCGCCGCCCAGGTGAACGGCGACCCGGGCCCGGCCCCCGGCACCGCCGCGAGCAGCGGGAACTCCGGAAGCAGCGGCGCCGCCCCCGCGCCGAGCGGCCCCACCACGGTCCCCGTACCGAGCACGAACCCGGGCCCCAGCCCGTACGCCGCGCCCCACACCGCCGCGTTCGGCACCAGCGCGAGCGCGAGCAGGAGCACCGCGAACCGCCCCGACCACACCCCGGTCACCTCCAGGAACGACTCCCGCACCAGGCCCCCGTGCAGCACGAGCGACACCCCGACGAGCAGCGCGCCCCCGCCGACGAGCACCGCCGTACCGGCCGCCGCCGCCCGGCCCGCGGCGCGCACCCGGTCGCGTACGAAGAGACGCCGGACCGCGGCGGGAAGCCGCGCCCCCGCGCGCGTCACCGCCTGCGGCAGCGGCCCCCGCGGCCGCCCGTGCGCCGCCCACACCCCCGAACCCGCCGCCGCCACCGCGAGCACCGGCACGTGCCACGCCGCGCTCAGCCACGACGGCCGCAGCTCGCCACCCGCCGCGTACAGCGTCGCCGCGAGCCCCACCAGGAGGTAGCCCGCGACCACGCCCCACCACGCGGCCCGTACCCCCAGCGCGCGCCCCTCCGGATCCGCCGCGTCCCGCGCGGCCCGGTGCAGCAGCCAGCACGGCAGCGCGAGCAGCAGCAGCGGGGTCACGCCGACCGGCGCGGACGCCCCGGACAGCGTCTCCGTGCGGATCAGCTCCGTGCCGTGCGCGAGCAGCCACAGCGCCGCCGCCACGTGCAGCGCGCCGTCGGGTCCGCTGTCCGGGTACGGCGAGCTGATCCACAGGATCATCACCAGGACCGCGAACGCGCCGAGCCCGAGCCCCGCAGCGATCGCGCCGCCCAGTACCCCCGTGGCCAGACCTGACGGGCCGTCATGCGCCGGTTCCGCCACGGCTGACGCGTTCGGCTGCTCCTGGGGCGGCGGCCAGGAGCCGGAGTCGGTGAGGTGGGTCACCCGGCCATGCTCCCAACGACACGCGCTTTCTCCGCGTAACAGGCGAATACCGGATGTGTCGCCCAAGATACTTTTATGTTCTTTTTCGTACGGCGGAACGGACGGCCATGACCCAGAGCCCGGCCTCTCCGAGCCCGGCCGCCCCCAAGCCCCCGGCCTCACCCGGGCAGGAAGGGCCCCCCGCGCTGCCGCCCCCCGGTGAACGCCGCAGGCTGCGCGAGGCGAAGCCGCTGAGCCAGGCCCAGCTCGCCGCCCTCCTCGGCGTGTCCCGCGAGACCGTCCGCTCCTGGGAGTCCGGCCGCAAGGACCCGCGCGGCAGCAGGCGCGCGGCCTACGCGAAACTCCTGGAGTCCCTCGCGGAAACGGCGCCCCCCGCCGCCCCGCCCCCCGTCGAGGAGCAGCCCGAGGCTCCGGCCGCGCCCCCGGCCACCCCCGAAGAGGCCTTCGACACCCTCTGCTCCCGCGCGGCCCCGGCCCTGCTCCGCCAGGCCTACGCCCTCACCGGCCACCGCGCCCTCGCGTCGGAGTCCGTGGAGCGCGCCTTCCAGCTCGCCTGGCAGCGCTGGCCCGAGGTCGCCGTGGACCGCGACCCGGCGGGCTGGGTCCGCGCGGCCACCCACGAGTACGCGCTCTCGCCCTGGCACCGCTTCCGCCCCGGCCTGCGGCAGGACCAACCGCCCGACGACGCGGCCGACCGCGCCGTCCTCGGCGCGCTCCTCGGCCTGCCGCCCGCCCAGCGCCGCACCCTGATGCTCTACGACGGCGTCGGGCTCGACCTCCCCGAGACCGCGGCGGAGACGGAGGCCAGCACTCCGGCCGCGGCGGGCCGGCTGCTCAGCGCCCGCGGGACGCTGGCCGAGCGGCTGCCCGACCTCGGCATCGCCGACCGGCCCGAGGCCCTGACCGAACGGCTGACCTCGCTCGGCCGCGCGGAGCGGCTCGTCGTCCCGCGACCGGCCCGCGTCCGCACCGCGAGCGAGGACCGCGCCCGCCTGTGGACCCGAGCCGCCATCGCCTTCACCGCGCTGATCGTCACGGCCACCGCCCTGACCCTGCGCACGGCCCCCACCCACTACGAGCCGCCCGTGCCCTCCGGCAAGGCCGTCCTCGGCGTCCCGCCGAGGATGGGCCCGGGCCCCCTGACCCCCGAGGACGAGACCCTCAAGGCGAAGCTGCGGTCGGCGCCCTACCCCGGCCCCGAGCGCCTGACCCCCGAGGCCTCCTAGCCCCGGAAGCACAGAAGCGGGGGGGGGGGGGGGGGGGGGGGGGGGGGGGGGGGGGGGGGGGGGGGGGGGGGGGGGGGGGGGGGGGGGGGGGGGGGGGGGGGGGGGGGGGG
>NZ_JBWKJZ010000076.1:0-5702 GCF_056431945.1 Streptomyces sp. NPDC045778
GGGGTCTGCGACGCTTTGGATTTGGGGAATTTGTTGGGGGAAGGGGGGAAGGTGGGGGTGTGGTGGTGTACGCGTTTGTGTTCCGTACGCCGCCGGGGCGCCCCGCACCGATCGGTGCGGGGCGCCCCTGTCTTTCCCGCGTGCGCGGCTCTCGCACCCGCCGCACACGCCGCACGAGCCTGCGCTGGCAAAACGGGCATTTGGGGTACGGTGGATGAGATTATTTCAGGAAGGTCAGAGGGTAAGCCGATGACAGAAGCACGTCCGCCGGCCGTGGCGGAGGGCGCGGTGCTCACGCCCGGCGCGCGGGCGCTGCCCGAGGAGTGGGCGGCGACACCGCTCACCGTCGTGATGCCGACGTACAACGAGGCGGGCAGCCTGCCCGGGGTCGCCGAGGCCCTCATGGCCCTGCCGCTGCCCGGCCTGAGCCTGCTCGTCGTCGACGATTCGAGCCCCGACGGCACCGGCGCGATCGCCGAGGAGCTGGCGCGGCGCGTCGAGGAGACCCAGGGGCGGCGCCGCGTGCGCGTCCTGCACCGCACCGGGAAGGACGGCCTCGGCCGGGCCTACGCGGCGGGCATGGCGCGGGCCGTCGCCGACGGCGCGCACTACGTGTTGCAGATGGACGCCGACGCCAGCCACCCCGCCGACAAGGTCGCCGAGCTGCTCGGCGTGGCCCTCGCCACCGACGCCGGGGTCGTCGTCGGCAGCCGCTATGTGCAAGGCGGCACTCTCTCCGACGTGTGGGGCGCCCACCGCAAGCTGCTGTCCCGCTGGGCCAACGCGTACGCGGGCACGATCCTCGGCACCCGGGTCCGGGACATCACCGGCGGCTTCAACCTGTGGCGCGCCGACGCCGTGCGCGCCGTGGACCTGGCCACGGTCGACAGCGCGGGCTACAGCTTCCAGGTCGAGATGAAGTACCGCGCGCTGCGCCACGGCTTCGGCCTCGTGGAGGTGCCCATCCACTTCGAGGACCGGGCCGTCGGCGAGTCGAAGATGAACCTGATGGTGCAGCTGGAGTCGGTCGCGATGCCCTGGAAGCTGCGCCTTCGCGACACGCGCCGCGGGGCGCGTGACGCCCTGGTGGGCCGGGCCGCGCGGGCGGCACAGGGCGGCCGGGGGCCGCTGGGATGACGAGCACGGTCCACGAGGCGGCCCGGCTCGCGGGCGTGCCGCAGGACGCGACGGCCGCGGCGCCCGGGCGGCGCGCGACGCCGCTGCGGCGGGTCCCGCCGCGCCTGCGCCGCCTATGCGTGGAGCTGGTGAAGTTCGGTGTGGTCGGCGGCAGTGGCGTCGCGGTCAACTTCCTCGTCTTCAACCTTCTGCTGCACGGCCTGGGTTCGGCCCCCATGACCGCGACGGTCCTCGCGAGCGTCGTCGCCATGGGCACCAACTACCTGGGCTTCCGCTTCTTCGCCTACCGGGACCGGGCGCGGCGCACCCGGCGTCAGATCGTGCTGTTCTTCGCCTTCAGCGGTATCGGCGTGGCGATGGAGACCCTCCTGTTCTACGCGGCGTACCACGGGGCGGGGATGAACGGCCCCCTCGGTTCGAACGTCGCCAAGGCCCAGTCCATCCTCCTGGCCTCGGCCTTCCGGTTCCTGGTGTACCGGACGTGGGTGTTCCAGCACCGCGCCCAGACGCGGAGCGCCTGAGCCGCAGCGCCAGGGGCCGCACCAGGCGGGCCGTCACGCCCACCGGCGTCCAGCGCACCTGGAGGCGGCCCGCGCCCCGCCCCTCCGGCTCCACCGTGACCTGGTGCGGAGCCGTGCCGCGCCGGTAGCCGACGCGGGCCGTGACCGCGGGGAAGTCCAGGGGCGCGAGCAGCAGCCCGCTGTTGCGCAGCCGGCCGTCGGTGA
Organism: Streptomyces sp. NPDC045778; assembly: GCF_056431945.1. Lineage (NCBI taxonomy): Bacteria > Bacillati > Actinomycetota > Actinomycetes > Kitasatosporales > Streptomycetaceae > Streptomyces > Streptomyces sp. NPDC045778. Next base: position 1,863 of record NZ_JBWKJZ010000076.1, read on the forward strand.
GCTGGACCACGGGGTGCCGTACGCCGTCGAAGCCCTGCGGCGGCAGCGCGGCCTCGGCCAGGTCGAGCACGGCTTCGCCCGCGAAGACGCCGGGGCGGACGGGGTCGAGGCGGAAGCGGACCGTCAGGCGCCGACCGCCCGGGGCCACCACGAGGGACGCCACCCGCGGGCCGAGCGGGAGCCGGAGCCCCGGGTCGTAGGTGCGCACGCGCAGGCGCAGGGCCGCGCCGGGGCCCGGCTCGACGCGGGTCAGCTCGTGGCGGAACAGGGCGCTCGGGAACGGCCGGGTGTCCAGGCCGAGGTCGGTGAGGTCGAGGTCGCTCCGGGCCTCGGGGGTCTCCGGGATCCGCGTGCCCCAGTAGAGGCGGCCGTCCGCGTCCGCCACCGCCTCGCGTGGGGCCACGCCGTGGCCGAGGCCGCGGGCGGCCACCCGGGCCTCGGCGAGGCGCCCGTCCCGGACCAGGCGCAGGACCACGCGCTCGGCGCGCGGGAGCCGCTCGTACGCCGTGGGGGACAGGCCCGCCAGATACGGGTTCACGAGGTCGGCGAAGCCGCGCAGCCAGGCGTCGTCGCGGTAGGGCAGGTCGCCCGCGTACATGCGGAAGTCGTGCTTGAGGAACTTGTAGTCCTTGGCCTCGCGCAGGCTCGCGTGCCCACTGGTGCGCAGGAAGTCGTCGATGAGGCCCTGGACGTGCACGCGGTCGCGCACGTTGCTCAGCTTGTGCCGCTGGTTGGAGATGGAGGCCGCGGCGGCCTCGCCGTACGGCTCTATGTACCAGCGGTAGACAGGGTCGGGGATCACGGTGAAGGCCTTGGCCAGGCAGTAGGCCTGGGCGGAGAAGAGCTGGTCCTCGTAGTGGATGCCCTCGGGGAAGCGCAGGCCGCTTCGGTCGAGGAAGGACTTGCGGTACATCTTGCTCGTCGACAGGTGCTCGAAGAGCAGGGCCGGTTCGGTCTCGATGCCCTCGACCGTGCGGCGCCGTGCGACCAGGTGGGGCATCCATGTGGAGGTGCGGCCGGTGTCGACGCGGACGCGCTCGACCGCGCCCATCACGAAGTCGGCCTCCCGCTCGGCGTGCGCGGCGAGCAGCGACTCCACGGCGCGCTCGGGGAGTTCGTCGTCGCTGTCGAGGAACATCAGGTACGGGGCGCGGGCGATGTCGATCGCGCGGTTGCGGGGCGCGCTGCAGCCGCCGCTGTTCTCGGGCAGCCGCAGATATCTGACGCGCGGGTCCCCGGCGGCGAGTTCGCGGGCCACGCGCGGGGTGTCGTCCGTCGAGTGGTCGTCGCTGATGACGACCTCGACGTCGCCGTGGGTCTGGCGGAGCGCGGAGCGGACCGCGCGCGGCAGCCGGGCCGCGTCGTTGTACACGATGACTGTGATCGTCACGTCGGGGGTCATCGGGCCGCCTCCTCGGGGGTCGGGGCGGGGGTGCGCTCGGCCAGCGGTACGACGGGCGGCAGGGCCGACTCCGGTTCGCCGAGGAAGACGCGGCGCACCACCCGCTCCGCCGCGCGGCCGTCGTCGAACTCGCAGAAGCGACGCCGGAAGCCGGCCCGCGCCCGCCGCGCCGCCGCGTCCCGCCAGGCGTCGGTGGCGAGGATCTCCGTCAGCTCCTCCTGGGTGCGCGCCACCGCGCCCGGGGGCTCGGCGAGGAGGTCGAAGTAGACCCCGCGCGTCGTCGCGTACGTCTCCCAGTCGTCGGCGTGGATGACGATCGGCCGGTCCAGGTTGGCGTAGTCGAACATGAGGGACGAGTAGTCCGTGATCAGGGCGTCCGCCGCCAGGGCGAGGTCCTCCACCGGGTCGTACGCGGACACGTCGAGGACCCGGCCGGTGCGGCGCGGTGCGGCGGGGGAGGGGCCCGTGCCGCCGCCGTAGAAGTAGTGGCCCCGGACGAGCAGGACGGTGTCCTCGCCGAGGCGGTCCGCGAGGGCTGCCAGGTCCAGGCGCGGGGTCCAGGTCGCCTCGTAGTCGCGGTGGGTGGGCGCGTAGAGCAGGGCGCGCTTGCCAGGGGCGATGCCGAGGCGGGCGCGGACGGCGCGGACGTCGGCGGCCGTCGCGGTGTAGTAGACGTCGTTGCGCGGGTAGCCGTGGTCCAGCTCGACGTAGCGGGACTGGTAGGCGCGCTGCCACATCTCCGTGGAGTGGGTGTTGGAGCTGACGCTGTAGTCCCAGCGGTCGACGCGGGCGAGCAGCTCGTGGAAGTTCAGGCCCTGCGCGGCGGCCGGGTGGTCGAGCTGGTCGAGGCCCATGCGCTTCAGCGGGGTGCCATGGTGGGTCTGGAGGTGCACGGAGCCCTCCCGCTTGACGATCGCGTTGGGGAAGTTGGCGTTGTTCACCAGGTACGTCGCCGTGGCCATGACGCGCCAGTAGCGGCGGGTGCCGGGCACGACGTGGTCCGTGCCCGGCGGCAGGAGCGGCTCCCTCGCCCGCGACACCACCCACACCGGGTGGATGTGGGGTGCCAGCTCCGCGAGCTTCGCCGCGATCGCGGCCGGGTTGCAGGCGACGCCCCGGTCCCAGTAGGCCGAGAACACCGCGAGGCGGGGGTCGAGGGGGCGCCTCAGGTCCTGCTGGTACTGGACGCCGCGGACCGCCTTGGCCGCCCTGCGCCTGCCGCGCGCCGCCGCGGATCCCAGCTTGCGGCGCCGCTGGTCGGCCAGGTGGAAGGCGCGGTACTTCGTGTACGCGTCCTCTTCGAGCAGGCGGCGGCGCACACCCTCCAGGCCGCCGGGGCGCCGGTGGCCGGGCGGGCGGTAGGCGACCGCCGCCCGGGCCGCGCGGTGGAAGAACTCCCGGGCGGTCGGCTCCGGAAGCCGCGCCCGGGCGAGGGTTCGCAGGCAGGCGGTCACCATCGCCGCGTACAGGACGCCGAGCGGCCCCGGGCCCGCCGCCCTCCGCTCGGCCAGGCGCAGCAGGCTCTCGTACGTCTCCAGGAGGGCGAAGTGGTCGTCCGCCGTGGGCGGCGGCAGGCTCTCGGGCCGCAACTGGCGGTCTTCGAGGGCTGCTTGGCCGAGCACCGCGATCCGGTCGGCGGTCAGGAGCGCGGCGTGCGCCGTGAACAGGTCGTCGTCCGTGGCCAGCAGGTCCTGGTGTGCCAGCCAGAAGTCCCGGCGCAGCACGCGGTTGCCGACGAGCGGGGTGACCTTCAGCAGGTCCGGGCAGTCGGCGAGGGAGACGTCGCGGCGGCCCGGCTCCGCCAGGTACCGGCCGTCGGGGCTCGGCAGCCGCTGGTGGCGCCACGTCGACCGGGTGTGGTCGGCGAGCAGGACGTCCACGGTGTCCGGCAGCGCGGCCACCCGCTCCGCGACGGCGCGGACGGCGTCCGCCGGCACGCTGTCCTTGCTGTGCGCGAAGTGCAGCCAGTGGCCCCGGGCCCGGGCGGCGCCCGCCGCGCGGGCCGCGCCGTCCGGAGTGCCGTCGGGCAGCGCGACGAGGGTGAGGCCGGGGTGGCGGGCCGCCGCCTGCGCCGATGTGCCGACGGCGGCGACGACGACCTCCACGTCGGCGCCGGCCTGGCGGGCGAGGGCGGGGAGGCTCTCGCGCAAGCGGCCCTGGACGTTGCGGCCGTGGACGACGACGCTCAGGCGCGGCCGGTTCTCGCTCACGCACACTCCTCGGGTCGCTCAACCCCCCCATAGTGTAATGATCTGGACATTGAAGGCACAAAGGGGGAATGGGGGGAATGCGGAGGGAATGCCTCCACGGAGGCGGAGGCGGAGGCGGGGGGCGGGTCGGCGCCCTTCCGGCTACTTGCCGGTGAACTTCTCGTACTCCTTGATGACCTCGTCGGTGGGGCCGTCCATGCGCAGCTCGCCGCGTTCCAGCCACAGGAC
>NZ_JBWKJZ010000077.1:1744-3497 GCF_056431945.1 Streptomyces sp. NPDC045778
TGGGTGGTTGGTCGTTGTTTGAGAACTGCACAGTGAACGCGAGCATCTGTGGCCAAGTTTTTAAGGGCGCACGGTGGATGCCTTGGCACCAGGAACCGATGAAGGACGTGGGAGGCCACGATAGTCCCCGGGGAGTCGTCAACCAGGCTTTGATCCGGGGGTTTCCGAATGGGGAAACCCGGCAGTCGTCATGGGCTGTCACCCACCGCTGAATATATAGGCGGTGTGGAGGGAACGCGGGGAAGTGAAACATCTCAGTACCCGCAGGAAGAGAAAACAACCGTGATTCCGGGAGTAGTGGCGAGCGAAACTGGATGAGGCCAAACCTCAAGCGTGTGAGACCCGGCAGGGGTTGCGCTTGGGGGGTTGTGGGATCTCTCTTTCACAGTCTGCCGGCTGTGAGGCGAGTCAGAAACCGTTGATGTAGGCGAAGGACATGCGAAAGGTCCGGCGTAGAGGGTAAGACCCCCGTAGTCGAAACGTCAGCGGCTCGTTTGAGAGACACCCAAGTAGCACGGGGCCCGAGAAATCCCGTGTGAATCTGGCGGGACCACCCGTTAAGCCTAAATATTCCCTGGTGACCGATAGCGGATAGTACCGTGAGGGAATGGTGAAAAGTACCGCGGGAGCGGAGTGAAATAGTACCTGAAACCGTGTGCCTACAAGCCGTGGGAGCGTCGCGCATCGAGCTTGCTCGGTGCGTCGTGACTGCGTGCCTTTTGAAGAATGAGCCTGCGAGTTTGCGGTGTGTTGCGAGGTTAACCCGTGTGGGGAAGCCGTAGCGAAAGCGAGTCCGAATAGGGCGATCTGAGTAGCGCGCCCAAGACCCGAAGCGGAGTGATCTAGCCATGGGCAGGCTGAAGCGGAGGTAAGACTTCGTGGAGGGCCGAACCCACCAGGGTTGAAAACCTGGGGGATGACCTGTGGTTAGGGGTGAAAGGCCAATCAAACTCCGTGATAGCTGGTTCTCCCCGAAATGCATTTAGGTGCAGCGTCGTGTGTTTCTTGCCGGAGGTAGAGCACTGGATAGGCGATGGGCCCTACCGGGTTACTGACCTTAGCCAAACTCCGAATGCCGGTAAGTGAGAGCGCGGCAGTGAGACTGTGGGGGATAAGCTCCATGGTCGAGAGGGAAACAGCCCAGAGCATCGACTAAGGCCCCTAAGCGTACGCTAAGTGGGAAAGGATGTGGAGTCGCAGAGACAACCAGGAGGTTGGCTTAGAAGCAGCCACCCTTGAAAGAGTGCGTAATAGCTCACTGGTCTAGTGATTCCGCGCCGACAATGTAGCGGGGCTCAAGCGTACCGCCGAAGTCGTGTCATTGCAGCATATACGCCCAACGGCGGCTGTGATGGGTAGGGGAGCGTCGTGTGCCGGGTGAAGCTGCGCCGGAAGGCAGTGGTGGACGGTTCACGAGTGAGAATGCAGGCATGAGTAGCGATACATACGTGAGAAACGTGTGCGCCGATTGACTAAGGGTTCCTGGGTCAAGCTGATCTGCCCAGGGTAAGTCGGGACCTAAGGCGAGGCCGACAGGCGTAGTCGATGGATAACCGGTTGATATTCCGGTACCCGCTTTGAAACGCCCAATATCGAGCCCATTAATGCTAAGGCCGTGAAGCCGCCCTGGAGCCTTCGGGTGAAGGGGAGTGGTGGAGCCGCCGATCCAAGGTGGTAGTAGGTAAGCGATGGGGTGACGCAGGAAGGTAGTCCAGCCCGGGCGGTGGTTGTCCCGGGGTAAGGGTGTAGGAAC
>NZ_JBWKJZ010000077.1:3592-4806 GCF_056431945.1 Streptomyces sp. NPDC045778
TGAGCTGGGGGTGGCCGCAGAGACCAGCGAGAAGCGACTGTTTACTAAAAACACAGGTCCGTGCGAAGCCGTAAGGCGATGTATACGGACTGACGCCTGCCCGGTGCTGGAACGTTAAGGGGACCGGTTAGTCACTCTTCGGGGTGGCGAAGCTGAGAACTTAAGCGCCAGTAAACGGCGGTGGTAACTATAACCATCCTAAGGTAGCGAAATTCCTTGTCGGGTAAGTTCCGACCTGCACGAATGGCGTAACGACTTCTCGACTGTCTCAACCATAGGCCCGGTGAAATTGCACTACGAGTAAAGATGCTCGTTTCGCGCAGCAGGACGGAAAGACCCCGGGACCTTTACTACAGTTTGATATTGGTGTTCGGTTCGGCTTGTGTAGGATAGGTGGGAGACTGTGAAGCATGCACGCCAGTGTGTGTGGAGTCGCCGTTGAAATACCACTCTGGTCGTGCTGGATGTCTAACCTGGGTCCGTGATCCGGATCAGGGACAGTGTCTGATGGGTAGTTTAACTGGGGCGGTTGCCTCCCAAAGGGTAACGGAGGCGCCCAAAGGTTCCCTCAGCCTGGTTGGTAATCAGGTGTTGAGTGTAAGTGCACAAGGGAGCTTGACTGTGAGACTGACGGGTCGAGCAGGGACGAAAGTCGGGACTAGTGATCCGGCGGTGGCTTGTGGAAGCGCCGTCGCTCAACGGATAAAAGGTACCCCGGGGATAACAGGCTGATCTTCCCCAAGAGTCCATATCGACGGGATGGTTTGGCACCTCGATGTCGGCTCGTCGCATCCTGGGGCTGGAGTCGGTCCCAAGGGTTGGGCTGTTCGCCCATTAAAGCGGTACGCGAGCTGGGTTTAGAACGTCGTGAGACAGTTCGGTCCCTATCCGCTGTGCGCGTAGGAATATTGAGAAGGGCTGTCCCTAGTACGAGAGGACCGGGACGGACGAACCTCTGGTGTGCCAGTTGTTCTGCCAAGGGCATGGCTGGTTGGCTACGTTCGGGAGGGATAACCGCTGAAAGCATCTAAGCGGGAAGCCTGCTTCGAGATGAGTATTCCCACCCACTTGATGGGGTAAGGCTCCCAGTAGACGACTGGGTTGATAGGCCAGATATGGAAGCCTGGTAACGGGTGGAGTTGACTGGTACTAATAGGCCGAGGGCTTGTCCTCAGTTGCTCGCGTTCACTGTGTTGGTTCTGAAACCACGAACA
>NZ_JBWKJZ010000078.1:0-1287 GCF_056431945.1 Streptomyces sp. NPDC045778
GGTCGGGGGGACCTTCGAGTTCGGGCCCCGCCCCGACGGCGGCTTCCACATCGAATCCGTACTGCCTCTGGATCCGGGCCATGGATAGACTGGGGGCATGGGGCATGAAGTCGTAAAGGTGCTGGTCGTCGATGACGAACCCATGGTTTGCGCACATTTGAGAACGATTTTGGGTTCGGCCGAGGATATCGACGTCGTCGACGCGGCCCACGACGGAGCGGCCGCGGTGGAAGCCGTGATGCGGCATCGCCCCGATCTCGTCCTCATGGATTTGCGGATGCCGGGTGTGGATGGCCTCACGGCGATCGAATGCATCATGAAACTGGACCAGCCGCCAAAAGTCGTGGCGCTCACCACATTCGACGCCGACCAGTATGTGATGCGGGCGCTGCGCAGTGGCGCCAGCGGATTTCTCGTGAAGTCGACGCCGCCCGAGGACCTGATCGGCCTCGTCCGGGTGGCCGCCGACGGGCACACGGTGCTCTCGCCCGTGGCCATGCGGCGCATCGTGGCCGCCTCGTCCGACGAGGACGCCGCGCGCGAGCGGGCCAAGGCCCTCGTCGGCAAGCTCACCGAGCGCGAGACGGACGTGCTCACCTGCCTCGGCGAGGGCCTGTCGAACGCGCAGATCGCCACGAAGCTGTTCCTCAGTGAGGCGACCGTCAAGGGCTATGTCTCGCGCATGCTCGTCAAGCTGGAGTGCACCAACCGGACCCAGGCGGGCCTCCTCGCGTACGACGCGGGACTCGTCAGCCGCTGAACGCTTCGCTGGACGCCCACCACCCTGTGCCGGGCCCGCGCCCCTCGGGGCACCAGGAAGGCCGGAGCCTTGCGGCTCCGGCCTTCTTCCACACGGGTGCGACTACCGTGCCGTGCTGTGGCCGGCCGGCCGCCGCACGGCGATGCGTTCTCTCGCCAGCCCTTGCCCCAGCACTCGGCCGCCCCGGCCGTGGGCGCCCGGCACCCTGGCTGTGACTGCCGCACGTCACCGCCGCGAGCCGGCCACGTCTGGCAGCGGCCTGTGTCGGCTCTGTCCGACCGTGCGAGGGAGCCGAGGGCAGACCCGGCTAGGGGAGGGCGGGCACGTGGATCGGCAGCTGGGGCCGGTGGGGGGAAGCCGCCCCGGTGCAGCTGGTGCGCGGCAGCGGCCCGGGTCAGCCCTGGCCGACCGTGCGTGGGCGTCGAGGGCGGATCCAGCTGCGGGTCGTCGGGACGTAGATCGGAAGCTCGGATTCGATGTGGAAGCCGCCGTCGGGGCGGGGCCCGAACTCGAAGGTCCCCCCGACA
>NZ_JBWKJZ010000079.1:0-1031 GCF_056431945.1 Streptomyces sp. NPDC045778
AGCTCCACCCGCTGCCGCAAACCCTTCAACCCACTCCCCGACCCACTCGACGCCAACTCCCGGTCCACCACACCCCGCGGCGCCGTATTCCGCACCCTCAACCGCACCCGATCCGCCTCATACCGCACCTCCACCCACACCCCACACCCAGGCGCGTGCTTCCGCACATTCGTCAACCCCTCCTGCACAATCCGATACGCCGTCCGCGCCACCACCGGCGACGACACCGAACGATCCCCCACCTCACTCAACTCCACCTCAACCCCCACCGCCCGCGACTCCTCCACCAACACCGACAACCCCAAATCACCCACCCCCACACCACCCGCCACACCACCCGAATCACCCACCGCCCCCACCACACCCGCCGCACTCTCCGGCGACCTCAACACCCCCACCAAATCCCTGAGCTCCTCCAACGCCTGACACCCCGCAGCCCGCAACCCCTCCGCCTCCGCCCGCACCCGCTCATCCGTCGACACCACCCGCAACGCCCCCGCCTGCAACACCATCAACGACACCCGATGCGTCACCACATCATGCATCTCCCCCGCAAGACGCACCCGCTCCTCCGCCCGCGCCCGCTCCGCCAACAAAAACTGCTCCCGCTCCGCCCGCTCCGCCCGCTCCGTCAACGCCGCGATCAACCCCCGCCGCGCCGCCACATACATCCCCAACAACGCCGGCACCGCCGTCAACAACACCCCCGACGCCACCACCGCAAACGACAACTGCCACAACCGCGTCGCCACCAACGTCAACACACCCGTCAACACCCACGCACCCCGCGGCCGCGACGAATACACCACCGCCGAATACGCCGCAAACGGCGCCGCCAACGGCACCCACACCCCCGACCCATCCACCGACGTCACCAACAACCCCGGCGCCAACCACACCGACAACGACATCAACACCGCCGACACCGTCGCCACACCCAACACCAACAACGGCCACACCCGCCGCACCACCAACACCACCACCACAACCACCTGCAACCCCAACCCCGCCCACGGCCCGAACCGCGGATG